>NZ_JBSGCB010000038.1:0-101922 GCF_053601595.1 Nocardia sp. NPDC004711 | reverse complement strand
CACCCGATCCTTCGGACAAGCCACATCCCGGACCCACCAACCAGGCTAACCCCACACCCACATCCCGGTCTTGACATAAAGGGGAGCCATGAGCGCGCACTGCCGGCGGCCGTACGGCGCTCTGCCCGTTGATCTTCCACTGGCCGGTTCGGTCAGCGCAGGATGTGGCTACGAGCGGACATGCCAGCCTTGTCCCGGGTGCGGGTGTGGTCAGTCCAGGTTGCGATGATGGGCGTCATTACCTGGGTGCGGGTCCTGAACCGCGTGACCCGGTGGAGTGGTCGGGGGCGTAGCACCGGTGCGGGCTGCCGTGGTCCGGTCCGCGATGTCCAGCAATAGCTTCAGATATTCCTCCGGGGCATCCCGTAGCACATTGTGGCTGGTGGGCAAACTGTGGGTGCGCCAGGATGGGTCGTTTCGCAACCGCTGATAGACATCGGTGAACGGCGTGCCCTCCCACCCGGACAGATAGATGTACTCGCGCAGGATGCTCTCGGGCGCCCGGCCGCTGAGCCGGATCCGCTGCAGGAACGATGCCATGGGATGGCTGGTGGCACGCGGATCGAGGCCTTCGGGGGGCCTCGCCGCGAATCCGTTGTCACCCGTCCCCTCGATGAACATCCGTCGAAACTCTGCGGAGGTGAGCTCGAAGCAGGATTGGCCGTCGGCAGGCACATAGGCGTCGGAATACACCAGGGTGGCAACTCGCTCCGGGACGCGGTCGGCGACGCCCGTGATGACCATGCCGGCATAGCTGTGACCGACCAGCACGGCATCGGTAATACGCTCGGATTCGAGCATTGCCGTGACGTCGTTGATGTGTGTGTCCAAATTCGTTGTGGCAGTCAGCAGGTGGTTGCGATCGCCCACGCCGGTGAGAGTCACGGGATAGGCGTCGTGTCCATGCTGGCGCAGCGAGTTCGCCAGTGGTGTATACGACCAACCGCCATGCCATCCACCGGGAACCAGAACGAAGATCATGCGCCGACCAACACGCAGCCCGACTCGAATGTTCCGACCCAGGCAGGTTCGAACAGAGCGATATGGATCAGTCGTCGGAGCCGACGACGAGAGCCGGGA
The DNA here is from genome assembly GCF_053601595.1 of Nocardia sp. NPDC004711. Classification (NCBI taxonomy): domain Bacteria; kingdom Bacillati; phylum Actinomycetota; class Actinomycetes; order Mycobacteriales; family Nocardiaceae; genus Nocardia; species Nocardia sp. NPDC004711. The sequence continues at coordinate 100,842 of NZ_JBSGCB010000038.1, read as the reverse complement.
CCTGGTCGGAGCGGTCGATGGCGATGAATTCGTGGAAGCCGTGGATGGCGGAGATGCCGTCGAGGCGGTAGGGGTCCGCGGAGGTTTAGGGAAGTGCCACTGCGAAGTTGGGGTAGTTGCGGGCTGCGGAGCGGGCGGGGGCGAGGAGGTGGGTGGGGGCGTCCAGGGTCCAGATCACGAGACGGGCGGCCGACGCATAGTTGTCGAACTGTTTCCAGATGTCGTCTTCTGTTGTGGCGGTGAGAGGTTCGCGGATGACCGGCGAGGTGTCGACGGGGTGGGTGGTGAGGCGGCCGGAGAGGCGCAGTTCGAGGAAACCACGCGGGCCCGTCTCGGACTTGCGGGCGGGATGGGGGCTTCCCGCGTAGGAGGCCGGGCCGAAGTGGGTGCGCTGGTGGACGTGACCCAGGGCCCAGTAGTCGTAGCCATGCGCGGCCAGGGTGGCGAGAGTGGTTGGGGCGCAGGCGCGGCGGCTGTGCTGGCCGGTGAGGCTGGTGTGGAGCAGGGCGATGTTGGTCGCGGCGGTGAGGGGCGTGGGGTAGCCGGCGGCAAGGTCGCGGAGGTCGTCGCGGGCGGCGATGGATTGGGCGTGCAGGGCGATGCCGAGGTCGGGCCAGCGGTGGGTGGCAGGGTTGTCGGCGGGGGCGAGCCAGGCCGTGGGTGGGAGCCGGAGGTGTTGCGGGAGCGGAGATTCGGCGTCGTGGTTGCCCCAGATGAGGGCCACGGGGATGCCCGCATCGTGCAGGTCGGCCAGCGCCTGCTCGGCGGTGGCGAGGGCGCGCGGGGTGGCTTCGTGCCGGTCGAAGAGGTCGCCGGCGAGGAGGACGCCGTCGTAGCGCTCGTCGAGAATCCGTTGCAGGAGAACGGCGAACGCGGCGTAGGCGTCCTCGACCGGATCGATGGCAGGGCATCCGGGATAGTCCGGGACCGCCCGCAGGCGGGCGCCCAGGTGGATGTCGGCGACGTGTGCCAGCCGGATCATCGGGTGGACCGCTCGGTGAGGCGGCGCCGCCACCACTCCAGGACCACCAGGACAACGGTCGAGCTGAGCACGCCGATCACCGTCATGGCCATGGCCTCGGCACGGTGGCCCTGATCGAATTGGCCGAGAATCCACGGCGACAGCAGCGGCAGCGAGGACGGCCGCACCATCGAGGACGCGACAACCTCGCGCACACCGAGCAGGAACGCCAGCAGCCAGCCCGCGACGATGCCGGGGACGAGCAGCGGAATCGTGATGCGGCGCAGGATCTGCCAGGTGTTCGCGCCCGCGGCGGCCGCGGCCTCCAGCAGGGTGTCGTCGATGGCGGCATAGGCGGTCTTCACCTGCTGCAACGCCATGGGCAGGGTGATGACCACATAGGCGAGCACCACCATCGCGCGCGTGTTGTACGGCGTGAAAGGCAGCCAGGGCGCGTTCCAGAAGAAGATGAAGCCGATGACCAGCACGATGGTGGGCACGGTGTCGGGCGCGATGCCGAGCAGATCGACGCCCCGCCGGGCCGCGGCTCGCGCCCGCGGATCGGCATCCCGGCCGCGCCGGACGATCACCAGGGCGCAGGCGACGGCCAGCACGGTGGTCACGGTGGCCGCGATGAAGGCCAGCACCACGCTGTTCTGCAGCGCCTCCAGCCCGCGGCCCGGACGCAGCACTCTCGCGAAGTAGTCGAAGGTGAGATTGTCCGGCGTCGGCGGCTTGGACCGCAGAATCGTCATGGCGCCCAGCAGGATCGCGATATACGGCACCACCACCGACACCAGCAGCACCAGGCCCGGCCACAGCAGCGCGGCCGCGGTCCAGCGACCGGTCCCGACGGTGGCGCGGCGCGCGGCGCGGCCGCCGAACCCGATATCGCGGCGGCTCACCCACTGCTGCAGCCCCCACACGGTCATCCCCATCGCCAGCAGCAGGCTCGACAATGCGGCGGCCCGCGGGAAATTCAGCGGGTCGATGGTGACGTTCCCGTAGATCTCCGACACCAGCACCGGGAAGCCGATCTGATTGCCGAGCGTGACCGGCGTGCCGAATTCGCCTGCGGCGCGGATGAACACGATCAGCGCGCCCAGCGCGTAGGTGGGTGTCAGCAGCGGGGCCAGCACCAGCCGCAGCAGCTGCCCGGCGGATGCCCCTGCCACCGCGGCCATTTCATCCGCGCTGGCGGGGATGGTGTCGAGCCGGTTGCGCAGCAGCAGGTACAGGAAGGTGAAGATTTCGCACGCCATGATGGCCGCCATCCCGGCCGGGGTCTCCACCACGGCGCGCAACCCCGCGCCGAACGGCCCGAACCACCGCTCGGCGAGACCGTTGACGCGGGTGAAGTCCAGCCACGCCATGGCCGCCACATACGGCGGGGTGAGGAACGGGACCATGACGGCGATGTCGATCCACCGGTGCCGCCGCAGCGGCGTCCACGACATGAGGAAGGCGAGCGGCGCGGCCATCACGGTGGCGATGACCACGACCAGCACACCCAGCAGCACCGTATTGCCGGCGATCCGCAGATTCGCCGATTCGGTGAGCTGCCCGAGCGCGGACGGCCGCCCGTCGTAGCCGGTCACCGCCCGGATCAGCACCGCCACCAGTGGCGCGGCCACACCGACCAGCAGCAGCGCCAGCAGGGCGTAGACCCCGCCGCCGGTGCGCGGGCGGGTGGCCGCACGACCGGATGCGGCCTCGTCGAGGCGTGCGGTCACGCCGCGCCCAGATAGCGCTTGCTGAATTCGGCGAGCACGTCGCTGCCGCTGCTCTTCACCTGGTCCCAGGTGAACGAAAGCTGCTTGACGTCCTCGTATTTGCGGGTGCCGTCGGCGACGGACACCTCGGGCCGGGCCGGAATCATCTGGTGCGCGGCCGAGATCTGCTGACCCTGCTGGGCGAACATGAAGTCCAGGAACGCCTTCGCCGCGGCCGGGTTCTTGGCGGTCTTCAGCACGAACACCGGGCGCGGGGTGATGGTGGTGCCCGAGGACGGCGAGATCACCTGCAGCGGTTCGCCCTTGGCGATGGCGTCGTAGGCGGAGTAGTCGACGCCGCCCAGGATCACGGCGTGCGATCCGGCGGTGACATCGTCGAGGGCCGGGCCGTTCGCCCCGTGCACCACCATGCCGTTGGCGAAGAGCTTGTCGAACAGCTCCCAGGTCTTGTCCTTGCCCCAGGCCGCGACCATGGCGGCGATCAGGTCACGGGCGGTGCCGGATTCGCGCGGGTCGGGCATGATCACCTTGCCCTTGTAGTCCGGCCCGGCCAGATCGGCCCAGTCCTGCGGGCGGGCGGTGGTGGCCTTGGTATTGACCACCAGCGTCAGCGCCGAACCGTCGCGGCCGACGAAGGCGTCGTCCTTGCCGGCCCAGCCGGCGCGGATCTGGTCGGATCCGGCCGGGCGGTAGGGCAGGGTGCGGCCGTCGGCCGCGTACTTCGCGGCCGGGGTCCAGGAGGCCAGGTAGGCGATGTCGGCCTGCGGATTCGCCCATTCGGCATCGAGTTTCGCGGTGATCTTGCCGGTCTCCCCGGCGAAGACGTTCACCTTCACGCCGGACGCCTTGGTGAAGGCGGCGACCAGGTCGTCGGTGAGCTCCTGCGGGTTGGCCGAGTACAGGGTGAGTTCGCCCGACAGGCCCGCCGGGGCGGTCCAGGTGCTGGTGACCGCGGTCTTCGCGGTGTCATCGGCGGCCGAACCGCAACCGGCGAGCACGAGCGCCGACGCGAGCGTGGCCGCGGCGAAAGCGCGACGGGACATCGACATTTCGGGGATTCCTTTCGAAAAAGCCTGGTGGAGAGCGGGTTCAGGCGGCGGGAGTGACGACGTCGTCCGCTCGTACCGCCAACCGCAGTTCGGTCCCGGCCGCGTGCGCGCGCCGGTCCGGAACCGTCCAGAGCCGATCGACGCCGTCGACCGCGCAGCGCAACTGGTATGCGCCGCCGGTGAAGACGGACGATCGGACCGTCCCCGACACGGTCACTTCGTCCGGCGCGGCGGGCGTGTCGCCGAGGACCCGCACGGCCTCGGCGCGCACACCGCCACCGGACGGCAGCGGATTGAAGGTGCCGACGAACTCGGCCACGAACAGATCGGCGGGCCGGTGATACAGCTCCTCCGGACTACCGTGCTGCAGCACGCGCCCGGCCCGCATCACCACGATGCGGTCGGACATGCTCAACGCCTCCGCCTGATCGTGGGTGACGAAGACCGTGGTGAGACCCAATTCCGTGGTCAGCGAGCGAATCTCGGTGCGCAGCTGCTCCCGCAGCGCCGCATCCAGCGCCGACAGCGGCTCGTCCATCAGCAGCAGGCTCGGCCGCGCCACCAGCGCCCGGGCGATGGCCACCCGCTGCTGCTGCCCGCCGGACAACTGATGCGGCATCTTCTCCGCCGCCGCGGCCAGCTCGACCCGCGCCAGCGCCTCCGCCACCCGCTGCCCCGCCTCGGCGCGCGCGACGCCGGTAACCCGCAGCGGGAACCCGACATTCGCCGCGACAGTCAGATGCGGCCACAACGCCAGATCCTGGAACACCATCCCCAGACGCCTGCGCCGCGGCGGCACGAAATCCCCCCGACCGACATCGCAGACCACCTCGTCACCGAGCCGAATCCGCCCCTGTTGCGGCCGATCCAACCCCGCCAGCAGCCGCAACAGCGTGGACTTCCCGCACCCGGACGGCCCCAGCACCGACACGAACTCCCCGGGTTCGATCACCAGATCGGCGGGCAGCAAACCGGTCCCGTCCGAATAGGTACGGCTCAGTTCCTCCAGGACGACCCGCGTCCCGAGTCCCTCCCCGGCCACAGCAAACATGGCGGCTGACAGTAGGCAGCAAATCTGACTTCTGTGGGCGCGCGGGGTGAACGCCCGATGACAACTCGTCTCAGCCCCGCCAGCGAGGCCGCGGCGGCGGAGACGCAATGGGCCCCTCGGGATCGAAATCCCGAGGGGCCCAGATCGGTCCGGAGTGCTTACAGGTCGGCGATGGCGGCCAGTGGGGGTGTGCGGGCGGCTCGCACAGCGGGCCAGAGGGCGGCGAGGACGCCGACCACGCCGGAGCCGAGGAGCATGAGCACGATTTGTGCCCAGGGCACGGCGATGGTGGCAATGCCCAGATCGGTAAGGGTTTTGAGGAAGCCTATGCCGAGAGCGAGGCCGAGGATGACGCCCACCACCGCGCCGAAGATGGCGATGAGCATGGACTCCAGGTAGATGCTGCGGCGGACCTGCGCCCGTTGCATGCCCACCGCGCGGAGCATGCCGATTTCGCGGCGGCGCTCCACCACCGACAGGGCCAGCGTATTGACGATGCCGAGGATGGCGATGACCACCGCCAGCGCCAGCAGGCCGTAGAGGATGGCCAGCAGGGTGTCGATCTGTTTGCCCTGGGCGCCCTTGAAGTCGTTGCGGTCCAGCACCTGGACGATGACGTACTGCTCGGTGGCCTTCTCCAGGTTCTTCCGCATGGCGGGGAGGTCGGCGCCGGGCTGGGCGGCGACCAGGACCAGGAAGCTGGACTGGTAGCTGACCGGAACCGTCTTCTGGTACAGGGCCATGGAGGTGACCATGTTCTGCAGCAGCTGGGTGTCCTTGTAGATGCCCGCGACGGTGACCTTGAACTTCTTGTAGTCCATGCTGGAGATCTCGACGCTCTCGCCGAGCTTCCAATCATGGTCGGAGGCATAGGTTTCCGACACCATGATGTCGTCGTCGCCGAGCCGGTCGGTGCCCTGCTCCATGGTGTAGTTGAGCACCTTGGCCATCGGCCCCTCGGGCGCGGTGCCGAGCACCTGCTTGCCGTCGACCCTCAGGGCGACACCGTGGAAGGCCACCACGTCCTTGACCCGCGGCACCTGCCCGACGGTGGCGGTGGCGGCCAGCGGGACGCCGATGATGCCGCCGGGCGGCCCGGCCAGGATGTAGTCGGCCTTCACGCCCTTGTCGACCAAGTCGCTCACGCTGGCCTTGGCCGAGGAGCCGAGCATGCCGATGGCCGACACCAGCATCAGGCCCAGGGTCAGCGCGAAAGCCGTCGCGGCGGTCCGGCGCGGATTGCGAATCGCGTTGTTGCGCGCCATCCTTCCGACCGGACCGAACGGCCGCACCAGCACACCCAGCCCGGTCACCACCGGTCGCGACAGCGCCGGGGAGGCGAACAGCACCGCGAAAATCAGTGCGGCAGCGCCGATTCCGACCACCGTGGCCGCACTGCCGCCGGTGCCGCGCGCACCCAGCACCACCAGCACCGCGCCGGCCACCGCCAGCACCGCGCCGATAATGGTGCGCAGCCGCAACGACTCTCCGGCCGAGTTGGACTCCGAGCGCATCGCCTCCACCGGCGGCACCTTGGCCGCCCGCCGCGCCGGCGCGTACGCACTGAGCACCGTCACCACGGTGCCGACGCCGAGGGCCACCAGCACGGTGCGCGGCTGCAGCGACATGGTGCCGGTGGGCAGCCCCAGCTTGAACGCATTCAGCAGCCCGGACAGGCCGAACGCCAGGCCCACGCCCGCCGCCAGACCCAGTGCGCTGCCGATCAATCCGACGATCAGCGACTCCCCCACCACCGACCGCGAGATCTGCCCGCGGCTGGCGCCGACCGCGCGCAGCAGCGCCAGCTCGCGCAGTCGCTGCGCCACCAGCATGGAGAAGGTGTTGTAGATGATGAACGTGCCCACCAGCAATGCGATGGACCCGAACGCCAGCAGGAAGTAGTTGATGAACTTCAGCGCATTGCCGAGCTGCGCCTTGAAGTCGTCACGCACCTGCTGGGCGTCCTGCACCTTGTAGTCGGGCAGCGCCGCCTTGAGCCGATCGCGCAGATCATCGGCCTTCACCCCGGGCTGGGCCGCGATGTCCACGTACGCCACGTGCAGGCCGTCGGTGAACAGCTGGCGGGCCTGCGCATCCTCGAACTGCAGCGCGATGAACCCGCCGGTATTGGAGGCGTCGATGTCGTAGATGCCGGAGATGGTGACGTCGATATTGCCCTTGGACGGCACCAGCACCGTGGTGTGGTCGCCGACCTTCAGCCCGGCCCGCTCCGCACCGCCCCTGTTGATGGCGACCTGACCCGGCTGGGCGGGCGGCACGCCGTCGATGAACTTGTCCGGCTCGGCCACCGACTTGCCCGGCGGCAGATACGACTGCCCGAAACTCGGTGCGCCACCGGTCTGTACGGCGTGCCCCTCCTTCAGCAGCACCACCGGGCCGTTGACGCTGGGCGCGACGGTCTTGACGCCGTCCAGGTGGGAGAGCTTGTCCACCACGTCGTTCGGCACACCGAGCGACTGCTGCTCCTTGGGCTGTACCCGCACGTCCACGCCCTTCGCCTGGGCGGCGAAGATGCTGTCGAAGGTGCTCGACAAGGTGTCGGTGAAGATGAAAGACCCTGAGATGAAGGCGGTTCCGAGCACCACCGACAGCACGGTCAGTACCAGGCGCACCTTGTGCGCGGCGAGATTGCGCAAGGCGACCTTGCGCATCGGGGAGGCAGCCATCAGAGCGTCTCCAGCGACTTCATCTTGTCGAGCACGGAATCGGCCGTGGGCTCCCGCAATTCGTCCACGATCTGGCCGTCGGCGAGGAAGACGACCCGGTCGGCGTAGGAGGCCGCGCGCGGATCGTGGGTCACGATCACCACCGTCTGCCCGAATTCGTTGACCGCCGCCCGCAGGATATTGAGCACCTCACCGGAGGAGTGCGAGTCCAGATTGCCGGTCGGCTCGTCACCGAAGATGATGTCCGGCTTGCCCGCCAGCGCGCGAGCACAGGCCACGCGCTGCTGCTGGCCACCCGACAGCTCGGCGGGCCGGTGGGTGAGCCGGTCGCCCAGGCCCAGCCGCTTGACCACCGTCGACAACCACTCCTCGTCGGTCTTGCGGTTCGCGATATCCAGCGGCAGCGTGATGTTCTCCAGCGCGGTCAGCGTGGGGACCAGGTTGAACGCCTGGAAGACGAAGCCGATGCGGTCGCGGCGCAGCGTGGTCATCTGCTTGTCCGACAGCTTGGTCAGATCGGTGTCACCGATGTGGACCGTGCCCGCGGTGGCGGCGTCGAGACCGGCCAGGCAGTGCATCAGGGTCGACTTGCCCGAGCCCGAGGGCCCCATGATGGCGGTGAATTCGCCCTTCGCGAACTCGGCCGTCACCCCGTCCAGCGCACGAACCTGTGTGTCGCCCGATCCATAGATCTTCACAAGATCGGTCGCTCGGGCGGCGACCGCGGCCGTGCTCTGCTCGAGCGTGGCGGATTCCGAGACGTTCGAAGTCATGATGTCCAGTGTGTCTAGGTTCTGGGATGGACGCCATCCGGGATGTCCCCGATGCCGATGTCCTCACAGACTCCACACAAACACCCGCGTCGAACAGCCCTCAATTGATGGGGGCGGACCGCCACCAATCCAGCAGCTGGTCGTCGGTGGCGAGGAAACCGGTGCTGTACATCAGGAAAGCGTGCTTGCCGTCCTGGGAGTGGAACTCCGTCACCAGGCGCGGACGCAGCAGGGCGCTGTCGCTGAGCTGGTAGTTCGTGTACAGGTTGCCGTGCACCTTGACGTCGGACCGGGAGAACCCCGACAGCGTGTTCAGGGCGTCCTCGGCATCGGCGGCCGACCGGTACATGACGAAGCGGTAGCTCGGGTGGCCGACACCGCCCGCACAGTTCCAGGCCACCGCCCAGTTGCCCAGGTCGGGATCGCCGGATCCGGTGTCGGGCGGGGGCGCGGAATGCTGGTAGGTCGAGCAGACCGCGCCCTGGTAGCCGGTGCCGGAGTTCGAGTCGGCGTTCGGGTCGGACTGCGGCAGCATCTGCGGGAAGCGCTGGCTGAGCACCTGCGCGTCGGTGCCCGAATGCTCCGGGATGCCGGCGGCGGGATCGGTGGTCTCGGTCGGGGCCGGCTCGTCGTCGGTGGTCGGCGTGGGCGCCTCGGAGATGGTCGCGGGGGTGTGCGAGGTCCCACTCCGATCCAGCGCGGCCAGACACCCGCCGACCGCCACCAGCGGCAGCACCACGACGGCCGCCGCGCCCAGCAGGCAGCCCCGCAGCTTCGAACGCTTCTTCCGCGGCGGCGCCGGACGCGGCGCGGGCGGGGCGGGCGCCGGCGCCGGGGCGGTGTAGCGCATGGTCGCGGGTGGCTGCTGTCCGGGAACGGGATTCGGATCGACACCGTACGGGGTCGTCGGCGCGGGACCGAATTGCCCTGGCGCAGTCGATGATCCGCCGGACTGCGCAACGAATGGCGAGTGCGCCACCACGGTGGCCCCGGCCGGATTCTCCAGCGCCTGCTGGGCCGCCGCGGCGAACTCGCCGCACGAATCGAACCGTCCCTCAGGGTGTTTGGCGAGCGCGCGGGCCAGCACGGCGTCCAGCGCCTGCGGCAGTCCGGCCCGCAGCGCGCTGACCGGCGGCGGCGCCTGATTGAGGTGACCGTGGATGATGCCCACCGGATGCTCGGCGGCGAACGGCACATCCCCGGTCAGCAAGCGGAACAGCGTGCAGGCCAGCGAATACTGATCCGAGCGCGGATCCAGCGGCTGACCCGAGAGCTGCTCCGGGGAGGCGTAGGTCAGCGTCGCGGTGAACGAGCCGGTCTGGGTCAGTTTGGTGGCGTCGTCGCGCAGGCGGGCAATGCCGAAGTCCGCCAGGAACACTCGCTCCTCGCCGTCCAGCCGTTCGAGCAGGATGTTGGCGGGCTTCACATCCCGGTGCAGCACGCCACGGCGATGCGCGAAATCCAGGGCTCGCGCCGTCTCGGCAATGATCCGGATCGCCTGGCGCGGCGGCAGATTCGCGGCCTCCAGCTGGGACGCGTCGGGGCCATCGATGTAGCGCATGGCGATCCACGGCTGCGCGTCGTCGATGCCGCGGTCGTAGACCGGCACGATATTGGGATGATCCAGCCGCGCGACGAGATCGCCCTCCCGCTCGAACCGCCGCCGGATCTCGATATCGCCGAACACGTCCCGGCTCAGCAGCTTCAGCGCGATCAACCGCGGCAGACGGGGGTGCCGGGCCAGATACACCGACCCCATGCCGCCGCGGCCGAGTTCGCGTTCGATCTCGTAACCCGCGAACACTTCCCCAGCGCGCAGCACAACTTCCCTTTCTGTATCTAATTGCCTCCGCTTCGCTCCGGCGGGTTCGCGGCCCTGAGGGTCTCGTCCTCCCCTCCTCCGCTCCTCCGCTTCGCTCCCCCGCTCCGTCAGTCCAGAACGAGCGCTCCATCGACCTGTGCTGGGGCCGCGAACCAGATACTGCGCCGACCCTAGCCTGATCAGCCTCGGGATTCGAATATGCGAGGTCAGCGAGCGGTCAGTTGATGGGTGCGTTCTTCCACCACTTCAGGACCGGATCCAGGCTGCCGGTGAGGCCGTCGGTGTACATGAGGTACTGGGCGCGGTTGTTGTCGCCGGTGAAGGCGGTCACCAGGCGTGGGTGGCTGTCGTCGGTGAGCTGGTAGTTGGTGTAGGTCTTGCCGCCGTTCGCGTCCTGCGACTTGGTGTCCGGGGTCAGACCGCTCAGGACGGTCTGCACGGTGGCAGCCGAGTCGTAGGCGAAGATGCGGTAGAAGGGGTCACTGTTGTTGCTGCCGCCGTAGCAGCGCCACTGCACCTTCCAGTCGCCGAAGTCCGGGGTGCCGTCGGTGGCGTCGGAGGAGACCGGCGAGTCGGCCACCCAGCAGGTCGCGCCGTTGTAGCCCTTCCCGCCGGTCTTGACCGCGGGCAGCAGCTTCGGGAACTGCTTGGCCGCGACCGACCAGTCGATCTGCTGGGCGCCCCCGGGCGCGGCGCCCGCCGAGGTGTTCACGACACTGCCCGGCGCGCCACCGGCCTTGGTGCCGCCGGCCTTGCTGCCCGCCGCCGCGATCACCGCGACCACCACGATGAGCAGCACCACCACCGCCAGCACGATGCCGATGATGAGCCCGGTGTTCGACTTCGCCGGCGCTGCCGGCCGATGCGCCCCCACCGGCGCGACCGGCGGGCGCTGCGGCTGCCCCGGGCTCGGATAGGTGTAGGACGGCGGCTGGGTGTACTGATTGGTCCCGCGCCCGGTGTAGTTACCGGTCACCGGCTTGGGCGGGGCCGGATTGACCTGCGTCGGAGCCGGATACGGCACCGCCGGGGACGGCGGCGCGGTCTGCGGACGCGGGCCCGCGGTCGGCATGGGCGCACCGGTCATCGGCACACCGGTCGAGTACGCGCCCCCGGTCATCGGCACACCGGTCGAGTACGCGCCCCCGGTCACCGGATTGCCGGTCGGCATGGCGCCACCCGTATACATGGGCATACCGGTCGGCATGGCGCCCCCGGTCGGGGACGGCGCCACCGGGTTCGGCCCGCCGGTGTACGGCATCACCGGCATCGGCGGCGACGTGCGCTGCACCAGCGGAATGGCCGGCGCGCTCGGATTGGCCAGGGCGCGGCGGGCGGCGGCCGCGAAGTCACTGCAGCTGGGGAAACGATCCTCGGGACGCTTGGCCATGGCCTTGGCGATCACCATGTCCAGGCTCGGCGGCAGCCCGGCGCGCGCACTGCCCAGCGGCGGCGGCGGATTCTGCAGATGCCCCTGGATGACGGCCGCCGGATTGGTCGCCGAGAACGGACCGGACCCGGTGAACAGCCAGAACAGCGTGCAGGCCAGCGAGTACTGGTCGGAGCGGCCGTCCAGCGCGGAGCCGGTCAGCTGCTCGGGCGAGGCGTAGGCCAGGGTCGCGGTGAACGTCCCGGTCTGGGTCAGGTGACCGCTGTCGTCGCGCAGCCGCGCGATGCCGAAGTCGGTCAGGTACACCCGCTCGCCCTTACCGCCGGTGGAGCGGGCCAGCAGGATATTGGCGGGCTTCACATCCCGGTGCAGCACCTCGTTGCGGTGCGCGTAATCCAGGGCGTCGGCCATCTCGGCGACGATCTGCACGGCCCGCTCGGGCGGCAGCGTCTGCGGATTCACGCTGGCGGCGTCGATGCCGTCGATGTACTGCATGGAGATCCACAGCTGGCCGTCCTCGAGCCCGCGGTCGTAGACGGTGACAATATTGTGGTGGTCCAGTTGCGCGACCAGGTCGGCCTCGCGCTCGAAGCGGGCGCGAACCTCCTTGTCGAAGACCATCTCCCGATTCAGCAGCTTGAGCGCCGTCATTCGCGGCAGCCGCGGATGCTTGGCCAGGTACACCGAACCCATGCCACCCCGGCCGAGCTGCCGTTCGATGACATACCCAGCAAAAACGTCACCGTTGGACAGCATGACGATCTCCCACTTCCCATTCCACGTGCCGGGACCCACCAGCGCGCGAGGTACCACAGACGATCGGCGTGATCGTTCGGGCCGATCCGAAAACACCGAAACTGTAGCCGATTCGCGGCCTACCGAACTATCTACGCGCAGTCCGCTAACGCAACACTCAACGTTTGCTTATCGCCGCTGGTGACCCCGTCTGCGCTGTCGGGGGTCGGGGATACGCTGGCCGCATGCGCATTGGAGCTCACGTCCGAATGGACAGCGACCCGATCGGCTTCGGCGAGAAGCTCGGGGCCGACGTCATCCAGATGTTCGTGGTGGATCCGCAGAGCTGGGACAAGCCCCAACCCCACCCGCGGGCCGAAGAGATCAAGGCCAGCGATATCGACCTGGTGGTGCACTCCTCCTATCAAATCAATGTGGCCAGCCTGAACAACCGGCTGCGCATGCCCTCGCGCAACGCGGTGGCGCAGCAGGCCAAGGCCGCCGCCGAGCTGGGCGCCTTCGGGCTGGTCGTGCACGGCGGCCACGTGCGCTCCGACGAGGAGATGGCCGAAGGATTCGTCAACTGGCGCAAGCTGTTCGAGCGGCAGCAGGACAAGGGCGGATTCGCGGTGCCCATCCTCATCGAGAACACGGCCGGCGGAAACCACGCCATGGCACGGTATTTCGACGATATCGGGCGGCTGTGGGACGCGGTCGGCGACTTCGGGGCCGGGTTCTGCCTCGACACCTGCCACGCCTGGGCGGGCGGTGAGGAACTGGTCGGGATCGTGGAGCGGATCAAGGGGATCACCGGGCGCATCGACCTGGTGCACCTGAACTCCTCGCGGGACGCCTTCGATTCGGGCGCGGACCGGCACGCCAATTTCGCCGACGGGACCATCGACCCGCAGTTGCTGGCCGAGGTGTGCCGCACGGCCGGAGCGCCGGTGATCCTGGAGACCCCCGCCGACGGTGTCGCCGACGACCTCGCCTATCTGCGCGAACACCTCGGGTAGTGCTGCGCGAACAGCACGGGTAGCGCCGGGCGTTCGCTCACGAGCCTTTCGATCCGGCTGATCCTGAACCTGTTTCACCGGACGCCCCGATGGTGTGCTGATCACGGCTCGAATCCGGGCCGCACTCCATCGGGCGAAAGGCATTGCATGTCCGTCGATTACGCAACATCCAACCTCACTGTCGTGCAGCTGGGCAGCAAGATCGGCGCGCGCATCGACGGCGTGCGCCTGGGCGGCGATCTGGATTCGGTCACCGTGCAGGCCATCCAGGACGCGCTGCACAAGCACAAGGTCATCTTCTTCCGCGGGCAGGAGCACCTGACCGAGGACGGGCAGTACGAGTTCGCGCAGCTGCTGGGCGCGCCGACCACCCCGCACCCGACCGTCACCTCCAAGGGCGTCAAGACGCTGCCCATCGACTCCGAGTACGGCCGCGCCAACAGCTGGCACACCGACGTCACCTTCGTGGACCGGATTCCGAAGGCGTCCATCCTGCGCGCGGTACACCTGCCGCCCTACGGCGGCTCCACCACCTGGGCTTCGACCGTGGCGGCCTACGACTCGCTGCCTGCGCCGCTGCGGGCCCTCGTCGAGAACCTGCGCGCCCGCCACACCAATGCCTACGACTACGCCGCCGACCGCACCGAGGTAGCGCGCGGCGAGAACGCGCAGGTGACGGCCAATATCAAGGCCTACCGCGAGGAATTCGAGTCCACCTACTACGAGACCGAGCACCCGGTGGTGCGCGTGCACCCCGTCACCGGCGAACGCGCGCTGCTGCTCGGGCATTTCGTGAAGAACTTCGTCGGCTTCTCCGCCGCCGAATCGCAGGCCCTGTTCCAGCTGCTGCAGAACCGTGTCACCCGGTTGGAGAACACCACCCGCTGGAACTGGCAGCTCGGCGATGTGGCGATCTGGGACAACCGCGCCACCCAGCACTACGCCATCGACGACTACGACGGCCAGCCCCGCCGCCTCACCCGCATCACGCTCGCCGGCGACGTCCCGGTCGGCGTGCACGGGGAAACCAGCACCATCATCACCGGCAACGCCGAGCACTACTCGATCATCGAGGAGGTCGCACCCCGCGCCGCCTGAAGCGGTATCTGATTTGCCCTCCGCTTCGCTCCGGGCGGGTTCGCGGCCCTGAAGGTCTCGTTCTTCCCTCCCTCCGCCTCCTCCGCTTCGCTCCCCCGGCTCCGCTCAGTCCAGAACGAGACGGGCCGCGAACCGACAGGGTTGGTCCGAACTTTCGTGGAGTCGTTGCAGGTTCCGCGATCGGCACGCCGGTGCAACTGTCCTCTCGACCGTCGCACCGGCTTCGCCGTTTTCGGGGTACGCCCATCGTGCAGACTGTGAGCATGGAGATTCGGCCGCTCGACGGCGTTCGGGTTCTGGAACTGGGCAACTACGTGGCCGCGCCGACGGCAGGGCGGATCCTCGGGGACTTCGGGGCCGAGGTGATCAAGGTAGAGCGGCCGAAAACCGGTGATGAGCTGCGGAATTGGCGGCTCTACGGCGGTGACACCTCGATGCTGTACCGGACGGTCAACCGGAACAAGAAGTCCATCACGCTGGATCTGCGCACCGAGGCCGGGCGCAGGATCGTGCTGGATCTGATCGAACAGTGCGATGTGCTGCTGGAAAACTTCCGGCCCGGGATGCTCGAGAAGTGGGGGCTCGGGCCCGAGGTGCTCAACGAGGCCAATCCGAATCTGGTCATCACCCGTATCTCCGCGTACGGCCAGACCGGTCCGCTCGCGCAGCGGCCGGGCTTCGCGGCGGTGGCCGAGGCGGTCGGCGGGCTGCGCGAACTCGTGGGCGATCCGGACCGGCCACCGGTGCGGGTCGGCGTGTCCATCGGCGATTCCATTGCCGGGATCTACGCCGCGTTCGGCACCGTGATGGCACTGTTCCAGCGCGAGCGGGTGCAGCGGGTTCCCTTGGAGCAGCGCGTCATCGACGTGGCGCTCAACGAATCCATCCTGTCGGTCATGGAATCCCTGGTGCCCGACTATCTGGCCTACGGCATCAACCGCGAACGCGTCGGCGGGCGCATGGAGGGCATCGCGCCCAGCAATGCCTATCCGTGCAGCGACGGCACCAGCATCATCATCGGCGGCAATGGCGACGCCATCTTCCAGCGGTACATGCAGGTCATCGACCGTCCGGACCTCGCCGCCGATCCGGAGCTGCAGGACAACGCCGGACGCTGGCGCCACCGCGAGCGGCTCGACGCCTCGATCGCCGAGTGGACACGGGTGCGCACCCGCGAGGAGGCGCTGCGGGTGCTGGAGGCGGCCGCGATTCCGTGCGGGCCCATCTACACCGCCGCCGACATCGTCTCCGACGAGCAGTACCGGGCGCGCAATATGATCCAGCCCTTCCGGGTCGACGTGGGCGAGCCCGAGCCCAAGGAGGTCGGCTTCCCGGGCATCGTTCCGGTGATCGGCGGCCGATCGCTGCCCATCCGCAATGTCGGCCCGGACCTCGGCGAGCACACCCGCGAGGTGCTCACCGGCCTGCTCGGCCTGACCGACGCCGATATCGATGCCCTGGAGGCGAACTCATGACCCTGCGCGATGTCACGCTGCGCGACGGCCTGCAGCTCACCGGGAAAGTGCTGCCCACCGAGCGCAAGGTCCAGATCGCGCGACAACTGCTGGCGCTGGGCGTGCCCGAGCTGGAGATCGGATCCATGGCGCGCCCGGATCTGGTGCCGCCCATGGCCAATACGCTCGATCTGGTCGCCCAGCTCACGCCCGCGGAACTGGAACGCTGCTGGGTCTGGGTGGCCACACCCCGGCACGTGGCGCTGGCCGCGGAGGCCGGCGTGCGCAATTTCCAGTACTGCTTCTCGGTGTCGGATGCGCACAACAAGGCCAATATCGGCCGCACCACCGAGGACAGCCTGGCCGCGATGCCGGAGGCGGTGCGGCTCGCGGCGGAGGCGGGCGGGCGCATTCAGCTCTGTCTGGCAACGGCTTTCACCTGCCCGTTCGACGGGCCCGTGGATCCCGCGCGGGTCCTGGCCATCGCCACCGATCCGCGCACCGAGGGGTCGGCGGACATCGTGGTGGCCGATACCCTCGGCCAGGCGCATCCGGGTCAGGTCGGCGCGCTCATCGGCGCGGTGGCCGCGACCGGGCGCTGGGGAACGCCGCAGCACCGCATCGTTTTTCACGGTCACAACACCTGGGGCATGGGCGTCGCGAATTCCCTGGCTGCCCTGGCCGCCGGCGCGGCCGTGGTGGACGGTTCGCTGGGTGGGCTGGGCGGCTGCCCGTTCGCGCCGGGCGCCTCCGGCAACACCTCGAGCGAGGATCTGCTGTTCGCTACCCGTCCGGAATGGTTTACCCCGTCCGTATTGTCGGATCTGGCAAGGATTTCCGAAGAGTTGCTGACGGAACTCGGTGAGCCCAACCGATCCCGGACGATTGAGGGCGCACGATCCAAAGCCGAAGCATTCGAGTGGGTAATTGCCGCAAATGCCTAATTCGCGGAAAATTAGCCAGCCTGCGCGTCGGCCCGAAGTTTGAGCAACACCAAACCCGCGGTGCAGGCGAGAATCAGTCCGGCGACGGTGATTTCGACGCGTAGGCCGGCAATGCCGAGTACCGCGCCGGCGAGCCCACCCAGGAAGATCAGCCAGGCGACGACGCGGGCCAGGATTGCCGACATCCGCAGCCCGGGGGCCGCAGGTTCTCCTGCACGCGCCGATGCGCGCAGCGGAGATGCCGAAAATGCACCCATCATCCACTCCTCGATGACGCCCGCCGGGTCTCGCGATTCTTCGGCGCGCCCCTCGGCAAATTTCGAGCGTCTCACGTGTAACTTTGGACACACATTACGGCTCTGCAACGGAAAGTCCATACGACACGTGCCCAAAACGCGGCGAGTTTACTAATTCGATATCTGAATCATGGCTGTTTGAGATATTTCCGAGGCCTACGGAATCGCCTGCGCCGTCCGGTTATCGAACCGACCACCCGCCTGGCCCCACCCTGCGGCCTCCGTTAGGGTGAGCCCACTCGACACGAATCAGGAGTGCCACGAATGGACGGCAGCAACGCCGGCGCGGACGAGCGCGGCCTCACCCCGCTGCGTCACCTGCCCAAGCCCGTGGCGGGTGCCGCCGCGGCGGTCGGCATGGTGTCGGCCGGGCTCATTCTCCTGGGCGCCTGCGGCCTCGGGCACACCGACACCTACGTCGCGCCGCCGCCGCTGAACGCCGATCTGCAAGCGGCGCCGGTGACTTCGACGAACAGCAGCGCGAGCACCACGCCCGCCGTCGTCATCCCGCCGTCCCCCACCTGGCGGGTGGCCGCCGACCAGCCCTCCCGGCGCGCGCCGATCTCCACCATCACCGGCACCCCGGACGACCCGGCCGCGGACCCGAATGCGAGCACCCGCTCCACGCCGTCGCGCACCACCACGCGCCCGGCCACCACCGAAAGCCCGCGCGCCACAACCGAACTCCCGGTCACCACCGTCCCGCCGACCGCTCTCCCGACCACGGATCACCCGGCCTCGGACAACTCCGACGGGTAGCGCGGCCGGTCCCACCGAGCGCACCAGTCGCCGTCTTCGACCGTGTGTCTCCTCGCCGGTGACCTGGTTCTCGACGGTCGCACCCAATCCCAGTGGCACCGCGACGAATTGACGGATGGTGCCGGTGCCGGAGTTGATGCCGTCCAGCCAGGGCTGTTTGGGTAGCACCACATAGTTCTGCGGATCCCGGGCCAGCCGTGCCATACCCGAACCCTACGCCCGCCCTACCTGTACCCGACACCGAAATTCCAGCTTCGCACCCCTCGAGACCACCGAACGCGGGAGCAAACAGGAATACGCCGAGATCCACTGTGCACCAATGAACTCGGCGTCCGGCAATGCGCCCCGCTCCGGGTGGAGCGGGGCGCGGCCGCTGTGGTGCGGGTCAGAACTCCACGAGGGTGTAGTCGCCGACGCGGTCGGTGAGAACGCGCAGGTGTTCCAGGTCGCCGCCCAGGGTGCGGGCGATGGCGGTGAGGCGGGCAACGTAGTGACTGACCGGGTATTCGGTCGTGATGCCGATACCGCCGTGCATCTGGATGGACTCCTGGCCGATGTGGCGGGCGGAGCGGCCGACCTGCAGCCGGGCGCGCGACGCCGCCACCCGGTCGGCGGAACCGTCGGCGACGGCCGCCGTGGCGTACAGGCTCATGCTGCGCGCGAGCTCCAGGGACACATACATATTGGCGGCACGCTGGGTCAGGGTCTGGAACTTGGACAGCGTGACGCCGAACTGCTTGCGCGTCCTCAGGTATTCGGCGGTCAACCGCAGGGCCTCCTCCATCGCGCCGAGGGATTCGGCGCACAGGCTCGCCTGCGCCGCCACCTCCACCGCGTCCACCACCGGCTGCGCGTCACCGCCGTCGCCGAGGAGCTCGGCTGCGGCGGAGGCGAATTCGAGCTGCGCACCGCGGCGCTCGTCGAACGTGCGGTAGGGGGTGCTGGTGACGCCCTCGGCGTCGGCCGCGATCAGGAACAGGCCGATTCCGCCGCCGGGAAGGGCGGCGCTGACCACCAGCTGATCGGCGCAGTCACCGTGCGGGACGGGGTTCTTGACGCCGGTGATCCGATAGCTGTCACCGTCGCGGACCGCGGTGGTGGCCAGTTCGGTTGCGGGCCACCGGGTGCCGGGCTCCTGGTGCGCGAAGGCCAGCAGGGTCTCGCCACCGGCGAGCACGGGCAGCACGCGCTGCCGCTGGTCGGCGGTGCCGGCGCGGGCCACCAGCCCACCGGGTACGAGCACGGCGTCGAGGAAGGGTTCGGGCGCATTGCGGCGGCCGATCTCCTCCATGACCACCATGGTCTCGACCGGCCCGGCGCCCACGCCGCCGTCCTCCTCGTCGAAAGCCAGTCCGAGGACGCCCAATTCGGCGAGCTGCCGCCAGACGTCGCGGTTCCAGCCGAGGTCGGTGTCGGTGACCTTCAGGCGGGTCTCCGGGTCGTAGGCGCGGCCCAGCAGATCCCGGACCGTCTCTCGCAGCATGACCTGTTCATCGGTGAGTTCGAAATCCATGGCGGCGGCTCACAATCCGAGAATGGTGGAGGCGATGATGGTGCGCTGCACCTCGCTGGAGCCTCCGTAGATGGTGGTCTTGCGGAAGTTGAGATAGCCGGGACCGCTGCGCTGCGCCCACCCGGGCGAGGCGATGTCCCCGGCGTTCACCGGCAGCGCGTCCGGCCCGGCGACGTCCAGCAGCAGCTCGGTGGCGGCCTGCTGCAGCTCCGAACCGCGCAGCTTCAGCACCGACGAGGCCGGATTCGGCTTGCCGTCATTGGAATTGGAGACCACGCGCATGAGCGTGAGCTCCAGCGCCAGCAGCTCGTTCTCGATCTCGGCCACGCGCGCGGCGAACGCCGGGTCCTCGAGCAGCGTGCCGCTGCCCGAACGGATCTGCGCCGCATACTCTTTCGCGACGCCCAGCTTCACCTTGGTGCGGCCCACACCGGTGATGCCGGTGCGCTCGTTGCCGAGCAGGAACTTGGCGTAGGTCCAGCCCATGTTCTCCTCGCCGACCAGCTGATCGGCGGGCACCCGCACGTTCTCGAAGAAGACCTCGTTGACCTCGTGGTGGCCGTCGATGAGCTTGATCGGCCGGATGGTCACGCCGGGGCTCTTGACGTCGAAGAGCAGCATAGAGATACCGGCCTGCTTCTTGACGGTCGGGTCGGTGCGCACCAGGCAGAAGATCCAATCGGCGTACTGGGCCAGGGTGGTCCAGATCTTCTGGCCGTTGACGATGTAGGAGTCGCCGTCGCGCACCGCGGTGGTGCGCACCGCCGCCAGGTCCGAGCCCGCGTCGGGCTCGGAAAAGCCCTGGCACCACCAGATGTCGAGATTGGCGGTGGCCGGCAGGAAGCGCTGCTTGAGCTCCTCGGAGCCGAACTGGGCGATGACCGGGCCGATCATCTGGGCGTTGAAGGTGAGCGGCTCCGGCACGCAGGCCAGCTGCATCTCGTCCTCCCAGATGTGCAGCTGCATGGGCGACCAGTCGCGGCCGCCCCACTGCACCGGCCACTTGGGCACGGCCAGGCCGTCCTCGTTGAGGATGCGCTGGGTGGTGACGATGTCATCGCGAGAGAGCTCGTGACCGTATTTCACGCGGTCACGGATCTCCGCCGGGATCTTGGTCCGGTAGACCTCGCGCAGGTCGTCCCGGAATTTCACCTCATCGGGCGATAGGGCCAGCTTCATTGCTTCTCCCGAGCGTCGCTGTGATGTCGCCATCAAACTTACCCCCCGGTAATGGTCTGAATGTCACCCGGATCACACCGACCGGACGGCGCGGGGTGCCCGGCTCGCAGCGACTCGGCATCCCGGCTCTCGAGCTGAGCTGGTAGGTTGCCCAGGAATCCGATACCCGAATTCCGGGACGTCGGGCTGTTGTGGCTCGGCGAGAATCGACGCAGGAGCAGCACGAGTGAACGGTTGGACTCTGTCCCGGCGCGCCCTGGCGGTCGCCGCCCTCACGGCCGCGGCCACCGTCGGCGCGACCAGCGCGGCCACCGCCGACCAGCCGAAGACGCCCGTCGAAACCGGCATCGACCAGCTCACCCAGGCCGTCGGCGACAATGCCGACGGCCGGGCCGCGGTCGCCGACATCGCCCGATCGGCCCAGCTGATCGCCGCCGCCAAGCTGGAAAACGTTCAGTTCACGCCGTTCTCGTACCTGGCGCCCACCCTCGGCTGCGGCTTCAACATGCCGTTCAGCCTGACCTCGGCGATGGCCGTCACCGGCGTCACCGGCCCCAACACCTCGGTGTCGCTGCCGCCGGGCAATGTCAGCTTCCAGGTCATGGCGCAGCAGAACGGTTTTCCGACCGCCTCCGGCCTGAGCGTGGCCTGGCTCAATGTGAACAACGGCCGCAGCGGCATCACCGCCCTCGACGACCAGACCGAGTACAACCTGCCCTCGCTGTCGAAGACCGTCGACGCCGGCGCGGGCACCGTCGTCGCCTCGCTGTGGGGCACCATCGACTACCCGGGCGCGCGCTGCGTGGTGCTGCCGACCGTCGGCCTGTTCACCGTGTCCGACACCCCGCCCGCCCAGCCTGCCGCCCCCGCCGCCCCGGACGCCTCGGCCCCGACCACCTCGGCTGCCCCGGCGGCTCCGGCACCGGCTCCCGACGCCGCCCCCGCCGCGGGCGCGCCCGCAACGAACTGACCCACGGCGACGCCGCACCCTCGAAAACGCAACGCCCGCATCCCTTTCCGGATGCGGGCGTTGATCGTTTCGAGCGGCGGGCTCAGAACCGCGGCTTGCGCCGGGCGTCCGGGCGCTTGCCCTCGCGGCGCGGCGCGCGGCTCATGGAGCGCCCTCCGGGCGGGCCCTGGTCCAGCTGGAGATCGATGAGCTGACCGCTGATCCGGGTACGGCTCAATGCATTCAGGGTTTCCTTGGACAGGTCGGCCGGCAGCTCCACCAGCGAGTGGTCCGGGCGGATGCTGATGTGGCCGAAGTCGCTGCGGCGCAGGCCACCCTCATTGGCGATGGCGCCCACGATCGCGCCGGGTGCGACCTTGTGGCGCTTGCCGACCGAGATGCGATAGGTGACAAGCTCCGCGCCGGTCTGGCGATGCCGGGACGGGCCACTCGGCTCGCGACGCTCGCGGGGACCGCGGTCGCGCTCGTCGAAGGAACGCGGGGCGCGTTCGCGGCGCTCACGCGCCGTCGGCTCCGGATCGGGCTCCATGAAGAAGTTGTCGCCGTCGTGGCCGCCCACCGCGAGCGCTGCGGCGATATCCACCAGCGGGATATTGTGCTCGCGCTCGTAGTCCTCGATCAGCTTGCGGAACAACGGCAGATTGACCGAGGTCAGATTCTCGGTGATGGTGTCGCCGAACTTCTGCACGCGCTGGGCGTTCACGTCCTCGACGCTGGGCAGCTGCATCTCGGTGACCTGCTGGCGGGTGGCGCGCTCGATGGCGTCGAGCAGCCGGCGCTCGCGCGGGGCCACGAACAGCAGCGCGTCACCGGAGCGGCCCGCGCGGCCGGTGCGGCCGATGCGGTGCACGTAGGACTCGGTGTCGTGCGGGATGTCGTAGTTGACGACGTGCGAGATGCGTTCCACGTCCAGGCCGCGCGCGGCCACGTCGGTGGCGACCAGGATGTCGAGCACACCCGACTTGAGCTGGCCGATGGTGCGCTCACGCTGCGCCTGCGCGATGTCACCGTTGATGGCGGCCGCGGAATACCCACGAGCGCGCAGCTTTTCGGCCAGCTCCTCGGTGGCCTGCTTGGTGCGCACGAAGATGATCATGGCCTCGAAGGATTCGACCTCGAGGATGCGGGTCAGCGCGTCCAGCTTGCGCTGATACGACACCAGCACCCAGCGCTGGGTGATATTGGTGTTCGTCGACGTCTTGGTCTTGACGGTGATCTCGGTCGGGTTCTTCAGGTACTGCTTGGAGATCTTGCGGATGGCCGCCGGCATGGTCGCCGAGAACAGCGCGACCTGCTTCTCGTCGGGCGTGTCGGCGAGGATGCGCTCGACATCGTCCTGGAAGCCCATCTTGAGCATCTCGTCGGCCTCGTCGAGCACCAGGTACTGCAGCTGCGACAGGTCCAGGGTGCCGCGCTCGAGGTGGTCGATGACGCGGCCCGGCGTGCCGACGACCACCTGCGCACCGCGCTTCAGACCGGACAGCTGGACCGCGTAGTTCTGACCGCCGTAGATGGGCAGCACATGCAGGCCGGGCATGTGCACCGCGTAGCGGCCGAACGCCTCGGCGACCTGGATGGCCAGCTCCCGGGTCGGGGCCAGCACCAGCGCCTTCGGGGCCTTGCCGGTCATCTCGATGCCCATGAGGATCGGGATGGCGAAGGCCGCGGTCTTGCCGGTACCGGTCTGGGCCAGGCCCACCACGTCCGCGCCGTCGAGCAACGGCGGAATCGTCGCCGCCTGGATGGGCGACGGCGATTCGTAGCCGACATCGGCGATGGCCCGCAGGATGCGGTCATCGATACCCAAATCAGCGAAGGACGGGCCGGAAACGTCCCTCTCGTCGTCAGTGGGAACGCTGTCGGCCGGTGAGGTACTCATTGCCACGGATTTTACTGCCTGCTAGCTGCGGGCTTGACCATCGGGTGAATACCCTGGGAGTCGTGCAACCGGACAACCCGCCCGCGCCCGCCGCCCCGACGCCCTCGAGTTCCGTGTCCGGACTCGGAAATCCCGAACCCGCTCCCGCTCGCAACTACGTCACCGCGACCCTGGCCACCGCCGATGCGGGCAGCTCGGGAGCAGTGGCGACAGCCGTGCACGAAACGGCCGCCGCGGCGGAGCGGCCCGCCGGGACCGAACCGGCCGGGTCGGTGGATGTGGCGGTGGTGCAGTTCGATCCGTACACCGACACCGTGGCCAATCTCACCGCCCTGCGCGCGGAGGTCAGGGCCGCCAGCGAACTCGGAGCGAAGGTGGTGGTGGCGCCCGAGTATTCGATGTTCGCCACCAAGCGCCTCGACGATCGAGTGCTGGCCGCCGCGGAACCGCTGACCGGGCCGTTCGTCACCGGATTACGCGGTATCGCAGCCGAATTCGGGGTGCACGTGGTCGCCGGCGTGGTCGAGTCCGGGGGCCCGGACCAGCCCGCCGGGCACGTCTACAACACCCTCGTCGCCGCCTCCCCCGACGCCGAATTCGCGGCCGTCTACCGGAAGGTGCACCTGTACGACGCATTCGGATCGCGCGAATCCGATCTGCTCATCCCAGGCCCCTTGGAGCAGTCCCCGACCTTCACCGTGGACGGCGTGGTGTTCGGGCTGCAGACCTGCTTCGATCTGCGCTTTCCCGAAGGCATTCGCCGGCTGGCCGCCGCGGGCGCGCATGTCCTGCTGCTGCCCGCCCAGTGGATTCCCGGTCCCGGCAAGGTCGATCAGTGGACCACGCTGCTGCGCGCCCGGGCCATCGAGAACACCATGTACGTCGCCGCCGCCGACCAGGCCGCCCCGCGCGGATCCGGCGCCTCCATGATCGTCTCCCCCACCGGCGCGGTGCTGGCCGAACTCGGCGACCAGCCGGGCATCGCCACCGCCCACATCGACCTGCACCACCTCACCGAGGTCCGCACCACGAATCCGAGCCTGGCATTACGCCGCTACACAATCCGCGGAGAGTAGAGCCACCCACGGGTTCGCGGCCGTCTCGATTCCGGACTCCGGCTTGATAGACCTCCGCCTTGGAGCGACGGAGCGAAGCGGAGGAGCGTAGGGAGGGAAGAATCGAGACCTCAGGGCCGCGAACCCTGCCCCGGAGCGGAGCGGAGGGGCAAAATGGACAGAGCGATGATCTATCCGGATCGGGTGGCCGCCGGACGCGCGCTGGGTGGGGTGCTGGGGCACCTGCGCGCGGCGGATCCGCTGGTGCTGGGGCTGCCCCGGGGCGGGGTGCCGGTGGCCGTGGCCGTGCGTGACGTGATCGGCGGCGACCTCGATGTGCTGCTGGTGCGCAAGCTCGGGGTGCCGTGGCAGCCGGAACTGGCCATGGGGGCCATCGGGGAGGACGATGTCCGGGTGCTGAACTACGACGTGGTGCGGCATACCGGGGTGACGCCCGATCAGCTGGCGGACATCGAGCTCGTCGAGCGGGCCGAGCTGGAGCGCCGTCGCGGGATACTGCGGGCCGGGCCGCCGATCGATCTGAAGGACCGGACCGTGGTGATCGTGGACGACGGCATGGCGACCGGCGCGACCGTCGCCGCCGCCTGCGAGATCGCCGGGCTGCACGAGCCGCGCCGGGTGGTGGTGGCGGTGCCGGTGTCCTCGGTCGAAGCGTTGCACCGGATCCGGGAGATCGCCGACGAGGTGGTGTGCCCGCTGGTGCCGCGGGCCCTCGGCGGAGTAGGCGGGGCCTACCGGGACTTCCATCAGCTCACCGATGCGGAAGTGGTGAAGCTGTTGCGCCCCACCGCTTCCCGGGATAGGGATCAGTGAACCTCGGTGATGCCCGTGCGGTGTCGCTGCGCGAGGTCGGCGTAGAAGCTCGGATTGGTCTTGACCCACAGTTCGGCCGGGGTGCCCGCGAGCGGCTTCTTGACCTGGGCGGGTGAGCCGGCGGCCAGCACGCCGTCGGGAATCTCCTGCCCAGGGCCGACCAGCGAGTGCGCGGCGATCATGACGCCGCTGCCGATCTTGGCCATGTCCAGGACCGTACTGCCGTTGCCCACAATCGATTCCGCGCCCAGCGTCGCGCCGTGGAACACCACCGAGTGCGCGATCGTCGAACCCGCGCCGATCTCCACGGTGACGTCCTGCGGCACATGGATCACGGCGTTGTCCTGCACGTTCGCGCGTTCCCGAATGATGATGGGCGCCAGGTCCGCACGCAGCACCGCGCCGTACCAGACCGAGGCGCCCGCCTCGACGCGCACATCGCCGATCAGGGTCGCGGTGGGCGCGATGAACGCGGTCGGATCGACCGTCGGGCGCTTGCCTTCGAATTCGTAGAGGGGCACGCCCTCACCGTAATCCTTCGGACGAGCGCGAATCCTTCAGACCAGCGAGCGGGCGTGCACGAATTCGACGATCTCCGCGGTGACCTCGGCGTGCGCGGGCTCGTGCAGCAGGTCGTGGCCGGCATTGGGGTAGGTGTGGAAACGCGCGCCGACCTGGGCCGACCACTCCCGCACCGGTTCCACCGGCGCCCGGCGATCGTCCGCGCCGTGCACGATCAGCACCGGCAGGCCCGCGGGCAGCCGCGGTCCCGGCCAGTCCGACTCCTGCTCGGTCGCCAGTGCGGCACGCGAGCGGGAACCGCCCTGGGCGCGAGCATGATTCGCGGGTTCGGCGCCGCGGGCGGACTTCGGGGACCTGCCCTCCAGCACCGCCTTGGGCGTCCCGCACAGCACCAGTCCGGCGAAGTCGCCCGGCTGCGCGTCGCGCAGCACGGCGAGCGTGGTGGCCGCGCCCAGGGAGTGACCCATCAGGAACGGGGTGGAGGTCGCGTGCGCGTGCACCTGGTCCAGGAACAGCCGGGCGTCGGCGGCCAGCTCGTGGATGGTGCCCGGCCTTTCGGGATCTCCTTCGCTGAGACCGTGCCCGGAGGTGTCCAGGGCCCAGAGTTCGACGCCCCGGGCGGCCAGCGCCCGGGCGAATCGATGGTAGTGCGCGCTGTGCTGGCCGATTCCGGGTAAGAACGCCAGGACGGCCTGTGCATCATCGAGCTGCCATCGGCGGTAGTGAAGGCGGCCGCGAGCGCCCGCTAGGTAGAGCATCGGCAGATTGTGACAGACGCGCACGGGTTGCGGGGCCGCTCGAAACAAGCGACTGGCGAGTAACGAGCGAACCTGCCGGACAGCGACGCGCCGCCGAGCGGCCGCCGGGCGACACGCCGGAATGACGATGCGATTTCTGGCGCCCGACCGGGCCTCGAGCCGCTGTCGGCGGCTGCGGGACGCGCGAGTCGCGTTGTCTCCCAACATCGCCCGCAAACGCGTGCTGACATGGGCGGGTCATGGCGGGTCCGGACCGGTGCGCGGGCCGCACCTGGCAGCACATCACACCGCCCGCAGTCATTACGCTATGGCCCGACTCGGCCACCAGACGACGACCCTGGCCGGGTGCGGGTGTCGGCGGAGGAGAGGCACAGGAGGGCCGCGATTGATGCTGTTCGGTGATCGTGTCGTGTGCAGCACCGGAGACCTGGTGGCGGCGGCGCGTTGTGAGTTCGCGCTGCTGCGCGCGCTCGACGCCGAACTGGGACTGGTGACGCCGGTCGAGTTCCCGTCGCCCGGCACGCTCACGCGCACCCCCGACCCGGCCGTCGAACACCGCCTCGCCGACCTACGCGACCGGTACGGGCCGGGCGTCACCCGCATCCGCCCATCCGAGCCCGCGGCCGACGCCCTCGCCACGACCGCGCTCGTCTCCGAGGACCTGCGCGAGCGCGCACTGGCCGGACTGCGGGACGCGCACGAGCGGACGCTGACGGCACTGCGGGCGGAGGCCGAGGCGGTCGCGGGCGGTGTGGTGTTCGACGGGGACTTCGTGGCGCGCTGCGAATTCCTGGTGCGCGATCACGCCCCCGAGGGACACGACTACATGGTGGCCGGGGTGGCAGGCCGGCGCGGCGGGATCGCGACCCTGCTGGGGCTGGCGGCCGCCGCGGAGGCCCTGCGGCACAACGGTTTCCGATCCGCGCCGCAGGTACGGGTGTGGGAGGACGGCGTCCCGGTCACGTACCCGCTCGCGGACATGGCGGTCGTCTACCAGGCGCGGCGGGCGCGGCTGAACCTCATCGTCGACACCAAGCTCGGCGAGCTGCTCCCCGTGCAGTGGGGGGACCGGCGCTTCCTGGCCTGCGGCCGCTGCCCCACCTGTACGACCGAACTCGAGACCCGCCGGGATCTGCTGCTGGTGGCGGGAATGCGCCCGGCCACCCGCGCCCACCTGCGCGACGCGGGGATCACCACCGTGGACCGGCTGGCCGTCGCCGACGCCGCCGTCACCGGTATCCCGTCCGCCACCCTGACCACCCTGCGCCGCCAGGCCGAAGTCCAAATCCTGCGCGAGCGCACCGGCCGTCCGGTGCACGCCCTGCTCGATCCGGCCGCGCTGGCCGCCCTGCCCGCGCCGACCCGTGGCGACCTGTTCGTCAGCGTCACCCCGGTCAATCCCCCCGACACCGCCGACCTCCCGCGCGCGGGGTCCGGAATCGCCCGCACCGCAGGCGATGTGATCGTGCAGATCAGCGCGCTCGAGCCGGCCGACCGGGCGCCGGCGGACTACCCGGCCGCGCAGGCCCTCCGCGTGGCCGAAACCTCCTCCGCGCCGGCGATATTCGTCCCGGACCCGGCGGAATCGGCCGACGGCGAGCAGTTCGCCGAACAGCGCGGCAGCGCCGCGGTCGCGACCTTCGAGCAGGGGCCCGGGGTGAGCACGGTCGCGCTGGGATTCGTGCCCGCGCCCGCCGTGCCGAAACCGGCGCGCACCTTCGTCGTTCGAGCCGACGGCCCGGACACCCTCGGTCACGGGAGCCGTTCCCGCCGTCGCGACGACGCGGACGCGCTGCTGGAGTTCCTGATCGAGCGCCAGCGCGAATGCCCGGATCTGCGGATCCACCACTATCGCGGCGATCTGCGCGGCCTGCTGCACACCATCGGCGAACGCGATTCCGAGGGTGAGGATGTGGTGGCGGAGCTGCTACCCGCGCTGGCCGACCTGTACCCGGTGGTGCGGGCGGCGCTGGTGGTCGGCGAGCGCTCCTACGACCTGCACCAGCTGCCGCCCAATCAGGAGGAGAGCGGCGGCGGCGCGGAAGCCGTACTGCGACTGCGGGATTGGCTGCTCGACCTGGCCGCCGGGCACGAGGTCCGGCCCAGCCGGCGGTGGTCCTACGACTACGCCGAGACCGGGCCCGACGAAATCGAGGCGGCCCTGCGGGAATTCGCGGAGAGCGACGGCGCGGAGCGCGGCCCCGCGCAGGAGGCGGCCGGGCTCGCGGCGGCGGCGCTGGGCTATCACCGGCGCGAGCGGCGGCCGCTGCGCTGGGCGCACGACGACCGGCTCGACCATCCGGTGGCCGAATGGGCCGACACCGCAGGGGTTCTCGTCGCCGACTCCGGTTCGGTCGATACCGACTGGCACGGCACCGGGCAGCAGCCCATGCGGCGCTACCTGACCCTCACCGGCCGGCTGGGCACCGGCGACGCACCGCCCCCGGGCACGCCGGTGCTCACCCTCTACGACCGCCCTACGCCCGGCATGACGGTCACCCCGGGCCTGCGCGCGACGGCACACGCCACCGTCCTCGGCTGCGCGCTGGACACCAATTTCGAGGATGTGGTGCGGGTGGTGGAGATACTCCCCGTGGGCTGCGAACCCTACGACGAGCTGCCCTCGGCCATCGCGCCCTGCCCGCCGGGCCACGACATCCATCTCGCGGAAGCCTTGGAGGACACCGCACATCAGCTGCTGGTGACCCTCCCCCAGGTGCCCGAGACCGCGGTCTTCGACATCCTGTGCCGCCGCCCGCCGCGCCTGCGCGCGGGCGCGGCGCTGCCCGAGGTGTTCGGCGATCACGCCGCCGCGGTCACCGCCGCGGTCCTGGATCTCGACAATTCGTATGTGGCCGTGCAGGGTCCGCCCGGCACCGGCAAGACCGACACCACCGCGCGCGCCGTGGAACGGCTCGTCACCCGCTACCGGTGGCGGGTCGGCGTGGTGGCGCGCTCGCACCAGGTGGTCGAGCACGTGCTCGACGCCGTGGTGCAGATGGGCGTGCTGCCGGAGCTGGTCGCCAAGGCCGACAGCCGGGCGGTGGCGCCGGAATGGCTGCCCATCGAGGCCTCGCGCTATCCGCGCTTCCTCGACAATGCCGTGAACGGCTGTGTGGTGGGCGGACTCTCGAGCGACTTCACCGATCCCGACCGCATCGCGCGCGACAGCCTGGACCTGCTGGTCATCGTGGACGCGGGGAAGTTCCCGCTGGCCGAGGCAGTGGCCGTGGCCGTGTGTGCCCGGAATCTGCTGCTGGTCGGCGACCCCGCGCCGCCGACGGGACACGGCGCGCATCCCGAGCCGATCGCCGAATCCGTGCTGGGCCGACTGCTCGGCGCGCACCGCACCCTGCCCGCCGCCTACGGCTACTTCCTGGACCGCACCTGGCGCATGCATCCGCGCATGTGTGGCCCGGTATCGCGCCTGCGCTACGACAATCGGCTGCGCTCCAATGAAACCGTCACCCTCGCACGGGAACTCGACGGCTTTCCGCCCGGCGTGCGCACCGTGCCGGTGGAGCATCACGGCAACAGCACCGAATCCGCCGAGGAGGCACGGGAAGTCGTGCGCCAGGTGCGCACGCTGCTCGGATTGCCCTGGCACACCGGCGCACTCACCCGCCGCCTGCATCCGCACGACATCCTGGTGGTGGCCCCCTACCACGCCCAGGTGGCGCGCATCCGGACCTTGCTGTCGCGGGCCCGCATCGAGGACGTCCTGGTCGGCACGCCCGACCACTTCCAGGGCCGCGAGGCCGCGGTGGTGCTGGTCTCCATGACCACCTCCGCGCCCGAGGACGCCCCGCACGGGATCGGCGCGCTGCTGTCGCGGCACTGGCTGACCAGCGCGATCTCGCGGGCCATGTGGTCGGCGATCATCGTGCGCTCGCCGCTGCTGACCGAATACCTCCCGGCCACCACCGCCGAGCTGTCCGACCTGGCCGCGGTACTGCAGCTCGACCGGGTCTAGCCCGGGCCCCGCGCCTTCGGCTCAGCCGAAGCAGTGCCCCTCGCCGCGATAGGTGGGCACCGTGGTGCGGCTGCCGTCCCCGTCGATCAGATGCACCTCGTTGAAGCGCTCGCACAGCTCGCCCGCCTTGGCGTGCCGGAACCAGACCCGGTCGCCGATCTCCAGGCCGTCGGCGCCCGTCAGCGGGGTCTGCACCTCGCCCGCGCCCTCGGTCCCGATCAGCTTCAAGCCCAAGGGCCACACCGGTTTCGGCACCCGCGAGGCCCCGGTGGGCCCGGAGGCGATGTAGCCGCCGGAGAAGACGGTGGCGATACCCGGCGCCGGCCGGCGCAGCACCGGCGTGGCGAAGTACATGGACGGCCGCGGCGCCAGATTGCGGTAGCCGTCGAACAGGGTCGGCAGGTACAGGCCCGAACCCGCGGTCACCTCGGTGACGCCCGGGTCGGTAATGCTGACCTCGATGGACCCGGTGCCGCCGGAGTTGACCAGCTCGAGTTCACCGACCGTCGACCGCACCGCCTCCAGCACCTGGCGGCGGCGCTTCCCGATCTCCGCCGCGGACGCCCACTTCACCAGGCGCACAGCTGGATTGGTGTCCGGAAGACCAGCGATCTGAGCCTCGTAGGTCATCACGCCGACGACCCGGAAACCGCGGGAACGGGTTTCGGCGGCCAGCCGGGCGGCCTGCTCGGCGGTGCGGATGGGCGAACGGCGCACCCCGAGGTGCAGTGGGCCCAGGCGCAGGGAGGCGTCCACATCCAGACATACACGGGGAGCGACCTTTTCGCTGCCGACGGCCTCGCGAATCAGGTCCAGCTGGGCGGTGTCGTCGACCATGAGGGTGATGGAGTCGAGCAGCAACTGGTCGGAGGCGAGTTCCGCCAGGGCGTGCCGGTCGGCGGTGGGATAGCCGAGAAGCACATCGCGCGCGCCCTCGCGGACCAGCCAGATGGCTTCGCGCAGTGCGTAACCCATGATGCCCGCGAAGCCGCCGGAGGCGGTGAGCTTGGGCCCGAGGACTTCCTCGAGAACGGCGCGGCAGCGCACGGATTTACTGGCCACCCGGATCGGGACGCCGCGGGCGCGGCGCACCAGATCGTCGGCATTGGCGCGCAGGGCGGTCATATCGACCGCGGCGAGCGGAGGTTCGAGGTCGGCGGTGGCCGCGTGCAGCCCGCTGATCGGCGACGAATCGGTCACCAGATCATTCGACCATGAACCTGGTCATGCGTCCAGCATTAAGTTTTCCGGGGTAGGCCGGGTGTGTCAGGGCAGGTCGACAGCCTTGGTCGACAGGTACGAGACCAGGTCGTCCAGTACTACCAGCGAGATCTCGTCATCGCAGTCGGCCAGCCAGCGCAGCACCATGCCCTGGATGACGGCCAGCAGATAGGCGGCGATGGCATCCACCGGTTCCAGCCACTGGGTGCCCGAGCGGCTGGCGCAGTGATCCAGGAAGGACGTCACGTCGGCGTCCAACTCCCGGAACATGGCCGTGGCGACCGGGTCCGGGACACAGGTGGCCTGGTTCTCCCAGCGCCGCCGCAGCACCGCCAGGGTGGACTCGTATGCCCGGATCTGCCGGTCCGGGGAGGATTTCAGGATCGGCCACAGCGTGCTGAGTCCCGCGTGCAGCAGGATGCGCAGGGCACGATTACCCCTGAAATCAAGCGACACGGCCGCGGTCTCGATGGCCTCGGTCATGGCCGGACGAAGTCCGACCTGGGTGATTTCTCCACTTGCGCTCAACGACGACTCCCTTTGGCAAAGAACTCGCGCACCTCGCCTGCGCGGCTCGCTCAACGGGTGTTGCAGATCGGCACTGATCCCCGGCTTGTACGCCTACGTACCCGTTCAACGGGTACCGATGTTACGTCTTTTTCTGGCCCGGCAACCAGCTTTGATAGCCGATTCCATACCTCAAGAATGTTTTGTTACCTAATTGGAACAGGCCCGCGACCGGATAGGAATGATCAAATTGAACGATCGCCCGGTAAAGCCGTTGTTTGGACCGGACGGTATTTTATCGGCGGGTGTGCGATGAAACATAGCGGGTGTGCGCGAACCCACAACGCTCCACTGCTCGACACTCTGGCGTTACCCGCCCACCGATAGCCTGAGCGGGTGACTTCTGCGCGCCACGACCAATTCCTGATCTCCGGCACCTTCAATTTCCGCGATCTCGGCGGCGCCCGCACCGCGGGCGGTTCCACCGTGCGGGACGGAGTGCTGCTGCGGTCCGCCCAGCTCAGCCGGCTCGACGAGACGGGCCTCACCACCCTCGGCAAGCTGGGCGTCACCGACGTCCACGACCTGCGCGGGTTCGCCGAGATCGACCACATCGGCCACGACGTCGTCCCGGACGGCGTGCGCTTGAAGGTCACCCCCTTCGACCCCCGCATGGGCGAGACCCCGCCGCACGAGGCGCGCCGCCACAGCAGCGCCTCCGGGCACATGCTCGAGGTCTACCGGCTCTTCCCCGCCCTGCCCGAGGCGCACGTCGCCATCCGGTCGCTCGCCGACTCCGTACTGAGCGGCACCGCGCTGGTGCACTGCGCCGCGGGCAAGGACCGCACCGGGTGGGCCGTGGCCACACTGCTGCGGGCGGTCGATGTCACCGAAGAGGACATCTACGCCGACTACCTGCTCAGCAATGACGCTGTCCCCACCCTGCGCGCGCTGATGACCGCGGGCGCCGACGAGGAACTCTCCGACGATCTGCTCGGCGTCCGCCCCGAATACCTGGAGTCGGGCACCAACTCCATGAACGCCATGTACGGCGGACTGGACGGCTATCTCGCCGAGATCGGCATCACCCAGGAGCTGCGCGACGCGCTGCGCGCCCGGATGCTCGTCTGACAGCTGCGGCTGTTCTCCGTGGCAGCGCGCGATCAGTCCGCGTTCGACCGGCGGACCAGCCCGTTGCGGTCGATGCTGACCTGATTGCCGGTGTGGAACCAGGAGCCGGTGAAGCGGGACTCGGTGGTCTGCGGGTCGTTCCAGTAGCGGGGGCTGACATTCGGCCCCCGGCACAGCAGCTCGCCGTGGCCGACCGCCGCGAGCGGGCCACACAGCGCGAGTTCGGTTCCGCCGAAGGCGAATCCGAGCGCGTCCCGGCCCGGGGCGGTGTCGTCACGGGCCAGCCCGATGCCGGAGGTCTCGGTCGCGCCCCACACCGACCACTGCCGGGCCTCCGGGAAGACCGCGCGCAGGGAGTTGGCGACGGATTCGGAGGTGGCCGGGTCGGCCGCGGCCAGTTCGGCACGATGCCCGGCACTGCAGATCTGCCGCACCCGCTCCACCCGCAGCCCGGCCAGGCCGGGCAACAGGCCGGCGAAGATGCGCGGGGTCGCGGCGACCATGTCGATGCGTTCGGCGACAAGGGCTTCCGGCACCGCGGACCGGTCGGGGGTGAGCACCACGGTGCCGCCGACCGCGAAGGTGGGCAGCAGCTGGTCGACGCAGCCGCTGGCGTGCGCGAGCGGCAGCAGCACCAGATTGCGCAGGCCGTCGGTGGGCAGATCCAGCGCGCCGACCACGGAACGGACCGCGGAGAGCAGGTTCTCGTTGGTCAGCTCCACCCCGCGCGGGCCCGCCCCGGAGCAGGGGCTGGTGTAGCTGAGCAGTGCCAGTTCGCCGAGGGACGCGCCGTCGTCGATGAAGGCCGCGCCGTCGGGCAGCGCGTCGCGGAAGCCCGCCGCGCGGCCGCCGCCGTCGAGCACGAAGTCGGCGGAGGCGTCGTGAATCACGCGGTCCGCCACGGCATCCGGCAGCCCGTCGTGGACCAGCACCGGCACCGCCCCGGAGAGCAGCGCGCCCAGGAACGCCTGCACCCAGCGGGCGCCGACCGGCATGCGGACCGCGACCCGGTCGCCGTAGCCGATGCCGTGTTCCTGGAGGCCGCCGGCGATGCGGGAGGCCGAGTACCAGAGTTCGCGGTAGGTGAGCCGGGGGCCGCCGATCTCGACCACGGCCTCGCGGGCGGCGAAGGTGTGGACCTGGACGTCGAGGAGTTCGGTGAGCGCGGGCGTGAGGTTGCCGTAGCGCAGGATGCCGTCTGCGGCGCGGGCAAGCGGGTTGTCGCACCAGCCGTTTCGCGTCTGCGGATATTCCACGAGTAACTGCGACATCGTCGTCCCTCCGGGTACCTCGAAGCCCTGCAGGCAAGAGTGACTATATGATGCAGATCACATCGGTGGGCGGATTGTCGGCAAACGGATGTCAGGCTTTCACACCACGGAAACAGATCGCCGCCCGGTCGACCCCAAATTCCCCCGATCGAGCCTGCGGAAACATCGAATTTGCGGTGGCTTCGCAACAGTCGCACCGGGATTCCCAGCCGGGCGGTCTCGTGCCACCTCCGATCCCATACCAGTGCAGGTAACGGGCTTGACACGCCCGGGCGGCAGCCGACACGCCCGGACGCGCACAGTCGATCCTGTTCTTCGAGCAGAAGCGCGGCCGTGGCCCGGCCGATCAGCGCCTACTGGCCTGTGTATGTGGCCTTTCCGGGGCCGACCTCGAGGAAGCTGCGCACCGCGCCCCGCAGATCCGCGGTGCCGAAAAGTTGCCCGGACACCTCGGGAGTCACCGAATCCGCGTGCGCCACACCACCGGACCGCCAGGCCTCGATGATCGCCTTGGTGGCGGCGTGCGCGCGGGTCGGGCCCTCGGCGAGCCGGGCCAGCAGCGCCCGGGCCGCGGTGTCGACATCCTCGTGCACCGCATTGACCACACCCCACTCGGCCATGGTGGCGGCGGAGTAGGTGTCACCGGTCATGACGAACTCGCGGGCGCGGCCGGAACCGGCGCGCTCGGCCAGCCGCTGCGGGCCGCCCATCGACGGGGTCAGGCCGACCACGGTCTCCACCAGGCCGAACTTGGCCTTGGGCGCGGCCAGGATGATGTCACAGGCCAGCGACATCTCGAAGGCTGCGGTCAGAGTCAGCGAGTGCGCGGCGAAGATGACCGGGCAGGGCAGTGCCTCGAGCGGGTGGATGATGCGCGCGAACAGGGTCCGCCACAGCTGCGCGCCCTCCTCCTCCGACAGGCCGTCGAAGACGTGCACGTCGACGCCACCGGAGACCAGCTTGCCGTCGGCGCGGATCAGCAGCGCGCGGGGCGGATTCGCCGACAGCTCGTCGATATCCGCGGTCAGCGTGTCCATCAGGGCCTTGTCGAAGAGGTTCAGCGGCGGATTGTCGATGGTGAGGATGGCCGCGTCCGCGCCGCCGTCGGTGACGATGCGCTCCAGGCGGGTGGGCTTCGAGTCAGTCATGACCCTGAATGTATGCGGACGCTTACTTCTGCAAAAGGGTCGAGCACGAAATCGGCGATGCCGACCGAGTAGTAGATCAGCCAATGGTTCGCGGCCGTCTCGATTCTGGACCGCGGCTGGAATAGACCTCCGCCTTGGAGCGGGGGAGCGAAGCGGAGGAGCGGAGGAGCGGAGGAGGGAAGAATCGAGACCTAGGGGCCGCGAACCCGCCCCGGAGCGAAGCGGAGGGGCAAAATGAACACAGTGACCTCGAAATCCGAGCCGGGGACCTACGTCGAACCGGGCGAATTCAAGCGCGATACGAACTACATCGACACGCGGATCACCGCCGACGGCCGAGACGGGTATCCGGTCGAGCCCGGCCGGTATCGGCTGGTGGCGGCGCGCGCTTGTCCATGGGCCAATCGCACGCTCATCGTGCGGCGGCTGCTCGGACTGGAATCGGTGCTGTCGCTGGGACTGTGCGGGCCCACCCACGACAAGCGCAGTTGGACCTTCGACCTGGATCCGGGCGAGGTGGATCCGGTGCTGGGCATCCACTTCCTGCAGGACGCCTACTTCGAGCGGTTCCCCGACTATCCGCGCGGCATCACCGTGCCCGCCATCGTGGACGAGCGCACCGGCGCGGTCGTCACCAACGACTACGCGCAGATGACGCTCGACTTCACCACCGAGTGGGCGCAGTACCACCGGCCCGGCGCGCCGCGGCTGTATCCGGAAGATCTTCGCGCGGAGATAGATTCGGTGAACCGCCGCGTCTACACCGAGGTCAACAACGGCGTGTACCGGTGCGGGTTCGCGGGCGGGCAGGACGCCTACGACGCCGCCTACGACCGGCTATTCACCGCCCTGGACTGGCTGTCCGAGCGACTGGCGACCCAGCGGTACCTGGTGGGCGACACCATCACCGAGGCCGACGTCCGGCTGTTCACGACACTGGCCCGCTTCGATCCGGTCTATCACGGCCACTTCAAGTGCAATCGGCAGAAACTCACCGAGATGCCGGTGCTGTGGGCCTACGCCCGCGACCTCTACCAGACCCCAGGGTTCGGCGACACCATCGACTTCGTGCAGATCAAGCAGCACTACTACCTCGTGCACACCGACATCAACCCGACCCGGGTGGTGCCCAAGGGGCCCGAGCTCGGCAACTGGCTGACCCCGCACGGCCGGGAAGCCTTGGGCGGCAGGCCCTTCGGCGACGGCACCCCGCCGCCTCCGCCGGTCGAGGCCGAGCGCGTGCCCGCGGGACACGCCCCGGCCTGACGCGGTTACTCGCCGGCCGCGCCCCGGTAGGTGCCGAAGCTCCAGTAGACGCCTTCGGGGTCGCGGCAGGTGAAACCCCGTGACTCGTAATCGGTTTCATCGCGCAGCTCGCGAGTGATGGTGGCGCCCGCCGCCTGTGCCCGGGCGTACAGGGCGTCCGCGTCGTCGACGGCGATGTACACCGAGCCGACCCCGGGCGGCTGGCAGTCCAGCGCCATGCCCTCGCGGGCGCCGCCGAGCATGATGGCGCCGCCGCCCGGCCAGGCGAGTTCGGCGTGCGCGACGGTGTCGCCCTCGTCGTAGCGGGCGGTGGTCTCGAAGCCGAAGGCCCGCTCCAGGAATGCGATGGCGGCCGGGGCGTCGCGGTAGACCAGGGTCGGCCAGACGACGGTGCCGGTCGCGATGGGGGTTGTCGTTTCGCTCATGGGACTAGCCTCCGATCTCGGCGGCCTGCTGGTCTTGGACGAATGGGAACTCCTCGCGTTCTCGCCACACCGACGGCGGCATGCCCGCGAGTTCCCGCCATTCGCGGGCCATGTGCGCCTGGTCGTAGTACCCGGCGGTGGCCGCCACCTCGGCGAGCGCGGGCAGGATCGGCTCCCGCAGCAGGCGGTGCGAGCGTTCGAAGCGCGCCACCCGGGCGGCGTCCTTGGGGGTGATGCCGAATTCGGCGCTGAAGCGGCTGCCGAGATGTCTTCGGCTCCAGCCGATCTCGTCGGCCACGGCGGCCACCCGCACCGCCGGGTCGGGGCCCGACAGCAGCGTCCAGGCGTGGGTCAGCTCGGCATCCCAGCGCACCGGATCCATCTGGCGCAGCAGGATCTCATCGATGACGGCGAAGCGCCGCGGCCACGAGCGCACCGACGACAGCCGCTCCCGCAACTCCGTCGCGCGCGGCCCGAGCACGTCGGTCAGATCCACGATCCACGACCCGAGCGCCGCCGCGGGCATCCCGAACAGCGCCC
This sequence comes from Nocardia sp. NPDC004711, assembly GCF_053601595.1. NCBI lineage: Bacteria > Bacillati > Actinomycetota > Actinomycetes > Mycobacteriales > Nocardiaceae > Nocardia > Nocardia sp. NPDC004711. The sequence continues at coordinate 62,882 of NZ_JBSGCB010000038.1, read as the reverse complement.
GGCAGCCCAGCGGCGTGAGGTTCAGCTGCACCCCGTGCTGGAACCCGTTGTGCGCGATCACCGCCGGCCGCACCGTGAGCCCGCTGGCCAGCATGTCCCAGTGACCGCCCGCCTGCTCCGGATGCGAGGACACCGGCACGTGGATGGGCTCGTCGATGGTGATGATCACGGTCAGCGCCGATGCGGGCATCCCGACATGCGTACCCGGCGCGAAGCCGTACAGCAGATAGCCCTCGTACCCGAGGACGTATGCGCGTAATCGCGGGTCGGGCACTCCCGACGCGCCTTCGGACACGCCTGCCACGCCGTCCACCCTAGGCCGATGGTCTCCGGCGTGGGACCCTCCCGTCCGGAACCGGTCTATCTCGCGAATCGTTGTCGAGGTGCCATAGAGTTCGGTCTGGAGGACCGCACGAAGAAGGGGTTGTCGTCGATGTTCAAGACCGGGCTCGAAAAAGCGGTCGTCTCGTTGCTCGACAACGGGTCCCAGGTACAGGCCCCGGCTGTCACGAAATACGTGGGCAAGCTGCGGGATGCGCATCCGGGTGAGACGCCCGGGCAGATCATCGCCCGCATCGAGAAGCTCTACCTCAATACCGTGACCACCTCCGGCACGGCGGTCGGCGCGACCGCGGCGGTGCCGGGCGTCGGGACGGTGGCGTCGCTGGCGGCCATGAGCGCGGAGACCGCCTTCTTCCTGGAGGCGTCCGCGGTGTTCACCCTGGCGGTGGCGGCCGTGCACGGAGTGGCGCCCGAGGACAAGGAGCGCCGCCGCGCCCTGGTGCTGGCCGTGGTGCTCGGCGAGAGCGGCATGGAGATCGTGCAGAAGAGCGTCGGGCACTCGGCCGCGAACTGGGGCGGGCTGCTGGCGGGCAAGATCCCGGGCCTGAGCGCCATGAACGATTCGCTGCTCAAACGGTTCATGATCCAGTTCATCGCCAAACGCGGCGCGCTCATGGTCGGCAAGGTGATTCCGGCCGGAATCGGCGCGGCCATCGGCGGATTCGGCAACCGGGCGATCGGGCGCGGCGTGGTCGACAATGCCCGCAGGGCGTTCGGCGCGCCGCCGCTGACCTGGCCCCAGCCCCTGGTCATCGACGCCGATCCGCTGCCCGCGGTGGAGGCGCCGACCCGGACCCGGCAGCCGTGAGCGCGCGACCGCTCGCCTTCGCCGCCGGGGGCCTGACCAAGACCTTCGAGAGCGTCACCGCGGTCGAGGACGTGAGCTTCGTGGTGCCCGCCGGCAAGGTGGCCGCCCTGGTGGGCCCGCACGGCGCGGGCAAGTCCACGGTGCTGCGCATGCTGCTCGGACTGCTCACCCCCACCTCCGGCACCGCGAGCGTGGGCGGACCCGGCTCCGGCGTGCGGGCCGGACGGCAGGTGGTGGGCGCCATGCTGAATCCGCGCGGCCTGCACCCGGCCCGCCGGGTGTTCGCCCAACTGCGCGTCTACGCCTCCGCCGCAGGCGTTTCCGATGCCCGGGCGGAGGAACTGCTGGCGCTGGTGCGGCTCACCGAGGCCGCCGACCAGCGCATCGGCGGCCTGCCGGAGGGCATGCGGACCCGGCTGGCGCTGGCCGTCGCGCTGCTCGGCGATCCGCCGCTGCTGGTGCTCGACGATCCGGCCGCCGGGCTCGATATCGGGGAGACCGCCTGGCTCAACGACTATCTGCGCGGCCACGCCCGCAGCGGCGGCACCGTGCTGCTCACCTCCCGCATGCTCAGCACCGTGCTGCCCATCGCCGACGAGCTCCTGGTGCTGGACCGCGGCCGCATCGCCTACCAGGGCAGCCCGGCCCGGCTGCGCCGCAGCCACCCGGACCGGCTGCTGGTGAAGGCCTCCAGCCCGATCGCGCTGGCCACCACCCTGGCCGCGCAGGGTTTCACCGACGCGGTCATGCGGCCCGACGGCCGCCTCGCCATCGCGGAAGCCTCGCTCTCGCAACTGGAATCGGCCGCCTCCACGGCCCGCGTCCAGCTCACCGAGATCACCCCCGAACACATTCATCCCGACCAGGTCCTGGCCGCCCTCACCCACAGCGGGCCCCCGTCTCCCGCGTACCCGAGCCCGGCCGCCTACCGGACCTACCGGTGAAGTCGTTGCGCCACACCGCTATCCGCCATGGGAGCACGGTCCGTCGCCGGATCGACGATCTCCCGCGAAAGGACATTCGATGATCCTCACTGTGCCGCCTGTGGTGGCCCGGGCCGCGAATTCCGAAGTGCGGAAGGTGACTTCGGTGCGGTCGAACTGGCTGATCGGCGGCGGAGTCATCGTGGCGGGCGTGATCGCGTTCGTGGCGCTGGGCACCGGATTCCAGCCCGGCGACCAGCATGTGCAGGGCTTCAGCTCCGGATCCGGCTGGGCGGCGCTGCTGACCACCTGGGTGCTGGTGCTCACGGTCGCGGCAGCAGCCACCTTCGGGGCGCTGGGCGCCGGCACCGATTTCCAGTCCGGATCGCTGGCGATGAGCTCGCTGTACACCCCCGACCGCACCCTGCTGCTCGGCGCGAAACTCGCGGTGGCGGGGGCGTTCTCGCTCGGCACCGTGCTGCTGATGGAGGTGCTGGGCGGGGCCGCCATGCGGCTGGCCGGTGGCTCCCGGGTGCCCCTGGACGGCGGTTTCTTCGGCGTGCTGATCGGGGTGGCGCTGGCGGCGGTGTGCTGGGCGGTGATCGGCACCGCGATCGGTGTCGTGCTGCGCTCGCCCACCCGGGCGCTGGCCGCCGTGCTGGGCTGGGCCGTGCTGGAGCCGCTGATCTGGATCACCGCGCGCGCCATCGGATTCGGCGGGCTGGCGGCCATCCTGCCGGTGTCCTCGACGGTCGGGGCGATCAGCGGCGGCCGTTACGCCAAGAGCGCGCTCATCGCGCCGACCCCGGCCGCCATGGCGCTGCTGGTGCTGTGGAGCGCCGCGGCGGGTGCGGCCGCCTGGTGGATGCTCACCCGCCGCGACCTCTGATCAGGCGCGGCCGGAGAACAACCGCCGCCACACCTCGTGATCGGCGCGCGGGCCGCCGGGAGTGTCCGCGCCGTACTTCGCGATGAGGCCCGGCAGGTCCAGCGGAAGGCTCGGCGCGGTCATGGCGGCCAGCTCCGCTTCCACCGCGGCGTCGGGAACCAGCCAGCAGACCTCGAATTCGATGCCGTCGGGGTCGGCGGCGTAGAGGGCCTTGGTGGAGGCGTGGTCGGAAGCCCCGGTGAGCGCGCCCGCCGCGACCAGGGCGTCGCGCACCCGCTGCAGTTCGCTCAGCGTGTCCACCTCCCAGGCCAGGTGATAGAGGCCGACCCGGCCGGTGCGGTGCGGGACCGACGGGTCCGGCGACTGGAACAGGCCCAGGTCGTGGTCGTTGGCCGACCCGGCCGCCTGCAGGAACGCCCCGCCCGGGAAGCCGCCGGGCAGCCGACGAAAGCCCAGTACCTCGCTGTAGAAGGCGACCGAGCGCTCCAGGTCGGAGACGAACAGGACGGCGTGATTGAGACGCTGAATCGGCATGGGGGCGACTCCGTTTCGAAGGACCGTGACCATCCAGCCGACCACGGCGGGCCGCGCCGCACAAGCCACCGTCCCGGCACACTGGACAGGGCGGCACGACGACGGGAACAAAGTGGGGGTGGGGAGACAGTTGTTCTCCGCGATGACTTCGAAGGATGTGAATAGGGTGCGCGGCTGGCTGCGCAGGTTGTGGGAACGGTGCGCCGGGCACCCGTGGATGCTGTCCGGGCTGGGGCTGGCCATCGCGCTCGGCGCGATCGTGGAGGTGACCGGGCCGCTGCTGGCCAAGCGCGCCCTCGACGGCGCGACCGCCGGGAACACCGGCATCATCGCGGCCATGGCCGTGGCGCTGGGCGTGCTCGCGGTCGGCCGCTTCCTCGCCTCGTACGGGCGGCGCATGCTCGCCGGGCGGCTCGCCCTCGACGTCCAGCACGAACTGCGCGTGGATCTGCTGTCCGCGCTGCAACGGCTGGACGGGCCCGGACAGGACGGGCTGCGCACCGGGCAGGTCATCTCGCGCTCGATCAGCGACCTGACCCTGGTGCAGGGCCTGCTGGCCATGGGTCCCTGGTCCGCGGTGGCGGCACTGCAATTCGTGCTGGCCGCGGGCGTCATGCTGTGGCTCTCGCCGCCGCTGGCCCTGGCCGCGCTGCTGGTGGTGCCGGTGCTCGCGCTGGTGGTCTATCGGGTGCGCCCGCGGCTGTACGCGGCCACCTGGTCCGCGCAGCAGCGCGCCGCCGACCTGGCCCAGCACGTCGAGGAGACCGTCACCGGCGTGCGCGTGGTGAAGGGCTTCGGGCAGGAGGCCCGCATGGTCGACGTGCTCGAGCAGCACGGCCGCACGCTGTACGCCGAACGCATGCGCGCCGCCCATATCGACGCCCGCTTCAGCCCCACCCTGGGATCGATTCCGCAGGCCGGTCTGGTCGCGGTGATCGCGGCGGGCGGGCTGCTCGCCTTCCACGGCAGCATCGGGCTCGGCACCTTCCTGGCCTTCGTCGCCTACGTGTCGACGATGACCAACTCCACCCGGATCGTGTCGTATGTGGTGGTCATGGCGCAGCTGACGCGCGCGGCGGCCGAACGCGTGAACCAGGTCATCGACAGCGCGCCCGAACGCATCGATCCGGAGCACCCGGTGGAGGTGCCCGAAGGACCGCTCGGCATCGAAATCGACGATCTCACCTTCGGTTTCGAGCCCGGCCGGCCCGTGCTGCGCGACTTCACGCTGAACATCGCACCCGGCGAGACGGTGGCCGTCATCGGCCCGGCGGGCTCGGGCAAATCCACCCTGAGCCTGCTGCTGCCCCGCTTCTACTCCCCCGGCTCCGGCCGGATCACCCTGTACGGCAAGGACTCCCGCGCCGACATCGCCGACCTGCGCGCCGCCGACCTGCGCTCGGCGGTCGGCGTGGTCTTCGACGAGGCCTTCCTGCTCTCGGACACCATCGCCGCCAATATCGCCCTGGGCCGGCCCGATTCCACCGAGGCGGAGATCCAGGCCGCCGCCAAACAGGCCGCGGCCGACGACTTCATCAACGCCCTGCCCGACGGCTACGAGACCGTGGTCGGCGAACGCGGCCTGACCCTCTCCGGTGGTCAGCGCCAGCGCATCGCGCTGGCCCGCGCCCTGCTCGCCGACCCGCGCATCCTGGTGCTCGACGACGCCACCTCCGCGGTGGACGCCGTCACCGAGGCCGCCATCTTCGCCTCCCTCCCCGCCGATTCCGGACGCACCACCGTCATCCTGGCCCACCGCGAATCCACCCTCGCCCACGCCGACCGCGTGATCCGGCTGCCCGCACCGGAATCCGGCGACGAGCAGGTATCGGTGACCGCGGACGCACGGGACGTGACCGCGGAAACGGCCGCCGGAAGCCGACACTCGGTCGATCGGGACACACCGGCGGAAGTGCGGCGGGTGCTGGGGAAGCTGCCGCCGGCCACCGAGCGGCCGGGGCTGGACGCGGCCGAGCTGCGCCGGCCCGACCCGGGCTTCCGGCTGAGTCATGCGCTGCGGCTGGTGAAGTGGCTGGTCGCCGGCACCATGGTGCTGCTCGCGCTGAACGCGGTGGTGGGCGTGGGCTTCCCGTCCGTGGTGCGGTACGCGGTGGACTCGGGCGTCGGCAAGCATGACGGCTGGGCGCTGGTGCAGGCCACCGTGATCGGAGCCGTGCTGGTCGGGCTCGGCTGGCTGGTCGCCTCGACCTCACTGCTGTGGAGCAACCGGGCCGGGGAGCGCGTGCTCTTCGGGCTGCGGGTCCGCAGCTATGCCCACCTGCAGCGACTCGGGCTCGACTTCTACGAGCGAGAACTGTCCGGCCGCATCATGACCCGGATGACGACCGACATCGACGCCCTGTCCACCTTCATGCAGACCGGTCTGCCGGACGCGCTCGTCGCGCTGCTGACGGTGGCCGGCATCGCGGTGGCACTGCTGGTGATCGACTTCCAGCTGGCGCTGGTCGTGTTCGTGACGCTGCCGCCGCTGCTCCTGGCCACCTGGTGGTTCCGCAAGGTCTCCGATTCCGCCTACAGTGCCGCGCGCGAACATTCGGCGACGGTGAACGCCGACTTCGCCGAGAATGTCGCGGGTCTGCGGGTGGTGCAGGCCAATCGGCACGAGGCCATCTCCGCACGCCGGTTCGCCGGGTACTCCGACAATTTCCGGGTCAGCCGGATGCGGGCCCAGCGGGCCATCGCCACCTTCTTCGCCTTCGTCGGCATGTGGGCGGATCTGGCCTTGGCGTCGGTGGTCTTCACCGGGGCGAGGGCGGTCGCGCACGGGTCCACCACACCGGGCACGCTGGTGGCGTTCGTGCTCTATCTGCAGCTGCTGTTCGGGCCGATCATGCAGCTGTCGCAGCTGTTCGACGGGTATCAGCAGGCGCGAGTCGGGTTGCGGCGCATCGGTGAATTGCTGCGGACCCGGTCCTCCATCGCGCCGGATCCCGCGGACGCGGCGCCCATCGACGGGCGGCTGCGCGGGGAGGTCGTCTTCGACAATGTCCGCTTCCAGTACCCGGGCGCGGTGCGGCCCGCGCTCGAGGGCGTCAGCCTGACCATCCCGGCGGGCGGCAGCCTGGCGCTGGTCGGCGAGACCGGCGCGGGCAAGTCGACCATCGTGAAGCTGCTCGCCCGGCTCTATGACATGCCCCGGACACCGGGTGACGGGAATCACGAACTTTCCGGCAGTGTTACGCCGTTCTCCATAGCGGATATGCATGACAGCGGCCATGATCCGGACGGCACCGGCGCAATTCGCGTGGACGGCGTGGATATTCGCGACTATCGGCTCGCCGAGTTCCGCTCGCGGCTCGGTGTGGTCCCTCAGGAAGCTCACCTGTTCACCGGCGACATCGCCAGCAACATTGCATTTGGCAAACCTTTTGCGAGTCCCGGGGAAATCGAGGCGGCCGCGGCCGCGGTCGGGGCGCTGGACACCATCTCCGCCCTGCCCCAGGGCATGCGGCAGCCGGTCGGCGAACGCGGACGCGGGCTCTCCGCCGGTCAGCGGCAGCTCATCGCCCTGGCCCGCGCCGAACTGGTCCGCCCCGATCTGCTGCTGCTCGACGAGGCCACGGCCGTGCTGGATCCAGCCGCCGAGGCATCGGTGCTGGTCGCGAACGAATCGGTGACGCGCGGCCGCACCTCGGTCATCGTCGCGCACCGGCTGGCGACCGCCGCGCAGGCCGATCGGATCGCCGTCGTGCAGAACGGTCGGATCAGCGAAATCGGCACCCACGACGAACTCCTCGCGGCAACCGGCCCGTACTCGCGCTTGTGGGCTGCGGCGCAGGCGACGGAAGGAATATTCTCGGGCGAGGACGAGTCGTCATCAGAGAATGTGTCCGCTCGGTGGTAGCCATGCCCGACGGCGAACAGGGGTGGGCATATCCTCAGTGGGGGCGCATCGGCGCGCATCCGCCGATTACCCGTGCCGGGCACGTCACAAACGTCGCAGCGCGAAGAACGAAATGAGGCGAACACCTGCTGTGAGCAGCTCAACAGACCAGTTCGGACAGAACCAGTGGCTTGTCGACGAGATGTACCAGAAGTACAAGCAAGACCCCTCGTCCGTCGATGAGAGCTGGCACGAGTTCCTGGCGGACTACACGCCGGAGAACACTGCCGAGATTGGTAACAACAGCCAGGCGGCCGCCGCCGTCGCTCCGGCACCCGCCGCAGTGCCTACTGCCCCCGGACCCGCCCAGAGCGCCCCCGCCGTGAATTCCACCCCCGTCGCCACCCCCGCCCCGGCCGCCCCCGCCCCGGCTCCGGCCCCCGCCCAGGTGCGCACCCCCCAGACCACTCCCGCCCCCAGCTCCAACGCGGCCCCGACCTCGGGCGGCCCCAAGCCCACCGCCGAGGACGAGACCAAGGTGCTGCGCGGTCCCGCCGCGGCCGTCGTCAAGAACATGTCGGCGTCGCTGGCCATCCCCACCGCGACCTCGGTGCGTGCCATCCCGGCCAAGCTGATGATCGACAACCGCCTGGTCATCAACAACCACCTGGCCCGTACCCGCGGTGGCAAGATCTCCTTCACCCACCTGCTGGGTTACGCCATCGTGCAGGCCATCAAGGCCTTCCCGAACATGAACCGGCACTTCGCCGAGGTCGACGGGAAGCCGAACGCGGTCACCCCCGCGCACACCAATCTCGGTCTGGCCATCGACCTTCCGGGCAAGGACGGCAGCCGTGCGCTGGCGGTCGCGGCCATCAAGAACACCGAGGGCATGACCTTCGCGCAGTTCCACAGCGCGTACGAGGACGTCGTGCGCCGCGCCCGCGACGGCAAGCTGACCAACGACGACTTCGCCGGTGTCACCATCTCGCTGACCAACCCCGGCACCATCGGCACCAACCACTCGGTGCCGCGTCTGATGCTGGGCCAGGGCGCGATCATCGGCGCGGGCGCCATGGAGTACCCGGCCGAGTTCCAGGGCATGGGCGACCAGCAGCTGGCCGAGATGGGTATCGGCAAGCTGATGACCCTGACCTCGACCTACGACCACCGCATCATCCAGGGCGCGGAGTCCGGCGACTTCCTGCGGACCGTGCACAACCTGCTGATCTCCGACGAGTTCTACGACGAGATCTTCCACGGCATGGGTGTCCCCTACGAGCCGGTGCGCTGGCGCAAGGACATTCAGGAACGCGGCATCGACAAGTCGACCCGCGTGCAGGAGATGATCAACGCCTACCGCAGCCGCGGCCACCTGATGGCCGACACCGACCCGCTGCGGCTGGTGAAGGACAAGTTCCGCTCGCACCCTGACCTGGATGTCACCCAGCACGGCCTGACCCTGTGGGACCTGGACCGCGAATTCAATGTCGCGGGCTTCCACGGCCAGGAGCGCATGAAGCTGCGCGACGTGCTGTCCATCCTGCGCGACGCCTACGCCCGCCACGTGGGTGTGGAGTACACCCACATCCTGGATCCCGAGCAGCTCAAGTGGATTCAGGAACGCGTGGAGCAGAAGCACGCGAAACCCACTGTGGCCGAGCAGAAGTACATCATGTCCCGGCTCAATGCGGCCGAGGCGTTCGAGACCTTCCTGCAGACCAAGTACGTGGGCCAGAAGCGCTTCTCGCTGGAAGGCGCCGAGTCGGTCATCCCGATGATGGACGCCGTCATCGACCAGTGCGCCGAGTACGCCCTCGACGAGGTCATCATCGGTATGCCGCACCGCGGCCGCCTGAACGTGCTGGCCAATATCGTCGGCAAGCCCTACTCGAAGATCTTCACCGAGTTCGAGGGCAACATGAACCCGGCCGCCACCCACGGCTCCGGCGACGTGAAGTACCACCTCGGCGCGCGTGGCACCTACCTGCAGATGTTCGGCGACAACGAGATCGAGGTCTCGCTGACCGCCAACCCCTCGCACCTCGAGGCCGTCGACCCGGTGCTGGAAGGTCTGGTCCGCGCCAAGCAGGACCTGCTCACCAAGGAAGACATCGTCACCAAGGGTGAAGAGGCGCGGTCGTTCTCGGTCGTGCCGCTCATGCTGCACGGTGACGCGGCCTTCGCCGGCCAGGGCGTGGTAGCCGAGACCCTGAACCTGTCGGGTCTGCGCGGCTACCGCACCGGTGGCACCGTGCACATCGTGGTGAACAACCAGATCGGTTTCACCACCGCGCCGGAGTACTCGCGCTCCACCGAATACTCCACCGACATCGCGAAGTTCATCGGCGCCCCGATCTTCCACGTGAACGGCGACGACCCGGAAGCCTGTGTGTGGGTGGCCAACCTGGCCGTCGACTACCGGCAGAAGTTCAACCGCGACGTGGTCATCGACATGATCTGCTACCGCCGTCGCGGCCACAACGAGGGCGACGACCCGTCGATGACCCAGCCGGGCATGTACGACGTGATCGACACCAAGCGCTCGGTCCGCAAGGCGTACACCGAGAGCCTGATCGGCCGTGGCGACATCTCCATGAAGGAAGCCGAAGACGCCCTGCGTGACTACCAGGGTCAGCTGGAGCGGATCTTCAACGAGGTGCGCGAGCTGGAGAAGTTCCCGCCGGAGCCGTCGGAGTCGGTCGAGGACGAGCAGCAGCTGCCGCCGAACCTGGTGACCTCCGTGGACAAGACGGTGCTGCAGCGCATCGGCGACGCGTTCGTGAACGTGCCCGAGGGCTTCAGCGTGCACCCGCGCGTCAAGCCGGTGCTGGAGAAGCGCCGCGAGATGGCCTACGAGGGCAAGGTCGACTGGGCCATGGCCGAGCTGCTGGCCTTCGGCACGCTCATCGACGAGGGCAAGGCCGTCCGCCTGACCGGTCAGGACTCCCGCCGCGGCACCTTCTCGCAGCGGCACTCGGTGATCATCGACCGCAAGAACGGCGACGAGTACACCCCGCTGCACAACATCGGGTCGAAGAACCCGGGCTGGTTCGCGGTGCACGACTCGGCGCTGTCCGAGTACGCCGCTGTCGGTTTCGAGTACGGCTACTCGCTGGGCAACCCGGACGCACTCGTCCTGTGGGAGGCGCAGTTCGGTGACTTCGTCAACGGCGCGCAGTCCATCATCGACGAGTTCATCTCCTCCGGTGAGGCCAAGTGGGGTCAGCTCTCCGAGGTCGTGCTGCTGCTGCCGCACGGTCACGAGGGCCAGGGCCCGGACCACACCTCGGGTCGTATCGAGCGCTTCCTGCAGCTGTGTGCCGAGGGCTCGATGACGGTGGCCGTCCCGTCCACCCCGTCGAACTACTTCCACCTGCTGCGCCGCCACGCCCTGGACGGCATCCGCCGCCCGCTGGTGGTCTTCACCCCGAAGTCCATGCTGCGCAACAAGGCCGTGATCTCCGAGGTCGAGGACTTCACGGACAACAAGTTCCGCACCGTGCTCGAGGAGCCCACCTACGAGTCGGGCGACGGCGACCGCACCAAGGTCAAGCGCGTGCTGCTCACCTCCGGCAAGATCTACTACGAGCTGGTGGCCGAGAAGAAGAAGCACAACCGCGACGACGTGGCCATCGTGCGCGTCGAGCAGCTGTACCCGATTCCGAAGTTCCGCCTGAACGAGGCGCTGGAGCAGTACCCCAACGCCGTTGATCTGGCGTGGGTCCAGGAGGAGCCGGCCAACCAGGGCGCGTGGCCGTTCTTCGGCCTGAATCTGCCGGAAATCCTGCCCGCCCGCTTCGGCAAGCTGCGCCGCATCTCGCGTCGCGCCATGTCGGCCCCGTCCTCGGGTTCGTCCAAGGTGCACGCGGTGGAGCAGCAGGAGATCATCGACGAGGCTTTTACCGCCTCCCCGGGACTTTAGCGCCCGGCTAGGAGCCGTTGACCGCCGTGCATGCGTGCCGGCGGTCACGTGCCGAACCGATTTCGGGGGGCCCGGGGAGTTACCCTCGCCTCCCGAAATCAGTTGTTACGTATGAATAGACAGGAGCCCCGGCGCTTTCAGCGCCGGGGCTCGCTGCTCTTCCGTTGCCAGAGCGCTTACTTGTCCTGCGCGTCCGCTTCACCCTTGGCGGAATCGTTGGCGCCCTCGAGGTCCCAGACCGCCATCATGGCGGCGATGCCCTGGGCGGCTGCGTCCTGGGTCGATTCCTGATCGGACATTGCGTGTACCTCTTTCTGCTACTTCCGTAACGAAAGTTGATGCTACCGGCCGGAATTACTTGTGGCCTGTCGGGAAATGGCCTGCGACAAGGCATTTCGCCACAGTCGTGATGGTCGTCACAGGGAGGGGCGGGTGACGGAGGCGGGGTTGCCCTCAGCATGTTCCGCGTCGTATATTCCACGTGGAATATTTGGCACGGAGGATGTCGGTGACCCGCGATAGCGTCACCGGGAACGGGAGGTCCAGGTGACCCGGAAGCAGTCGACACCGGCACTCACGCCCTTGGCGATGCTGGTCCTCGCGCTGCTGGAGGAACGTCCGATGCACCCGTACGAGATGTATCAACTGCTCTTGAGCCGACATGAAGACGAGTTCGTGAAGATCAAACCGGGCTCGCTCTACCACACCGTGGCCCGGCTGGCCGACCAGGAACTACTGGCCGCCGAGAGCACGGACCGGGCCGGCAACCGGCCGGAACGAACCACCTACCGCATTCGCACCGCCGGGCGCGAGGCGCTGCGCACCCGGATCCGGGACCTGCTGCGCGAGCCGGCCCGGGAGTACCCGGTCTTCGTGACCGGATTGGCCGAAGCGCACAACTTACCCCTGGACGAGGTCATCGATGCCCTCCGCGAACGCGTCGCCTCGATCGACGCCCGGCTCGCCGAGCTCGACACGATCCACGACCTGGCCGCCGCCTCCGATATTCCGCGGCGGTACTGGGCCCGCGTGGACTACATACGCGCACAGAACACCGCCGAGGTCGAATGGCTGCGTGGATTCATCGCCGAGATCGAGAGCGGCGACATCGAATGGGAGACCTTCGACGAGTCCGGCGAACGCATCGACATCACGAACCACACCCTGAGATAGGAATCCGAATCCGTGTCCACTCAACGCAATCCGTGGCTGGCGCTATACGCGCTGGTCGTCGGGTTCTTCATGATCCTGCTGGACATGACCATCGTCGCGGTGGCCAATCCGGCGATCATGAAGGACCTGCAGGCCGATGTCTCCCAGGTCATCTGGGTCACCTCCGCCTACCTGCTGGCCTACGCGGTGCCGCTGCTGGTCACCGGCCGGCTCGGAGATCGTTTCGGCCCCAAGAACATCTATCTCGGCGGCCTGGCCGTGTTCACCCTGGCCTCGCTGTGGTGTGCCGAGTCGACGAGCATCAACATGCTGATCGCGGCCCGTGCCGTGCAGGGCCTGGGCGCGGCGCTCATGACGCCGCAGACCATGGCGGTCATCACCCGCACCTTCCCGCCGGACAAGCGCGGCGCGGCCATGGGCCTGTGGGGCGGCGTGGCCGGTCTGGCCACCCTGGTCGGCCCGATCCTGGGCGGCGTGCTGGTGGACTGGCAGGGCTGGCAGTGGATCTTCTACGTGAACGTGCCGATCGGCATCATCGCCTTCGCCCTGGCCTGCTGGCTGGTGCCGTCGCTGCCCACCAACGAGCACAAGTTCGACCTGGTCGGCGTGGTGCTCTCGGGCGTCGGCATGTTCCTGCTGGTGTTCGGCATCCAGGAGGGCAACAGCCACCACTGGGACGCCTGGATCTGGGCCATGATCATCGCCGGCGCGGCGGTGCTGGCGCTGTTCATCGTCAACCAGGCTCGCAATACCGGTGAGCCGCTGGTGCCGCTGAGCCTGTTCAAGGACCGCAACTTCGCGCTGTCCAACCTGGCCATCGCGGCCATGGGCGCGGCGGTGACCAGCGTGTTCGTGCCCGCCTACTTCTATCTGCAGCAGGTACACGACATGACGCCGACGCGCTCGGCACTGGTGTTCGCGCCCATGGCGATTCTGACCGGTGTGTTCGCGCCGATCATCGGCAAGATCTCGGACAAGGTCGCGCCGCGCGTCATTCCGACCATCGGTTTCGCGCTCTTCGCGGCGACCCTGTTCGGGTTCGGCCTCCTGATGAAGCCGGACGGCTCGATCCCGCTGTTCATGATCGTCGGCGGCATCTCCGGTATCGCCAATGCCTGCATCTGGGCGCCGCTGGCCACCACCGCCACCCACAACCTGCCGGTGCAGCAGGCCGGTGCGGGCGCGGGCGTGTACAACACCACCCGTCAGATCGGTTCGGTGCTCGGTTCGGCCACGATCGGCGCACTGCTCTCGGCTCGCATCTCGGCGCAGGGCCTGCCCAGCGGCCCGATCGGCGAGGGCGGCGGCAAGAGCCTGAGCAGCCTGCCGGCCGAGGTCCGAGGTCCCATCCTGGAGAAGCTCAGCACCGCGCTGAGCCAGTCCATCTACCTGCCCGCCCTGATCCTGTTGATCGGCGTCGCCGCCTCGGCGCTGTTCATCGGGCACGGCAAGGCGGCGGGCGATGAGCGTGACGATATGGCGAAGGCCGATATCGGGGTGCACTGATCCGCTGACATTCGAAAAGCGCTGCCCGCCGGGGCTTTCCCGGCGGGCAGCGCGGTCCGTGCGGCCGCAGCGGCAGGCTCGCCGGATTCCGCTGTGCCCTCAGCCGATTCGCACGGTGAGCGAGGGATATCCGGTCGCGCCGTCGGGCACGACGTCCTGTTCCCTGTCGGTCTGGGTCTCTCCGGTGCCGTCGGTCGCGCGCGCCCATACCGTGTGCACGCCGGTGCTGCCGGTCGCGTCCCAGTCGTAGGCCCACTGCACCCAGGTGTCGATGGACGGGGCCACCGCCAGCCGGGCGGGCCGCCAATCCCCTTGATCGATGCGGACTTCCACTCCGCGAATGCCGCGATGCTGCGCCCACGCCACGCCCGCGATGGTGACCTTGCCCGGGGCGATGGTGCCGCGCCCGCGGGGGGTGTCGATGCGGCATTCGGTCTTGATCGGGCCCTTGGCCGACCAGCCGCGCTTGGTCCAGAACGCCTCGGCACGATCGAATCTGGTGATCTCCAGCTCGGTCACCCATTTGGTGGCCGACACGTAGCCGTACAGCCCGGGCACCACCAGCCGCGCGGGATAGCCGTGCGCGGTGGGCAGCGGTTCGCCGTTCATGCCGACGGCCAGCATGGCGTCGCGGCCGTCCGTCAGCACGGCGAGCGGGCTGCCGACGGTGAAGCCGTCGACGCTGTGCGAGAGCACCATGTCGGCGTCGGGGTGCGGTCCGGCGGCGGCGATCAGCTCGTCGAGCCGATAGCCGAGCCAGCGGGCATTGCCGATCAGATCGCCGCCGACCGGATTGGACACGCAGGCCAGCGTGACCAGCCGTTCGATGGGGGTCTTGGCGGCGAGATCGGAGTAGCTCAAACGGATCTCGCGATCGACCATGCCGTGGATGCGCAGTGACCAGTCGTCCTTGCTGACCTGCGGCACGGTGAGTGCGGTGTCGATGCGATAGAAGTCGGCGTTCGAGGTGAGATACGGCGTCAGGCCCGAAATCTGCAGGTCCGCGCCGGGCTCGATGGACGGCTCCGCGCCGGTGGGCGTGGGCAGCTGCACATCCGCGCGCTCGGCCGACACATCCCGCGACCGCAGCCCGATGATCCGTCCCGCGATACCGCCGACCGCCGCGGCCACGCCCGTGATCACGATCCCGCGCACCACCAGCCGCCGCTCCACCGCCAGCTCGGCAGGCGAAAGCCGCTGCGGCTCGGCCGCTTCCGCGTCCGCGGCGGCCGCGGCGAATTCGCCGAACCGGGCGACCCGGCCGATCAGGCTGCGCAGCACCAGGATTCCGGCGACCATGCCGAGAATCGAAGGGAAGGCCCAGGTCCAGGTCGCAGTGGGGCGACCGAGCGCGGCGATGGTGGACAGCAGCCCGAAGATCGCGAACAGGATCGACCCGAGCGGCCGCCGCTCCCGCTCCACGATCCCGGCGACCGCGGCCAGCACCACCGCGACCACACCCATGCACACGAACAGCAGCACTTTGTCATTGGTGCCGACCAGGCCGATGATCCACTCCCGGAACCCGTCCGGCGTATGGTCGACGATCCACGCTCCGACCGCCTGCAAGGGCGTGCTGTCGGGGCTGACCAGCACGGACACCAGCTCCGCCACCCCCAGGGTGACGCCGCCGGCGACAATTCCGCCGGCCGTCCGTAATCCGCGATCCACCACGAAACCGACCCTACTGCGCGGGTCGGCTCGTGGAACGGCTCGAAGGATTACGGAAGCGTGACGCCCTGGATCAGCGAGTCTCGGTACGCAGCGCCACGGCGGCGATCACGGCCATGATCAACAGACTGCTGCCCGCCACCAGAAAGGCGTGATGCAGCCCGGCCATGCCCGGCACCGACCCGGAGTAGACCAGGGTGCCCAGCACCGCGACCCCGAGCACCTGGCCGAGCTGCCGCATCGCATTGTGCACCGAGGAGGCCATCCCGGCCCGGTGCGGGTGCACCGCGGCCAGCACGGTCGCGGTCATCGGGGTCAGGCACAGCCCGAGGCCGAAGCCGCCGAGCGCTAGCAGCCACCAGATCGACCCGATGCCGGTGGCGCGATCCATACTCAGCAAGCCCAGGGTGGCGAGACCAGCGATGGCCAGCCCGGTCACCATCGGCCCCCGCGGGCCGAAGCGGGCGACCACGCGACCGGAGATCGGCGTGGCGGTGGCAAATGCGATGCCGACGGCGCAGACATCGAGTCCGGCCCGGATTGCCGAATGTCCCTGCACCTGCTGGAAATACGCGCTCAAGTACACGATTAGCCCGACAAAGGCGAAGAACGCGATGGCGCCGGCCAGATTCGCCGCGGTGAAGCCACGATGGCCGAACAGGGAGAGATCCACCAGCGGATCATTGTGTCGCCGCTCCCAGCCCACGAACGCGACCGCAGCGGCGATGGCCAGCCCAAACGCGGCCAAGATGGCCGCGGAGGCCCACCCCTGCTGCCTGCCCTCGATCAATCCGAACGACAGTGCGGCAATGGACACCGTGGTCAATACCGCACCCTGCCAATCGAACCGCCCGGTGGCCGAGGTGCGTGGCAGACGCGGGACGACCAGCGCGGCAATCGCGGCGAAGACGGCGACCAACGGCACGTTCAGCAG
This sequence comes from Nocardia sp. NPDC004711, assembly GCF_053601595.1. Lineage (NCBI taxonomy): Bacteria > Bacillati > Actinomycetota > Actinomycetes > Mycobacteriales > Nocardiaceae > Nocardia > Nocardia sp. NPDC004711. The sequence continues at coordinate 46,333 of NZ_JBSGCB010000038.1, read as the reverse complement.
CAGCACCCAGCGCCAGCCCAGTCCAGTGACGACGATCCCGCCCAGAATCGGGCCCACCGCCAGCGCCAGGCCGGACGATGTCGACCAGGCCCCGATCGCGACCGCCCGCTCACGCTCGTCCGGGAAGGCACCGCGCACCACCGCGAGGCTGGTCGGCACCAGCAGTGCGGGGCCGATGCCCTGAATGACGCGGCCTGCCAACAGCATCGGAATATTCGAGGCCAGACCGCCGATCAGTGCGCCGAGTGCGAAGGTCAGCATGCCCAGAAGGAAGACGCCCTTGCGGCCGTAGCGGTCACCGAGCCCGCCACTGAGCATCAGCAGGCTGGCATAGACCAGGACATAGGCATTGACGATCCATTCGGTGGCAGTGACATCTGCGTGCAGGTCGCGGCCAATGGTCGGCAGGGCCACGCTGATGACGGTGGTGGACAGGACGGCAAGGAACTGACCACCAGTGACGGCAACCAGTGTGACCCAGGGATTTGTTGTGGCAGCAGGGGATTCGGGGCGGGCGGAGACTTGCAACGCGGTCATGTCTCGAACGGTAGAGCCGCCAACTGATACCTTCCACGACCAAAATTGCTATACGGTAATGCCTTTAGAGTTATGAGCATGGATCTGCTGCAGCTGCGCTATTTCCGAATGGTGGCCCGCACCGAGAACATCAGCCGGGTGGCGGAGGAACTGCGGGTGGCGCAGCCATCACTGAGCCGGACCATCACTCGGCTCGAAAATGAGCTGGGCGTGCCGCTTTTCGATCGGCAGGGGCGACGGCTACGGCTGAACCGCTTCGGTGCGGCGTTCCTCGCGCGGGTGGAGCGCGCCCTGGACGAACTGGAGGGTGCACGTCGGGAAGTGGCCGATCTGGCCGGGCTCGACCGGGGCGCGGCCCTGATCGGAGCGGAGAATCTGAAGGTCCTCCAGCACGTGATCGCGGATTTCGTACAGGCGTATCCCGGTGCGCGCGTGCAGTTGTTCTCCGGCACCACCGCTGAGGTGACTGATCGGCTGATCGCCGGTGAGATCGATCTCGGGGTGATCTCGTACCCGCCGGACAGCCCCGGCCTGGCTGAACAGGAGCTGCTCGATGAGGAGGTGTTGCTGGCCGTTTCGCCGAACCACCGGCTCGCGGGCCGGGAACGGGTCTCGATCACCGAGCTCGCGAGCGAACCCTTCATCACGACCTCGCCCGAATACTGGCAGCGCACCGTACTCGATCGTGTCTTCGCTCGCGCCGGACTGCGTCCGATGATCGTGTGCGAGGGCGATGACCCGTCGGCGGTGCGCGCCCTGATCGCCACCGGATTCGGCGTCGGACTGCTCCCCGCCCTGGCGCGCAACTATCCCGGCCCGCCGGTGGCCTGGCTGCACCTCGACGACGTCTACTGCCGCCGTACCCTGCACCTGGCGTGGCGCGAAGACGCCTATCTGTCGTTGGCCGCCAGACGTTTTCGCGAACTTGCGGCCGAGAGTTTCGCACGGGTCCGGCCCGGCGCGCCGGAGTGAATCACCTCTGCGCGCGACCGGTGTAGTTGATCATCCACGGCACCGAGAACTTGTCGGTGACCATGGCGAACGCCTCGGCCCACTGCACCCGGCCCAGCGGCATGGAAACGGATCCACCCGGCGCGAGCTCGTTGAACAGCCGCTCGGCCTCGGCGGCCGACTCGACCTCGACCTGCACGGTGAAACCCGGCTTGGCGTTGTCGATCTCGCTGCCGGGCGGGCAGTCGGAGACCATGAGGATATTGGTCTCGCTCAGCGACAGCTGGGCATTGGCGACCATCGGCTCCCGCCCGGGAAGTTCGGGTGAACCGGCGGGGAATTCGGTGGATCAGTCGGTGGCCCGGTGGCGCTGGTAGTAGCGGGCGACCCGGACGCGATTGCCGCACCGCTCGGGCGAGCACCACTGGCGGCGCGGATGCGCGGGCAGGAAGAGCATGACGCAGTCCTCCGCACCGCACTGCCGCAGGCGATCGATGGCCGGATCGGTGAGCAGGGTCGCGGCGGCATCGGCCAGGTGCGCGGCCAGCCGGGCGCCCGGATCGCCGAGACGCGCCACGGTTTCGGTGACGGCATCGCCGTTCCAGTCCAGGCGGCGAATGGCGGGCGCGGCCGATTGCGCCTCGGCGAGGCCGCGCAGTGCGGCGGCCGGCGGCCGGCGGCCGTGCAGCATCGCGTCCAGCGCTGCGGCGGTGTGGTCGCGCACCGCGTGGACGGCGGCCAGGTCGGCCCCGGTGAGGCGCGGGGGCGGCGGCTCGGGTAGGCGATCGGCCTCCAGGCGCAGCCAATCCGCCAGCTGCTCAGGGGTTTCCAGCAGGTCGGCACCGGTGGGCCGAGTGTTCACCAGGTCCAGTGCGAGGGGTTCACCGATCAACGGTTCGAGATCAGCCACGCCGCTAATGCTACCTCGAGCCGTTGACACATTAGCCGGAATCGGCGTAGAACTAATGCAACATCGCCGCCAGAAAGCATGTGAAGCCATGAACGCATCCACCCAGGTCCTGCACCCGCTCTCCACCGTCCGGCACGGCCGCGTCGAGGTCGATGGCGTCGAGGTCTTCTACCGGGAGTCGGCGCCCGCCCGCGCGGACGCCCCGGTCCTGTTGCTACTGCACGGTTTTCCCACCGCGTCCCACCAGTTCCGCCGCCTCATCGACGCCCTGGGCGACCGCTACCGCCTCATCGCTCCCGACTATCCCGGCTTCGGAAACACCATCGCTCCCGCGGATTTCGACTACAGCTTCGACCACCTGGCCGACATCACCGAGAGATTCGTCCAGCGGCTGGGCCTGACCAGCTTCGCCATGTACATCTTCGACTTCGGGGCGCCCATCGGCCTGCGCCTGGCCACCCGGCATCCGGAGTGGATCACCGGTCTCATCGTCCAGAACGGCAATGCCTACGAAGCCGGTTTGTCCGAGGCCGCACAGGGTTTCGTGGCCCTGCGCCCCGACCATGAGGGCGACGAGGAGGTCATCCGCGGCCTGCTCACCCTCGAAGGCACCCGCGGCCAATACGAGACCGGAGTCCCCGACCCGGCCCTGCTGGACCCCGATGCCTGGACCCTGGACCAGCACTACCTCGATCTCCCCGGCCGCAAGGAAGCCCAGGCGGCTCTGGCCTTCGACTACAAGTCGAATGTGGCCCGCTACCCCGAATGGCAGTCCTGGCTGCGCACCTACACTCCCCCCACCCTCATCACGTGGGGCGCGAACGACCCCTTCTTCCCCGCCCCGGGCGCGCACGCCTACCTGGCCGACCTCCCCGATGCCGAACTCCACCTGTTCGATACGGGGCACTTCGCCCTGGAGACCCATGTCTCCGAAATCGCCGGGCTCATCGCCGATTTCCTCGACCACCTACCCACACCCGCACGGTGAGGCAAGGAACCTCGCCCCGCCACGACGACAGGCCCCGCGCGGGCGGGGCCTGTCGAATGATGGTGGCGGCGTGGATCAGTGGACCTCGCGGGGCGCGTGCGGGAGCAGGAAGGCCAGGCAGAAGGCCGTGACGCCGAGCCCGATGCCGACGAGCGTGACGTGCTCCATGCCGATCAGCGCATTGCCGCGCGGGGTGCCGCCGAAGTGGGTGAAGCGGTTGAAGAACACGGTGCCCAGCACCGCGACGCCGAGCGCGCCGGCCAGCTGCTGCACCGATTCCAGCAGGCCCGAGGCCGAGCCGACCTCGTCGTCTTCGATCTCGCCGATGATGATGCTGAACATCGGGACGAACACCATGCCCATACCGAATCCGACCACCAGCAGCGGACCCGCCAGCTCCCAGGCGTTCAGGCCGGTGCCGACCAGGTGCAGCACCGCGTACAGGCCGGCCAGTCCGGCGGTCATGATGCCGACGCCCAGGTGCAGCACCTTGCGTCCCAGCTTCGGCGCCTCCGCGCCGATGGCGGAACCGAAGAAGGAGCCGAGGGCCCAGGCCGCCATGGCGATGCTCGCGCCGATCGGGCTGTAGCCGAAGCCGAGCTGCAGCATCAGGCCCAGGCCGAGCGAGAAGCCGATGATGCCGATGAAGAACACGGTCTCGAAAAGCACTCCGGCGCTGTAGGACCGGCGCCCGAACACGCTCAGCCGCACCAGCGGGGTGCGGCCGGCGGCGGTGCGGAACCGCTGCTGCGCAACGAAGATCCCGAGCACCGCGACACCGATCACCGGCATGATCAGGCTCCAGACCGGCCAGCCGTGCTCACGACCCTGCATGAGCGGATAGATCAGCAGCCCGACACCCGAACCGGCCAGGACGACACCGAGCAGATCGAGGCCACCGGTGCGGTCCCCGCCGCGCCGGGGCAGCGCCGCGATACCCGCGATCAGGGCGAAGAGCCCGAGCGGCACATTGATCCAGAAGATCGACCGCCAGCCGGTGCCGAGCAGATCCACCTTGATGAGCAGCCCGGCGACGATCGGCCCGAGAATGCTGGCGACGCCGAGGGTGGTGCCGAACGCCGCCCATGCCCTGGGCTGATCAGCGGTGTCCGGGAACAGATCCCGGATCATCCCCAGGCACTGCGGCACCATCACCGCGGCCGCCGCGGCCTGCGCGACCCGCCCACCGATCAGCGCCTCCGGCGACGCAGCCAGCGAGCAGGCCACCGAGGCGAGCACGAATCCGACTGTGCCGCAGAGGAACATCCGCCGGCGCCCGAACAGGTCGCCGAGCCGTCCACCGGTCAGCAGCCCGACCGCCAGTACCAGCGTGTAGGCCGCGGCGATCCACTGCATCGTGGCGTAGCTGCCGCCCAGATCGCGCCGGATCATCGGCAGCGCGACGTTCACGACATTGGTGTCGAGCATGTTCATCAGCGTCGCGCCGATGATCGCGGACAGCCCCAGCCACCGGCGGGCGGGTGCGGCGATTGGTGTGGATATGGCCGTGACGGGCGGTGTGAGGGCGGTGGCGGTGGACATTGGGGGCTCCTTTCGATGGAGCAATAGTATCCACAACACTAGTTTCCAAGCAACTAGTTTCGAGGATATGCCGAAGCGACCCGGGACCGGCAGCAGGAGGCCGGACCCGCGAGCCGGGATCACGAGGCGGTGTGGACGATCCCGTTGTCGCTCATGGCATCAATGCTTCCGGTAAACACCGGGCCGCCACATCACGAGGATTCGTTATTCACCGGTGCACCCGGGGCCGTTGCCCGGGAACGCGAAGGGGCCCGCGGAAATCCGCGGGCCCCTTGCCTTTCCGGATGTCTCCGGAGCCGATCAGGAGTTGTAGATCGCGTCCACGTCGGCCGCGTACTGCTTCATGACGACGGCACGCTTGAGCGACAGCTTGGGAGTGAGCTCGCCGCCCTCCTGGGTCCAGTCGACCGGCAGGATGCGGACCTTCTTGATCGCCTCGGCGTGCGACACCAGCTTGTTGGTGGCCGCGACCGCGTCATTGATCTCGCCGACCAGGGCCGGGTTCTCGATGACGTGCTCGATCGGGGTGTCGGCGGGAATCCCGTTGCGCGCCTTCCACGCCGGCAGGGCTTCCGGGTCGAGGGTGACGAGCGCGCCGATGAAGGGCTGGCCGTCGCCGACCACCATGACCTGGCTGATCAGTGCGTTCTGGCGCAGCGAGTCCTCGAGCATGGCCGGGGAGACGTTCTTGCCGCCGGCGGTCACCAGGATTTCCTTCTTGCGGCCGGTGATCGAGACGAAGCCCTGCTCGTCGATGGCGCCGAGGTCGCCGGTCTTGAACCAGCCGTCGGCGTCGAAGGCGTCGGCGCTGGCCTCGGGGTTGTTCCAGTAGCCGCCGAACACGACCGGGCCGCGGATGAGCAACTCGCCGTCCTCGGCGACCTTGGCGCCGTGGCCCGGCAGCGGGCGGCCGACCGAACCGACCTTGATGAACTTGGGGGTGTTCACGCTGACGGCGGCGGTGGACTCGGTGAGACCGTAGCCCTCGTAGATGGTGACGCCGGCGCCGCGGAAGTAGTGGCCCAGGCGCGCGCCGAGCGGGCCGCCGCCGGAGACGGCGGACTCGCACTGACCGCCCATGGCCTCGCGCAGCTTGGCGAAGACCAGCTTGTCCAACACCATGTGCTGCAGCTTGAGCACGATGTTCGGGCCGCCGTTCTCCAGCGACCGGCTGTACTGGATGGCGATCTCGGTGGCGTAGTCGAAGATCTTGCCCTTGCCGCCGTCGTGCGCCTTCTGCTTGGCGCCGTTGAACACCTTCTCGAAGACGCGCGGCACCGAGAGGATGAAGTTCGGCTTGTACTGCCCGAACTGCTCGACCAGGGTGGACCAGTCGGCGGTGTGGGCCACGGTGACACCGGCGTCGAAGGCGGCCAGTGCGACCGCGCGGGCGAAGACGTGGGCCAGCGGCAGGAACAGCAGCGACTTGCGGCCGGGCAGCAGGAACTCGCTCATGGCGGAGCGGTCGGCGGCCGACTCGGCGTACAGGTTGGCGTGCGAGAGCATGACGCCCTTGGGCCGGCCGGTGGTGCCGGAGGTGTAGATGAGGGTCGCCGGGGAGGCGGCCTTCACCTGGGCGCGGCGCTCGTGCACGACGGCGTCGTCGAGGTCGGCGCCGCGGGCGACGAGGTCGGCGATGGCGCCCTTGTCGATCTGCAGGACTTCCTTCAGATTGCCCAGTCCGCCTTCGATTTCCGCGATGGTGGCGCGGTGCTTGTCGTTCTGGACCACGGTGAGCTTGGTGGCCGAGTCCTCGAGGATCCAGCGCGCCTGCTCGGCGGAGGAGGAGTCGTAGATGGCGACGGTGCAGCCGCCGGCCGCCCAGATGGCGAAGTCGAGCACGACCCACTCGTAGCTGGTCTGGGCCATGATGGCGACGCGGTCACCGAGCTCGACGCCGGAGGCCACCAGGCCCTTGGCCACCTCGGTGACGGTCTTCGCGAACGTCGCCGCCGTGACGTCGTTCCAGCCGCCCTTGCCGTCCGGGGTGTTGAAGACGACCAGGTTGGGGGTCTTCTCCGCATGCCGGAACGCGCCGTCCGACATGTTGGCGTTCTCCGGAATGGTGTAGGTAGCCGGGACTTCGAACTCTCGCATCGCTGCCCTTCCACAGTGGGTTTACTGGCGGGTAATCTACGCCACGCTCAGGGGTAACTCCCGGCGGACCGCCCGAACCGGTTATCGGACGGTCCCGCGTTATGTCTTTTCCCTATCCTATTGACCGGCTCTGTGCTGGTCGAAGAGCATGCCGGAGGAACTGCCCGAGCTCGGCGGTCACGGCCGCGGCGGGGGCCACGAGACTCGCCTGCAACTGGGCGACGTGCCACAGTCCGCGGGTCTCGGTGAACTCGGCCGGCACCCCGGCCGCCCGCAGCTGCGCGACCAGCCGCGTGCACTGGGCGTGCAGCAGTTCGTCCACGTCGGCCTGGACATAGGTGGACGGCAGCCCGGACAGGTCGGCAAGCAGCGGCGCGTACCCGGAGTCGGTGCAGTCGCCCGCACCCAGATAGGCGGCGGCACAGGCCCGCGACCACGGCTTGTTGATGACCAGATCGCGGTCCCGGACCGGTAGCTCGTTCGGGTCGGCCCAGGGCGCGATCAGGCCGAGTGCGGCCGGAACCAGCCGGTGCCGGTCGCGCAGCCGCAGCGCCAGCGCCAGCGAGAGCCCGCCGCCGGCCGAATCACCGGCCACCGCAATGCGTTCCGGCCGGTAGCCGGCGGCCACCAGGTCCAGGAAGGCCGCCTCGGCATCATCGAGCGCCGCCGGGAACGGATGCTCGGGAGCCAGCCGGTAGTCCAGAACCTGGACGGCGCAACCGGTTTCCCGCGCCAGATAGGCCGCCAGCGACCGGTGTGTGGCCGGCGAGCAGACGGTGTAACCGCCGCCGTGCAGGTACAGCACGGTGGCGTTGTCGGAGACCGGCCCGACCGTCACGCGTTCGGCCGGGCGGCCACCGAGTTCGACGTGCTCCACGTGGGTGCCCCGCGGCGCGCGCTGCGCCACCGAGCCCCAATCCATCAGCGCCCGTTGGACGCCGAAGGGCAGCCGGCGGTTGAGCACGATCCGGAAGAGCGGACTCAACGCGGCGCGGACGATGGGCAACGGCAGTGTCACATCGGGCATGACCGAGCGTCCTTTATTCGTCTCTGGCTTACGGCAGGAAGCGCTTCTGCACCACGGCGGAGATGCGCTGGTAGTACGAGGCGGTGGTGCGCACGAACAGGTCGAGCGCCTTGGCCTCCCAGCCGATGAGCACCCGGCCGTGGCCCTTGCGGACGGCCTCGGTAATGGTCTGCGCGGCCATCTCGGGGGTGTGCAGGGCCAGCTTGCTGTCGAAGAGGGCGGCCACGTTCTTCTGGTTGAGGCCCTCGGCGACGGTGGCATTGCGGGCGACGGCGGTCTTGATGCCGCCGGGGTGCACGCAGGTCACCTTGACCGGGGTGCCGTTGATGAGCATTTCCTGGCGCAGCGCCTCGGTGAAGCCGCGGACCGCGAATTTGGCCGAGTTGTAGGCACTCTGGCCGGGGACCGCGATCAGGCCGAAGAGGCTGGACACGTTCACCACGTGGCCGTCGCCGGATTCGATGAGGAACGGCAGGAACGCCTTGGTGCCGTTGACGACGCCCCAGAAGTCGACGTCCATGATGCGCTCGATGTCCTTGAAGGCGGTGTCGAGCACATCGCCGTGGTGGGCGATACCGGCATTGTTGTAGATCTGGTTGACCTTGCCGAAGTGCTTCTTCACCTCGTCGGCGTAGAGCAGCACGGCCTCTCGCTCGGCCACATTGAGCCGGTCGGATTTGATCTCGACGCCGTATTTCTCGCAGCGTCGCACGGTTTCGGCGAGGCCCTCGGCATCGATGTCGGACAGCGCCAGGTGCGCGCCACGCCGGGCCAGGTTCTCCGCCAGGGCGCGGCCGATGCCGGAACCCGCGCCGGTGATCACGCAGACCTTGTCCTTGAAGTAAGCGTCATTGCTCACGGTTATCGCCTTCGGTTGTCTGGGTTGGGTGACTAGTCGGCCTGTGCGACAGGCTCGGTGGTCGTGTCGTACGCCGAGACATCGAAGTGCTCGAGCAGAGTGCGGAACCGGAAGGTGAAATCCGGCCACAGTGTGGTGTTGTTGCCGTGCTTGTCGAGATACCAGGAGGCGCAGCCGCCGGTGCTCCACACCGCACCTTCCAGTTTGCGCTGCAGGCCGGCGTTGTATTCGTCCTGCGCGTCCTTGCGGACCTCGACGGTACGCAGGCGCAGCTTGTCGAACTGCGCGATGGCGTCGGAGATGTAGTTGATCTGCGACTCCAGCATGAACACCATCGAGGTGTGCCCCAGGCCCACGTTCGGGCCCAGCATGAAGAACATGTTGGGGTAGTTGTTGATGGCCGAGCCCTTGTAGCCCTGCTGGCCGATGGCGTCGAAGACCTCGGAGAGCGTGCGGCCGTCGCGGCCGGTGACGGTGTCGTAGACCGGCGAGTCGGTGACGTGGAAGCCGGTGGCCACGACGATGGCGTCGACCTCGCGCTCGGCGCCGTCCTTGGTGACGATGGAGCCCGGACGGATCTCCTTGATCCCGTCGGTCACCACGTCGACATTGTCGCGGCTCAGCGCCGGGTAGTACTCGTTGGAGATCAGCATGCGCTTGCAGCCGATGCGGAAGTTCGGGGTGACCTTGCGGCGCAGCTCCGGATCGCGCACCTCGGCGAACAGCTTGGCGCGGGCGACGGCCTCGAGGCCGAGCATGGCGGGCGGGAACTTGGCCAGCCCGACCACCTGGGTCTCGCGGGCGGCGTAGATCCCGGCGCGGTAGAGGCTGCGCAGCGCGGGAATGTGCTTGAGCGCGAACTTCTCCGGGGCCAGGTACTCGCGGTCCACGCGGGGCAGCAGCCAGGGCGCGGTGCGCTGGTAGACGTCCAGGTGCGCGACCTGGCGGGCGATGCTGGGGACGATCTGGATGGCGGAGGCGCCGGTGCCGATGACGGCGACGCGCTTGCCGGTCAGGTCGGAGTCGTGGTTCCAGCGGGCGGAGTGGAAGATCTCGCCCTGGAAGTCGTTGATGCCCTTGATGTCCGGCAGGTTGGGCTCGCAGAGCGCGCCGACGGCGGAGACCAGGATGTCGGCGGTGAAGGGGCCCTGGCTGGTCTGGAGCTCCCAGCGGGCGTCTTCGGCGTTCCACCGGGCGCCGGTCATCTCGCAGTCGAAGATGTGCCGGTCGCGCACGCCGTACTTGTCGGCGACGCCCTGGATGTAGCGCTGGATCTCCGGCTGCTTGGAGAACGAGCGGGACCAGTCCGGGTTGAGCGCGAACGAGTAGGAGTACAGCTGGGAGGGCACGTCGCAGGCCGCGCCCGGGTAGGTGTTGTCGCGCCAGGTGCCGCCGACATCGCTGCCACGCTCCAGCACGAGGTAGTCGGTGCGCCCCTGCTGGCTCAGCCGGATGGCCAGGCCCAGGCCCGAGAACCCGCTGCCGACGATGATCACGCGGGAGTGCCGGACCGACCGGTTGCCGACAGCTTTGTCTGTAACCTTGCGACTCATGTATCCGAGCGTAGGGTCTTATTGAGCGGGAGTCAACAGTATTGACTCACGTTCAGTAAGGCCTGGGACATGACAAGATGGCCTGACGTTGGACCGATGACCAAGGAGCGCGCCGTGAGCAGCAGACCGGACAGCCGGGGCAAACGCGTGCGTCTGAGCCCCGCCGAACGTCGCGAGCAGTTGATCACACTCGGCGCCCGCATGCTGGGTGAGCGTGCCCTGGACGACATCTCCATCGGCGAGATCGCCGAGCAGGCCGGCATCTCGCGCGGCCTACTGTTCCACTACTTCCCCACCAAGCAGGATTTCCACCTGGCGATCATCCAGCACGCCAATGCCGAACTGCTGGAACGCACCTCGCCCGACCCGACGCTGGCGCTGTTCGACATGCTCCGTGACTCGGTCGAGCGCTACATCGACTACGTCACCGAGAACCGCACGTCCTACCTGGCCCTGCTCCGCGGCCCGGCCAGCGCCAGCCCCGAACTGGTCGCCCTGGTCGACGCCACCCGCATGGCCCTGGTGGACCGCATCATCGCCGAGGCCCCCATCCCCGCCGAGGACCCCGACCGCCCCCGCCTGGGCCTGGCCGTTCGCGGCTGGATCGCCTTCGTCGAGGAAACCACCCTGACCTGGCTCCGCGAGGAACCCATCACCCGGGAGTCCCTGGTCGACATGCTCGTCGCCTCCCTCCCGGCCCTGGCCCTCAACGCGGATCTCGCTGCGGCCCTGCGACAGTGACGCGGGAACTGACGAACTCAGACCGCGAACACGGTGGCCGGCTCGTCCCGGTCCGGCCACCGCCCCGTCACGGCAGCGACGATGAGCGCGGCCGCCACTGAGCTGTGGACAAGGGTCAGTGCGCGATAGAGCTCGTCGACCGCTGCACATCCGGACGGTATTTCGGGTGCCGACATCGGTCACACCTCCCGAGGGTTTTGCCCCAGATCCATGATGGGGAGACTCCTCGAGGGTGACACGGTGCGGGTGTACGAACGCCTGAAAAATCAGGTCTCTCAGCAGGATTTCGGAAATCACTCATCCAATTCCGCGAATCGACGCAGTTTTTCGAGGTCCCGGACGTGGACGTGCCGGTTGTTCAGGCGCACCAGGTCGGCCTCCCGCATCTCGCGCATGGCCAGCCCGACCGCGTCCACACCCGCGCCGACGAGATTGCCGAGCTCCTCGTAGGACAGTCGCACGGTGATCTCCCACCCCGCTTCCGCGGGCCGCCCACAGGATTCGACGAATTCGACCAGCAGGCGGGCGAGCCGGATGTGCACGTGGCAGCCGCCGAAGTCCAGGCGGCGCTGATCGGACCAGGCCAGCCGATCCGCCAGCGAGCGGCACAGCACCAGCGAACCGTCCGGATGGGATTCCAGGAACGCCATGAACACCGATCCCGGAATGCGGTGCGCGATGGTGGCGGTGCACACTGTCGCGGTATTGGACCGTGGCGAATCCGGTACCAGCGCACCCAGTTCGCCGATCACGTCGCCGCTGACCCGGATCGCGAAGAGCTTGCCGTCGGCCGCGGTGATCTTCACGCACGCCGACAGCGTGCGATCCCGCGAGCGCAGCAGGTACACCGTGGTGCCGGGTTCGCCCTGGCGCATGAGCACGGTGCCCGGCGGGCAGTAGGTCTGCACGCCGAGCTGGAGCAGGTCCTGGCGGCTGCGCGCACACAGCCGTTCCATGAAAGTCCCCGTAGGCCAGGGCCAATCGCCCAGATGCCCGCCGCCTGGTGGGTTCACAGTCGTATCCGGTTCCGTACCGCCGTGGAAGCTGCCCCGATCCATCCACGGTAGGCGAGCGAAACCGGTTGCGACGCAGCGGACGCCGAGGTGTTACGGATTCACGACCGGACGGGGGTCACAGCGCGTGCGCGTCGAGCCAGACCCGGGCGACGGCGGCGGGGACCGCGCCCTGGTCGCGGACCTGGTGGATCATGTCGGCCAGGTCGGTGGTGGTGAGTTCGCCGGCGACGTAGTTGAGTTTGCGGACTTGCTGGTCGGTCAGGGCGGATTTGCGGATGACCGGGAGGACCATGGCGGCGCGGAAGGCGTAGTCGGGGTCGGCGAGTGGGGCGAGGTCGGCGCCGCCATCGGGGAGCAAGGCGGGCGGGCCGGGCAGGACGGCCAGCTGGATTTCCCCGTCGGAGAGGGCTTTTCGCAGGTCGGTGTCGGTGTCGAAGGTGACCGGGTGGGTGATCGCGCAGTGGTAGACGGTGCGCAGCGGGTCCAGGACGTCGCGTTGCGGGTCGAGCGGGGCACGCAGGGCGTCCAGCGGCGCGCCGGTGTCGATGCCGATGGTGAGTTCGGCGCAACGCGAGCCCAGGTCCCGCAGCGAGGACGGCAGGCCGTCGGGGCGGGCGGCGGCGGCGACCACGGTGGGGCGCAGGTCGGTGCCGTCGGCGGCATCGGAGTCGACGACGCCCTCCGGAAGCGCCTTGGACAGAGCAGCATTCACCTCGTCCGGTTTGGTGGCGGTCGCGGTGGAGTCCAGGGCGGTCAGCAGATCTCCGCTGATATCGCCGAACAGCGCGATCCGGTCGGCGTCGAGGGCCGCGAGCAGATCGGTGCGCTGTCCGATCCGATCCTCGACCCGGGTGCGCAGTCCGGTGCGGGCCAGCGCGCCCGCGTAGATCTCGGCGATCATCATCGATTCCGCCGAATTCCCCGCTCCCACCGTCAATACCGGTCCGGTGCCCGAGCTGCCGCAGGCCACCGCGGCCGCGGCGACCGCGACGACCAGCAGCGCCGACCCGAGGCGGGGCCGCCGCGCGAGGCGGAGCGAGCGGGCGCGACGGCCGAGGGCGCGCGGTGCGGAGGAGTCTGTGCCGGACACGCGCAACAGTCTGCCGCCCCACCCCTCCCCCGTGCGAAACCGACCCGCGCATGAGCGCACGGCGGAGTTCCGCGCAGCTCGAGCCGAGAGGTTCCGCCGCTGGAAACGACCCGGCAGGATGGCTCGACCATATCCGCCAAATGCCGAAACCGACCACAGGTAGGCGACGTTCGCAGGAACAGCCGGGCAATATGGACAGTTGAGTCTGTTTCAGGGGTGGAATCCGCCCCGCCCGCGCAGGCACCCCGCTCGGAAGGACGACAGTGCACTCGCTCATCACCACCCGCGCCGACGGCAGGCGCACCGCCCGGACCGTACTCCGAATTCTGGCCGCGTCGGTGGCGCTGGCCGCGGCCATGGCGCTGTCCGCCTGTGGCGGCTCCAAGTCCAATCCGCTCGGCGGTGGCGGCGACTGCGGCAGCGACGCCAACAAGGTGACGGTCGGCTCGGCCAATTTCCCGGAATCCGAGACGGTGGCCGATGTCTACGCGGAAGCCTTGCGTACCAATGGTTTCGGCATCGACACCAAGCTCAATATCGGCAGCCGCGAAGCCTACGTCCCCGCGCTGAAGCAGTGCGCCATCACTCTCATCCCGGACTACACCGGCAATCTGCTGCAGTACCTGGACAAGTCGAGCACCGCCACCACCCCGGACGAGGTGAACGCGGCACTGGCGAAGGCCCTCGGCGATCAGCTCGCCATCGGCACCCCCGCGCCCGGTGAGGACTCCGACGCCGTCGTGGTCACCAAGGCCACCGCCGACAAGTGGAACCTGACGAGCATCGCCGACCTGGCCGCGCACTCGGCCGAGGTGAAACTGGCCGCGCCCGCGGAGTTCTCCGAGCGCCCCGGCGGCCTGCCCGGCCTGAAGAAGAACTACGGCCTGGACATCGCGGCCGCGAACTTCGTGCCGATCGCCGACGGCGGCGGCCCCGCCACCGTGAAGGCCCTGACCGAGGGCCAGGTCACCGCGGCCGACATCTTCACCACCTCCCCCGCCATCGCCGCCAACAACCTGGTGGTGCTGACCGACCCGAAGCACAACTTCCCGCCGCAGAACGTGGCGCCGCTCTACAACACCGCCAAGAAGAGCGACAAGCTGACGAAGGTGCTCGACGCGGTCTCGGCGAAACTGACCACCGCCGAACTCATCTCGCTCAATACCGCCGTCTCCGGCAGCAGCAAGACCGAACCGGCCGCCGCCGCCAAGCAGTGGGTGGCCGCGCAGGGGCTGGACAAGCCGATCGCCTAGGGAGGGCCGAACACGGTGTCCGACATCGAATTCACCGGCGTCAGCAAGACGTATCCGGACGGCACCACCGCCGTCCACGACCTCGACCTGCGCATCGAATCCGGGTCGTTCACCGTGTTCGTCGGGCCGTCCGGCTGCGGCAAGACCACCTCCATGCGCATGATCAACCGCATGATCGGCCCCACCACGGGCACCATCACCGTTGGCGGGCAGGACATCTCGCGCAGCAATCCGGTCGAGCTGCGGCTCGGCATCGGCTACGTGATCCAGAACGCGGGCCTGCTGCCGCACCGCACCGTGGTCGACAATGTGGCCACCGTGCCGGTGCTGCGCGGGCAGTCCCGTCGCGCGGCCCGCCGGGCGGCGCTCGAGGTGATGGATCGGGTCGGCCTGGATCGCGGCCTGGCGCAACGCTATCCGGCGCAGCTGTCGGGTGGCCAGCAGCAGCGTGTGGGCGTGGCCCGGGCGCTGGCCGCGGACCCGCCGATCCTGCTGATGGACGAACCCTTCAGCGCCGTCGACCCGGTGGTGCGCACCGAACTCCAGAACGAGATGCTGCGGCTGCAGGCCGAACTGCACAAGACCATCGTCTTCGTCACCCATGACATCGACGAGGCCATCAAGCTCGGCGACCACATCGCCGTCTTCGGCCCCGGCGGCCACCTCCAGCAGCACGATATGCCGCGGACCGTACTCGCCCAGCCCGCCACCGATTTCGTGGCCGGCTTCGTGGGCCGCGACCGCGGCTACCGGGAGCTGTCCTTCCGGACCGCCGATACCGTTCCGCTGCACGAACTCTCGACGGTCACGCCGGACGAGGTGCCCGGCGTCCGGCTGGCGCTGGGCGAATGGCGGCTGGTCATCGATCGGGCCAAGCGGCCCATGGGCTGGATCGACACCACCGGCGTGGAGGGCGTGCGCGCCGGGCACGCGCTGACCGACAGCATGGCCGCGGGCGGCTCGCTCTTCCCGCAGGACGGCGATCTGCGCCAGGCGCTCGACTCCGCCATCTCCTCGCCGTCGGAAATCGGTGTGGCGGTGGATGATTCCGGGGCGGCGGTGGGCGCGATCTACGCGCGCGACGTGCTGGAGCAGCTGCACCGGCAGCGCACCGCCGAGGAGGCCGAACGCAATCGGGTCTTCTTCGAGGAGCCCCGGTGAGGTACCTGATCGACAATTTCGACGAGATCGCCGGATACGCCCGCACCCATCTGTATCTGGCCCTGCTGCCGCTGCTGCTGGGCCTGGTGATCGCGATCCCGGCGGGCGCGCTGGCGCATCGGGCGCGCTGGCTGCGGCGGGTCACCACCACGGTGGCCAGTGTCGCGTACACGATTCCGTCGCTGGCGCTGTTCGTCATTCTGCCGCCGCTGCTGGGCCTCGGCGTCATCGATCCGCTGAATGTGGTTATCGCGCTGACCATCTACTCGGTGGCGCTGCTCATCACGGCGGTCCCCACCGCCCTGGATTCGGTGCCCGCCGACACCCTCGACGCCGCCGACGCCATCGGCTACCCGCGCTGGCGGCGGGTGCTCACCGTCGACTTCCCGCTCGCCCTACCGGTTTTCATGGCCAACCTGCGGGTCGTGGCCGTCACCAATATCTCGATGGTGACCGTCGGCGCGCTGATCGGCGTCGGCGGGCTCGGCAAGCTCTTCACCCAGGGCTATCAGCGCGACTATCCCGACGAGATCGTCGCGGGCATCATCGTGGTGCTGGTGCTGGCCCTGATCGTGGATCGCCTGCTGTATCTGCTCGGCCGGGTGGCGACACCGTGGCTGAAAGGGCGTGCGGCATGAGCGGTCAGGCCGCGGAGGAGGCAGCTCGGGTAACCACGCAGCAGCCCCGCCCATGCCGAATGGAGTCAGCATGAACCTCTTCCTGGATGCCTGGCACTTCCTCACCGACGGCGCGAACTGGTCCGGCCCGGCCGGCATCGGGCGCCGCATTCTCGAGCACCTCTGGTACAGCCTGCTGGCCGTGGGCCTGTCGGCCGTGATCGCGGTGCCGATCGGCCTGCTGATCGGGCACACCCGCCGCGGGTCGGCCGTCATCGTCGGCTTCGCCAACTCCATGCGCGCGCTGCCGACCCTGGGCGTGCTGACCTTCGTGGTGCTGCTGATGGGTCTGGGCCTGACCCCGCCGCTGCTGGCGCTGCTCACCGTCGGCATTCCGCCGCTGCTGGCGGGCGCGTACGCGGGCATCGCGAATGTGGACCCGATCGTGGTCGACGCCTCGTGGGCCGTGGGCATGAGCGAGCCCCGGGTGCTGCTGCGGGTCGAGCTGCCCAATGCCATGCCGGTGCTGCTCAGCGGCCTGCGCGCGGCCACCCTGCAGGTGGTGGCGACCGCGACCATCGCCGCGTACGTGAACCTGGGCGGGCTGGGCCGCTACATCTTCGACGGCATCAGCCTCTACCGCTACGACAAGGTGCTCGTGGGCGCGATCCTGGTGGCCGCGCTGGCGCTGATTCTGGACGGTCTGCTGGCGTTCGTGGTGTGGCTGAGCGTGCCGGGAACCGGCCGGTTGCGCCGGGTCACGGGTCGCTTCCGAAACGTGCGCATTGACCTTCCGGTGTGATCGGGGTCACGATGTCTCCTGGCACACCCATCCCGAGACAGGAGGTTGCAGTGAAGGCTCGCGACATCATGCACCGGAGTGCGGAATGCATCCCCGCTGATGAAACCCTGGATCGCGCCGCTCAGCTGATGCGCAACATGGACGTCGGCGCGCTCCCCATCTGTGAGGGCGACACGCTGATCGGCATGCTCACCGACCGTGACATCGTCGTGCACTGCGTCGCCATGGGACACGACCCCAGCCGGGTCCGGGCCGGTGACCTGGCCCAGGGCCGCGTGTGGTCGGTCGATGTCGACACGGATATGAGTACCGTCCTGGACGTCATGGAGCAGAACCAGATCAAGCGCATGCCGGTGCTCGACATGCGCAAGGGCAATCAATTGGTCGGCATGATCTGTGAGTCCGACCTCGCGAAGAACATCACCGACAAGCAGCTGGCGGAATTCATCACCGCCGTGGCTGTCCCGCACTAGAACCAGGGAGGCGTCCCGGTTCGCAGCGGATTCACAGGCGCAGGCCTGAGAATTGCCGGGTGCAACCGGGACGCATTCTTGTCATCGAAGACGCCGAGGCTATTCGGGCCGCGGTAGGAGCCGGACTGTCCGCCGCCGGGCACGAGGTGCTCACCCGTGCGGACGGCGGCCTGCTGGAACAGGACCTGGCCCAGTTCCGGCCCGATGTCGTGGTCCTCGATGTGATGCTGCCCGGCCGCGACGGCTTCGCCCTGCTGGAATCGGTGCGGGCCCGCTCGGCGGCGGGGGTGGTCATGCTCACCGCCCGCGACGGCGTCGAGGACCGGGTGCGCGGACTGCGCGCCGGCTCCGACGACTACGTGGTGAAACCCTTCGACCTCGTCGAACTGGTGGCGCGGGTGGACGCGCTGCTGCGGCGGATGGGAAAACTCCAGAGCCGCATCGTGATCGGCGACCTCGAGGTGGACGTGGACGCCGGCGGCGCACGGCGGGCCGGGCACGAGCTCACCCTCACCGCCACCGAATTCAAGCTGCTGGCCTACCTGGCCGCGCAGCGGGACCGGGTGCTCACCAAGACCCAGATCCTCACGGCCGTCTGGGGATACGAGGACTACGACCCCAACCTGGTCGAGGTGCACGTGAGCGCGCTGCGCCGCAAACTCGAGGAACACGGTGAGCGGGTGGTGCACACCGTGCGCGGCCTCGGCTACACGCTGCGGGTGCCGCGGTGAGGACGGTCTCGCTGCGCAGCCGCGTAACCCTCACGGCCGCACTGGTTTCCGGCATCGTCCTGGTGCTGGTCGCGCTGAGCGTGCACGCGCTGTTCGGGGTGGTGGTGACCCGCAGCGAGAACACCGTGCTCACCGACCGTGCCCAGCTGGCCAGGCAGCTCGCGCAGGAAGGGGTTTCGCCGGAGAACCTGATCACCCGGGTGGACACGCATTCGGTGCGGGTCCGGCTGGTGCTGCCCGACGGACGCACCTTCGGCAGCCTCGACCACCGGCTGGCGGAGGACAGCACCACCAAGACCCGCCTCATCAAACTCACCGGGCCCGGGACGCTCAACGACAGCCGGCTCACCCTGCAGGTGGACACGCCGCTGATCGCCCGGGTGCAGTCGCGGCTGGGACTGCTGCTGGCCCTGGCCACCACCGGGGCCATCGCGGTGATCGCGCTCGGGCTCTGGCTCGGGGTGCGCCGTGCGCTCGCGCCCCTGGACGCCATGACCCGGCTGGCCCGCGATATCGCGCACGGCCACCTCGGCCGCCGCCTCGAACCATCCCGCACCGATACCGAATTGGGCCGCACCGCAGCCGCTTTCGACGAGATGCTCGATGCCCTGGAGGGCGCGCTGCGCGATACCGCCGCCGCCGAGGCCCGCGCCCGCGCCTCCGAACAGCGCATCCGGGTGTTCGTCGGCGACGCCGCCCACGAACTGCGCACCCCCATCACCGGCGTGCGCTCGCTGGCCGAGGCGGTGTTCCAGCAGCCCGCGGACACCGATCCCGAGGACCGCCAGCGCATGCTGCTGCTCCTGGTCCGCGAGACCCAGCGCGCGGGCCGCCTGGTCGACGACCTGCTGGACCTGGCCCGCATCGACGCCGGCCTGCAGCTCCGGCTCGAACCGGTGGACCTGTACGAGCTGACCGCCACACATCTGGACCGCATGCGAATGCTGCACCCGCATACCGAATTCCGGCTCACGGGCGAGGCGGCCACGGTGCCCGCCGATCCCGAGCGCATCACCCAGATTCTGACCAACCTGTGCAGCAATGCCTGCCAGGCCATGAAGGACGACGGCTGCGTCACCGTCGAGCTGCGCGCGTATGCCGATGCCGTCGACGTCGTCGTCTCCGACAGCGGCCCCGGCATTCCGGCCGGGGATCGCGAGCGTATCTTCGACCGCCTGGTCCGTCTCGACGATGCCCGCCACCATCGCCCGGACGGATCGGGTCTGGGCCTGGCCATCGCGCGCGGCCTGGCCCGGGCGCACGGCGGCGACCTGACCTGTGCCGACCCCGCCCCCGGCACGACCGGAGCCGTCTTCGTCCTCCGCCTGCCCCGCAGCGCACCGCCGGCTCGCCCGTGATCACCGGGGTTGCCGAGGTTGCCAGGGTGTGGCTGAAGATCACCTGAAGATGGCCGGCCGATTCAGGCCGCCTTCAGCTTTCGCGGGCAGATTCGGTGGGGACCACAACCCACGAACCTGGAGTGAGAATGAAACGCACCCTTGCCGCGGCCCTGGTCGGCGCCGCCGGAGCGGCCGCCATCGCCCTGGCCGTGCCGGGCACCGCCTCCGCGGACACGCCGCAGTGCAGCCCGCAGGCCGCCGCCGCGGCCCGCGCGGACGCCGCCCCCAAGGTGGCCGCCTACCTGGCGCAGCACCCGGATGTGGCCGCCGAGATCGCCAAGGTGAAGAGCCTGCCCAAGGACCAGCGCCGCGCCGAACGGCAGGCGTGGCGGCAGGCCAACCCGCAGGAGGCGCAGGACCTCAAGGCCGCCCGCCAGGCCGTGATCGACTACCACAAGGCCTGCGGACGCCACAAGTAAGCGGTCACCACGTACGGGCCCGGTCGAAATGACCGGGCCCCGTGCGTATTTCGGCGCGCTTCCGATCGATCAAACGCGGGACAGATCGAACTTCCCCGCCATGACCGCGCCCACGAACGCATCCCACTGACCGGCGGTGAAGACATGAGCCGGCCCACCGGGATTCTTGGAGTCACGGACACCGACCCGGCCCCCGACCAGAAACGCGGCCTCGACGCACTCCTTACTGCCGCCGCTTCTGCTGCTCTTGAACCAACGTGCGCCGTTGAGTTCGTAGTTCACGCGTTGTACTCCCTTGCTATCTCGCGCACCAGATCTCTGCTGCTCGACTCATCCAGCGCAGCCCGCTGGAGGACTCTGTACGCCTCGATGTAGCGGTCGACGACATCGTGCTTCTCCGAGTACATGTCGCTCGAGTAGCCCTCGCTGTAGATCGTGGTCGGCGCGATGGGCTGGCCACGTCCATCCGGTCCGAAATCGATGATCACGAATGGTCCGGTCTGATCACCGGTCGGCATCCCGGCGGAGAACGGAAGGATGCGGAGGGTCACATTCGGCAAAGTACTTGCCTCGGCGAGACGTTTGAGTTGGTCTGCCATTATCTTCGGCCCGCCGATCACTCTGCGCAACGCAGTTTCTCCGAGCACCATGTTCAGCTGAGGCTTCTTGAGGTTGTGCGTGAGGAGGCGCTGCCGCCTCGCCTTCAACTCCAATCGCCCTGCGAGAGCGGCTTCTCCGTCCTCAGGGTTAGCGGTGTAGGCCAGCACGCGTGCGTAGGGACGCGTTTGGAGGAGTCCGGGGATGAGGTCGGGCTGGTAGGTCGTCAGCATCGTGGCAGCGGATTCCATATCCACATAGATGCGGAAGTCCTCCGGAAGAACGCGGCTGAACTCGTGCCACCATGATTTCCCGGCAGCGGTTTCCGCGAGGCCCCTCAGGTGCGCGGCCTGGCGATCGTCTATCTGGTACAGCCGGATCAGGAGGTCCAGATCGGGACGGCGGATCTTCGCGACCTCTCCGGCCTCATGTCGCTGCAGCTTGCTCTTGCTCCAATCCATCTGTCTGCCAGCCTGTTCCAAAGTGAACCCCGCCTCCTCGCGGGCCGACTTCAGGTACCGGCCGAGCTGGCGGCGGGTGAGAGTGCTTTCGCTTTCGGACATGGAATTTCCCGTTCTCGGGTCATCATGTTTCCCGCTCCGAGACGGCGATGATTCCCGGAGCGGGAAAATCATCTCACGCTCTGAGGGTCGAATCCTGGTGAAACAGTGAGAAAATCCGGATTCCCGCTTTTCACTTCCCAAGTCCTCGTCGCCTCGATGCACTTGATGCATGGCAACCCAGCAACCGAGCAAGGAGCCCGAGCACACGAGATCCTGGGTCGACGACGACTGCCAGAACGGTTCAATTCACCCCATCACCCGGGCGCGAGCCGAAGGCATCAGCGCGATCCACGCCAACTGCGAGCCGCCGTGCCCGCGCGCGGAGAGCGCCCGAAAGTACCTGACACGGGAAGGAATTCACCATGCCGGTGCAACGCATGACCGGTGAGACTCCGGTCGAACGGCGGGTGTGGCTGTACCGGGAGCTCTACGGTCTGCCCTGTCGGATATCGGGCACCCGAATCACGCTGTCCACCAGCGATGTCAGCGCGATCAATGCGCCGAGCGGCCTGGCGGCGCTGATCGACGATGAGCTGTTCTGGAGCAAGAAGGTCACGCCGATCCTGGACGAGGGCACCGGCAGCGGCGGCCTGATCCTCCTGGCCGCCCCGAGCCCGCTCGACATGACCGGCTGCGCCGCCGATCTCCGCCGCCGCGCGCAATGCGAGTTCCTGCCTCCGGGAAGGCAAATCACCCTCCCCTCCACGCTCCCGCCCAGCGGACCCGAGCCCCACTGGTTCAGATACCCGCACTCGGAGCGGCTCCAGCCCATGACGGCGGTCCTGCGCGCGATCCGCATCGTCCTCCGCGATATCCCCCGCACCTACCCCGCCTAGCCACGAGAGGACCTCATGCTCACCGAAATAGTCACCACCGCAACAACTTTCATGTTCCTCGCATGGCATCTCGCGCAGACCGGCCGACGATACCTCCCCAGCCCCCGCATCCCCGACCACCGCTCGGTCGCCGCAATCCGAGCCCGCATCGAAGGCGAAAAGCGCGTCGCCGCAGCCTCGAGACGCGAGGCCGCCCGATTGGCGACCCAACTCACGACCACAACATGACAACCCACCCGACCGCCACCCCAGAACCGTTCCACCTTCGGCATACAAAGCTCGGGCAACGGCATCCACGGCGAAATCAACGTCTTGTTCGGCCGGGCCTACGGAGGCGGCGGCAACCCCCTACCCCTGCGGATAGAGCTACCGCCCCACGAAAATGAGCGCACTACGATTTCTTGTCCGCTTGTAGTTCCCGCGCTTTCCGCTCCATGATTCGTATCCCGGGACCGCTGTTGTGCCTTCGGCAGGCCCTGTCCACCGTGCACCCTCAGGCGCATACTCGAACGATGCACACCGTTCTGATCCTGGGTGCGGGATTCGGTGGGCTCGAACTCGCCGCCAGCCTGTCCCGGTCCGTCCCGGACGAGGTCCGGGTGACACTCCTCGACCGCGCCGACGGATTCGTATTCGGTTTCTCCAAGTTGGACGTGCTGTTCCGGGGCCGCACTGTCGACGACGTCCGGATTCCGTACGACACTCTCAACCTTCCGGCCGTGGAGTTCCGCCGCGAAACGGTCACCGCGATCGACCCCGCCATCCGAAAGGTCACCACCGACAGTGGCGGGTACGCGCCGGACACGCTCGTCGTCGCACTGGGTGCGGAGTACGACTGCGGTGCCACCCCCGGATTCGTCGAGGACGGTCACGAGTACTACTCGCTCGAGGGGGTCCACCGGCTACGCCAACGCCTCGACGCCTTCACCGGCGGCACTGTCCTGCTGTCGATCCTCAGCGTCCCGTTCAAGTGCCCACCGGCACCGTACGAAGGTGCACTGCTGCTCCACGAAGAACTCGTGCGACGCAACCTGCGCAGTGCGACCCGCATGCGACTGGTCACCCCGATGGACTCCCCCATCCCGGTGTCCCCCAGCTCCAACACCGCGATCGTCGGCGCACTCGCGGATCGCGACATCGAGTACACGACCGGAACGCGGGTGCGCGCCCTGGATCCGGCCACGCACACCGCGTCGACGCGCGACGGCGACCTCGCCTATGACCTGTTCGTCGGGGTCCCCCGCCACCGGGTTCCGGATGTCGTGCAGGCCTCCGGACTGACGGAGGGCGGGGTGGACGGCTGGATCCATGTCGACGCGGCCACCCTCGCGACCCCGTACCCGGGGGTGTACGCGCTGGGCGACTGTGCGGACGCCCCCGTGCCCCGGGCGGGCGTGTTCGCCGAGACGGCGGCGCGGACCGTCGCGGCGGACATCATCGCCCGCCTGCACGACAGCCCGCACGGCGGCAGATACCTGGGACAGGGCACGTGCCACATCGAGTTCGGCGGCGGCCTCGTCGGAAAGGTGGAAGCGGACTTCCTGTCCGGCCCGGCCCCGGTGGCTCCGTTCCTCGGACCGTCCGTCGAATTCGCCAGGGAGAAAGCGGAGTTCGCAGCAGACCGTCGGCGGCGCTGGTTCGGGTCCTGAGATGCTGCGACCGGCGGGGCCCGAAGAGGCAACGGCACCCGGCAGCGAACGCACTATGAGTCGTCACACCGCGCGGCGCTCCAATTGGGTACCGCGACGCGGCCCAATCGACATCAGGTCGCTCGGCTCGTCCAGTTCCAGACGGTGCCAGCGGCCGCGCGGTACGACGTAGGCCCGGCCGGCTGTCAAACGGACGAGATCCTCTGCCGCGCCGACGGTCTCGGGCCGGAGATACATTCGGATGCTGCCGGCCAGCACGCTCACCAGTTCGTCACCCGCGGGATGCATCTCCCACAGGTCGCCGTGGACATCCGCATCGGTCTCGGCGTGGAACATGGCTACTGTCCAGCCGTCCATATCGCCCTGCATGCGGCGTTGCTCGGTCAGCAGTCGCCCGTCGGCGAGTAGTCGCGCTCCGTGCTCGAACAAGTTGACGACGCCGGATTCCATTGGTGTTTCCCTTCTTTCGAGTTGGTCGGCCACGGGAGTCGGCAGTTGGCAACAGTGTGCCCAGCAGGGCGAGGGTGGCCGGGGCAGCCAATCCACCTGCCTGCGAGGCCATCCCGAACGCCAACATGAACCGTGCCATGACGATCACACCCGGCGCAGTAGATCCGGGTACTTTGTATACACGTACACAAAGTACCCGACGCATGCTCTACCTGTCGATACCCTCGTGCCAAGATGATCGAGTGAGCACTCGCACCGGACGCCCCTCCCGCCTGTCGCGCGCTCAGATCGTGTCCGCGGCGCGCGACCTCGTCGAGGCACAGGGCGTCGAGACGCTGACCATGCGCCGCCTCGCGACCGAACTGGGCGCGACCCCGATGGCCGTATACCGGCATGTACGCGACAAGCAGGAACTGCTCCTGCTCGTCCTCGAGGACATCGCCGCAGGAATGCGCCGCCCCGAACTGCCCGTCGACCCGCGGGACCGCGTCGTGGTCACCGCGCTGGCCATGCACGCCACCCTGGCCGAGGTGCCCTGGATCGTCGAGGTCCTCACCGGCGACGAGTTCTTCGCCCCCGCAGCGCTCTGGTACAGCGAGACGATCGTCGACGCCGCCATGACCTGCGGCCTCAGCGCCGACGACGCGGTATACGCCTATCGAACGATCTGGTACTACACCGCGGGGAACCTGATCGTCCGCGCCTCCACAGCCGGCCGTGACACGGACCGGATCACCTTCCGCGACAAGGTGTTCGCCGAACTGGACCCGGAAACCCTGCCGCGCTTGGCCGCACTCGGCGAACGCTACGCGGAACTCGCCGCCAGGGACACCTACGAGCAGGGCCTGCGCGCCCTGGTCGCGGGTCTGCTCGGACAGCCCACCTGAACCCGCACCGCACACCGCGCAGACCGAACCAGCCAGCGCGAGCGCTCCAAAAATCAACGAGCCCAGATCATCTCGCCCGATCGGGCCCGCCGGGACCTGGATCAGGTCCTGGCCGGGATCCGATCCTGACACCAGTCTCTTACCAGCCGAATGCAGCGCGTCTTGTCGGCCGCTCGGACCCGGCGCGCCTCAGCAGCGGGGACGCGATCAGCTCTCCTGCCGGGCCGCGTCCACGATCCACGCCGCGATCTGGGCGCGAGAGGTGAACCCGAGCTTGGTCAGGATGTGCTCGACGTGGGCATCCGCGGTGCGCTGGGAGATCACCAGGCGGGATGCTATCTGCTTGTTGGTGAGCCCGTCGGCGACCAGGTCCGCCACTTGGCGCTCACGTTTGGTCAGTGTCGTCCCGCCGGCGGACGGGGTGCCGGCCGGTTGTTCTTCGTTCAGCGCGTAGGCGACCACGGCGTTGATTCTCATTGCATGGCCGCGTCGCCACGCCGCATCGAAGCGCGCTCCACCGAGCGCGCGGCGCACGACACGCTCGCAGTCGAGGTGGGCCTCGACCATCTGCGGGAAGTAGATCGCCGCGCCCGGGGCGGTCTGCATCATGTTCGCCGCGGCGCCCATCAGCACGGCGGATCGCTGGTCGTCGGTGCCGGCCGCGATCCATGCGAGCACTTCGAGATCGAGCGCCGCGACGAGAAGGCTGCGCATGCACTGGTTGAGCCGCAGCGATTCCCGCAGCAAATCCTGTGCGCGGGAGCTCTCACCCTGCTGCCACGCCGCGATCCCGGTCATCCCCAGAACGGTCGACCGGAACAACGACTCGCCGCACGCCTCGGTGATGGCCAGGATCCGCTGATGGCATTCGGCCGCCCGTCCGGTGTCGCCCTGCTGCGCGTACGCCACACCGAGCAACAGCAGCGCGACAACGTGCAGACATCCTCGCGGGTCGGAGCTCAGCACCTCGATGGCTCGATCGATACACGACACCGCGCGCGCGGGCTCATTGAGATAGAGAGCCAGATCACCCTCAGCGAAGGCCATCAGCGCCTGATTCATAGGCGTGGGATCGCGCTCGGCGAGCACCCGCCCCTGCTCGAGCAGGGTGGCTGCCGTCTGGAGGTCCCATTGCCGCGTGGCCATGAAGACGCTGGCGTGCAGCGCCCGGACCTGGTCGGTTGTCGAACGCGCGCAGGGATGGGCCAGGGCGCGGTCGAGCCAGCGGCGGCCTTCACCGAACAAGCCACGGAAACTCCAGAACACGAAGGAGGCGGCGGTGATGCGCAACCCCGCTTCGGCCGACTGCTCGGTCTGGTCGGACATGCAGAATTCGAGCACCGCACGGATGTTCCCCTGCTCACGGTCGAGCCGGGCCATCCAGTCGAGTTGCCGGTCGCTGATCAAGTCGGCCTCGGCATCGAGCACCAGCCGTCGGTACCAGTCCCGGTGCCGACGCCGCAGATCCTCGTCCGCGCCGGCCTCCCGCAGCTTGTCCTGCCCGTAGGCCCGTACGGTGTCGAGCATCCGGAAGCGGACCGCACCCGCGGGTTCTTCCCTGATCACAACCGATTTGTCCACCAGCCAGGACAGCACATCGAGCAGCTCTGCCGCCTCGATATCGGTACCGCACACCGCCTCGACGGCGTCGAGTTCGAAACCACCGGCGAACACCGACAACCGGGCCCACAGCTCCTGCTCGGCCGGGCTGCACAGCTGATAGCTCCAGTCGATGCACCACCGCAGGGTCTGCTGCCGTGTCGGCGCGGTGCGGTGGCCCCGGGTGAGCAGCGCGAACCGGTCGGTGAGCCGCTGCAGGATCTGGTCCGGCGACATGGTGCGCATCCGAGCCGCCGCGAGCTCGATCGCCAGTGGCAACCCGTCCAGCCGGGAACAGATCCCGACCACCGCGGCCTTGTTCTCCTCGGTCAGCGCGAATCCGGGCACGACCGCCGCGGCGCGATCGCCGAACAGCATCACCGCATCGTATTTGCGCAGCTCGCGCAACGTCGGCTCACGGCCGGCGGCAGGAACGCTCAGCGGCAACAACCGCCGCACCGCTTCTCCGCCGATATCCAGCGGCTCGCGGCTGGTGACCAGGATCCGCAATCCCGGACACGCCGACAACAACGTCTGGGCCAGGCTTGCCATCGGCTCGGTAACCTGCTCGCAATTGTCCACGAGGAGCAGGGTTTCCCGGGATCGCAGAAACTCGACCAGGGTGTCATGGACCGGCCGGGCCGAATCGACCCGCACGCCGAGCGAGGCAGCGACGATGGGAGCCACCAGCGACGGATCACGCACGTCGGCCAGATCGATCGCCCAGACCCCATCGGCGAAATCGCCTCGAACAGCCGCGGCCGCCTGCAGCGCCAGCCGCGTCTTGCCCACGCCGCCCATCCCGGCCAGCGTCACCAGCCTCGACACGGTCAGGAGGTGCTTGAGCTCGGTCAGCTCGGCGCGCCTGTTCACGAAGCTGGTCAACTCGGGCAGCACGTTGCCGCTGCGTCCTATGGTTCGCGACGAGGTTCGGGCCGCACGCAACTCCTCCGCTACCGTCATGCTCACGTCACGGCGGGTACGGTTCGCGGCGTCGTCGATCATGAGCCGCGTGCAATCCTCTCGGTATCGCTGTGAGCACCGGACATGATCAACTCACCCTTTCGACGGTGCCCAGCCTATCGCCCATAACCAGCGGACATCCAGCTATTCGAAGGTTGCGGCACGGCTATCCACGGACGCCTCCGCGCCGACCGCGAACACCGGGCAGCAATCCCATGGCGTCGATATCCGAGGTTCTCAGCACCGCCCGGGTACATTGCGACCACGACCGGCAGACGGCGCGGTGGCCACCGACGTCGGCATGGCCGTGTTCCGCACAACGGCCCTGAAGGTCCTTATCAGCTCGAGAAGATCCGTTGATTGGCTCGAGAAGATCCGTTGGCGGTCAGCGGTTCTCGTGCCGGTCGGGACTCACGTGCGCGCGCATTCTATCGCTTGCGGCAAGATCCGGGGGCGCCGAGCAACCGAAAGCCCGGTCGGCTACTCCTGGGGCTTCGCCCAGCGGCCGCGAGCCTGCTGGATGTGGTCGCGCAGGAAGTGTTCGACGGCGTCCTGATCGCGGGATTCGAGTAGGTCGACGATGGTGAGATGCTCGCGGGCGACGTCGACCAGTTCGCCTTTCTGGGCCAGGGAGCCGAGGCCGAACAGGCGGGTGTGGTCGCGCAGATCGGAGACCAGGTCGTTGAGGCGCGGGTTGTCGGCGTAGCCGAGCAGGGTCAGATGGAAGATCTGGTCGGCCGCCGTGTATTCCACCAGGTCTCCGCTTTCGGCGCCTTCGACGATCTTCTCGGCGAGGGCGCGCAGGTGCGGTATATCCGATTCGGGAATCAGCGGGGTGACCTCGCGGACCACCGGCGGTTCCAGCAGCAGCCGGATGCGGGTGATGTCGTCGAGGTCCTTCTCGGCCACCTCGGTGACCCGGAATCCCTTGTTGGGCACAATCGAGATCAGGTTCTCCCGGGCCAGATCCTGCATGGCCTCGCGGACCGGGGTGGCCGACACCCCGAACCGCGCGCCGAGCGTGGGTGCGGAATATACCACGCCGGGCTCCATTTCACCGGCGATGATGGCCGCGCGCAGTGCCCGCGAGACCTTCTCGCGCAGGCTGACCTTCTCCACCTGGGTGAACTGGTCGATACTCACGTGGTCGGCTCCCCTGCCCGTGATCGATGGATTCGATCGGTTCACGACATTCTATGCCATGTCACGTGTCATAGCCGTCGCCCCGCGATACCCGGCCCGCGGTCGGCGCACGCGTCCTCATCGCGCGGCCTCGGCATCGACCGACCGCAGCGACGTGCCTGCGGTCTCCTTCGCCAGCCCGACCGCCAGCACCGAGATCGCCGCGGCCACAATCAGATACAGCGAGATCGGCACCGAACTGTGGAAGCGGTCGAAGAGGCTGATGGCGATCAGCGGGGCCAGCGATCCGGCCAGGATCGGCGCGACCTGATAGCAGAACGACAGGGCCGTATATCGCACATGCGTCGGGAACATCTCGGTCATGAGCGCGGAATACGGTGCGTAGGTGAGGGATTCGACGGCCAGACCGAGGGTGATGGCCACGATGATGACGGCGTAGTTCCCGGTGTCCATCATTGGGAAGGCCAGGAAACCCCAGCCGGCGGTGAGCACGGCCCCGGTGAGATAGACCGGCCGCCGCCCGATCACATCCGACAGCAGGCCCGCCGCCGGAATCATGAAGAAGTGCAACAGGTGCGCCACCAGCATGAGCGCCAGGATCGGCGCGGTGTCCACGTGCACGGCGAGTTTGAGGTAAGTGATCGAGAAGGTCACCACGAGGTAGTAGAGGATGTTCTCGGCGAAGCGCGCGCCGATCCCGATCAGCACCTGTCGCCAGTGATGGCGCAGTACTTCGACGATGCCGAGCGCGTGGCGTCGGTCGGCGTCCGACCGCTGCTGCGCCTCGCGGAAGATCGGTGCGTCATCGACGCTGGAGCGCACCCAGTAGCCGATCAGCACGACGACGGCCGACAGCCAGAAGCCGATCCGCCAGCCCCACGAAAGAAACTGCGCGTCGGACAGATTCGCCGACAGCACCAGCATGACCACGGTCGCCAGGACATTGCCCAGCGGCACGCCCGACTGCGGCCAGCTCGCCCAGAACCCACGCCGATGGTCGGGGCTGTGCTCGCTGACCAAGAGCACCGCCCCGCCCCATTCGCCGCCGAACGCGAAGCCCTGGATCAGGCGCAGCGTCACCAGCAGCGCCGGGGCCCAGTAGCCGATGGCGGCGAAGGTGGGCAGGCAGCCCATCAGAAACGTGGTGATGCCCACCACGACCAGGCTCAGCTGCAGCAAGGCCTTGCGTCCGACGCGATCTCCGAAGTGCCCGAACAGGATTCCGCCGAAGGGCCGGGCCAGGAACCCGACGGCATAGAGCGCGAAGGCGGCGATGATCCCGTCGACGGCATTGCCGCTGGAGCGGAAGAACACCTCCCCGAAGACCAGCGCGGATGCGGTGCCGTAGAGGAAGAATTCGTACCACTCGGCGACCGCGCCGACCATGGCCGCGGCCACGATCCGGCGCAGTGTGCTCGGTGGGGTAGTCGTGCCTGGATCGGATTGCCGTGCTGTCGCGGAGTCGTCAACTGCGGTCATACGCCACCTTCACCTGTGATGTGTGACATTGCACCATAGGGTGGTGACCCCGATCACGCAAGTGGTTGACCGGGTATGACACCATCGCTTACGGTCTGTGCAATGTCACACGTCACATAGTGACAGGCGGCCGGGGCGCTCTCCCCGGACTCTCACCCGATGGAGGCTCACATGTCCGAAACCACCACGTCGCCGGCGAACAAGCCCTGGCACGGGGTGATCGTCGCGACCACCCTGCCGTTCACCGAGGATCTCTCGGTCGACTACGACGCCTACGCCGAGCACGTACGGTGGCTGGCGGCCAACGGCTGCCACGGCGTGAGCCCCAACGGCTCGCTCGGGGAGTACCAGACCCTCGACGACACCGAACGCGCCCGGGTGGTAACCACCGCCATCGAGGTCGCGCCGCAAGGCTTCACGGTCATGCCCGGCATCGCCGCCTACGGCGCGCTGCAAGCGCGTAAATGGGCCGAGCAGGCCGCCGAGGCCGGCGCCCAGTGCGTCATGCTGTTGCCGCCCAACATCTATCGGGGCAATCGCGAGGTCGTCCTCGATCACTATCGGACGGTGGCCGCGGTCGGTCTGCCCGTCGTGGCCTACAACAATCCGATCGACACCCGCATCGACCTCACCCCGGACCTGCTGGCCGAACTGCACGCCGAGGGGCTGATCGTCGGCGTCAAGGAGTTCACCGGCGATGTCCGGCGCTTCTACGAAATCAAGGAACTGGCACCGGAACTCGACGTGCTGATCGGTTCCGACGACGTGGTGCTGGAACTGGGCATCGCGGGCGCGGTCGGCTGGGTGGCCGGCTATCCCAACGCCATTCCGCAGGTGACCGTGGAGCTGTACAACGCGGCGGTCAACCGCGATCTGGACAAGGCCCTACCGCTGTACCGGGAACTGCATCCGCTGCTGCGCTGGGACTCCAAAACCGAATTCGTCCACGCCATCAAGCTGTCGATGGACCTGGCCGGGCGACCCGGCGGCGCGTGCCGGCCGCCGCGGATTCCGCTCGCCCCCGGGCTGACCGCCCAGATCACCGCCGACACCGCGGCGGTGCTGGCCAAGGGCTACCGGTAATCCACAGGCGAACAGGCGAATTCGGGAAACGAGGACAACACGATGATCGACACGACAGCCGGATCGATCGCCGACACCACGGCGGCCGAGGCCGACGCCACGGTCGCCGCCGCGGCCGCGGCCGCCCCGGCGTGGGCGGCGCTGGGTGCGGCCGGTCGCGCCCGGGCGCTGACCGACCTCGCCGACCGGCTCGACAGCCGCGCCGCGGAGCTCATCGCCATGGCGCGGAACGAAACCCGGTTGACCGAGGCGCGGCTGACCGGCGAGTTGCGGCGCACCACGTTTCAGCTGCGCCTGTTCGCCGAGACCGTGCGCGACGGCGGCTACCTCGACGTACGCATCGACACCGCCGACAACGAGTGGCCGATGGGTGCGCCGCGCCCGGATCTGCGCCGGATGAATATTCCGCTCGGCCCGGTCGTCAATTTCGCGGCGAGCAATTTCCCCTTCGCCTTCTCCGTCGCGGGTGGCGATACGGCCGCCGCGCTGGCCGCCGGGTGCCCGGTCATCGTCAAGGCCAGCCCGGGCCATCCATTGCTCTCACGCGCGGTCGGCGCGATCGTCACCGAGGCGCTGACCGAAAACCACTCTCCGAGCGGAACTTTCGGCCTGGTGTTCGGTGTCGACGCGGGTGTGCGGGTGCTGACCCATACCGCCGTCGCCGCGGCCGCGTTCACCGGCTCCACCCGGGGCGGGCGCGCACTGTTCGACATCGCGGCCGCGCGACCGGTGCCGATTCCCTTCTACGGTGAATTGGGTTCCGTCAACCCGGTTTTCGTCACCGCTGCGGCCGCGGAATCACAGGCCGCTGAGATCGCGGCCGGACTGCTGGGCACACTGTCGGCCAGTGCCGGGCAGCTGTGCACCAAGCCGGGGATCATCGCGGTCCCGGACGGGTCGCCGCTGCTCGCCGAACTGGCCCGGTCGGCACCCGAGCCGACCGGTGACATGCTCAATGCCGCAATCGAGGCCGGATTCGTCGGGGCCGTCGAACAATTGCGCACGCACCCGCGGGTGCGGATCCTGAGCGGCGGCGCGGCGGGGCGCACCCTGCTGCTGACCACCACCGCCCAGGACGTGCTCACCGATCCGGACACGCTGATACACGAGATGTTCGGCCCCGCAGCACTGGTGGTGACCTATCGGGAGACCGCCGAACTGCTCGAGCTGGCCCGCGCGGTGAGCGGGCAGCTGACGGTCTCGGTCTTCGGCGTCCAGGCCGACGGCACCGCTCGCGCCCTGCTCGCCGAGGCGGCGGGCGCGGCGGGCCGGGTGTTGTGGAACAGCTGGCCCACCGGCCTGTCGGTGACCTACGCGCAGCAGCACGGCGGTCCATATCCGGCGACCACCGCGCCCGCGGCGACCTCGGTGGGCACCGCCTCGGTCGCCCGGTTCCTGCGTCCGGTGGTGTTCCAGTCGGTGCCGCCGGAGCTGTTGCCGCCGGAATTGCGCGACGACAATCCGCTGGGTGTGCCTCGGTCGGTGAACGGGGCACGGGCGCAATGACATTCGACACGTCCGGCACATCGTCCGTGAGGGGGACCGATGTGCTGATCATCGGCGGCGGCATGATCGGCTGCGCGCTCGCCGACGGGCTCGCCGTGGCGGGCCTGTCGGTGCGGATCTGTGAGGCGGGCGAGGTGGCGTCCGGGACCACGGCGCACGGCGAGGGCAACGTGCTGGTCTCGGACAAGGGCCCCGGTCCGGAGCTGGAGCTGGCGCGACTGTCGCGGCGGCTGTGGCCCGAGACGCTCGCGCGCATCGCCGAACGGCTGCCCGGTGCGGTCGCGGCCGTCGAGTGGGAACCCAAGGGTGGCATCGTCGTTGCGACCACCGACGCGGGTGCGTCGGCACTCGCCGCCTTCGCCGGCAGCCAGCGCGCGGTCGGTGTGTACTGCGCCGATCTCGACGCGGCCGCACTCGCGGCGGCCGAGCCGGCCCTCACCACCGAGGTGAGCGGCGCGGTCCACTACCCCGACGACGCGCAGGTCCAGCCGGCCGGCGCGGCCTCGGCACTGCTCGCCGCCGCGACCGCGGGCGGGGCGATCGTCGAAACCCGGTGCACTGTCACCGGTCCGATCGTCAACGGCGATCGGCTGCTGGGCGTGCGGACCACGCGCGGCGACCGGTTCGCCGATGTGGTGATCAATGCCGCCGGGCCGTGGTCGGGTCCGGTGGCGGCGGTGCTGGGCGCGCCGATCGCGGTCAAACCGCGCCGCGGCGATGTGCTGATCACCGCTCCGCTCCCGCCGACCGTCTTCCACAAGGTCTACGACGCGGATTACGTCGGCGCGGTGGGCAGTTCGGATACCGCGCTGCAATCCTCGGCCGTGGTGGAGTCCACCCGGGGTGGCCCGCTGCTGATCGGATCGTCGCGGCGGCAGGCCGGATTCGACGACCGGATCCGCCCCGACAGTCTCGCCGCCATCGCACGCAAGGCACTGCGCCTGTTCCCGATGCTCGCGGACGTCGCGATCATGCGCGCCTACGGCGGTTTCCGTCCCTACGTCGACGACCACCTCCCGGTGATCGGCCCGGATCCGCGCCTGCCCGGACTGTGGCACGCGACCGGCCACGAGGGCGCGGGCATCGGGCTCGCGCTCGGCACCGCGCAGCTGGTCGCCGCCGCCCTCACCGGCCGGCCCGGCGAGGTCGACATCGCGGCCTTCACCGTCGACCGACCGGCGGTCATCACCTCGAGCACGGAGTACGTCTCACCATGAGCCCCAATCTGATTCCCCCGGACCGCGACCGCCTCGGCCGTGCCGACCGGCCGCTGACCATCCGCGCCGACGGCGTCGAGGTGGCGGGTGTGCACGGTCAGACCCTGGCCACCGTGCTGCTCGCCGCCGGGCGCACACACTGGCGCACCGCGCGCGACGGCGGTGGCCGCGGCGTGTTCTGCGGTATCGGCGTCTGCTTCGACTGCGTGGCGACCGTCAACGGCGTGCCGGACGTGCGCCTGTGCCGCCGCCCGGCGCGCGACGGCGACACCGTCACCAGTCAGAGCCGAGCGGGCGGGAGCGAGCGATGAACCGGCATGTGGTGGTCATCGGTGGTGGTCCGGCGGGCACGGCGGCCGCGGAAGCGGCGCTGCGGCACGGCGCGTCGGTGACGCTGATCGACTCCAACGAGGCGCTCGGCGGCCAGTACCACCGCCGCATACCGGCGGCCTACGGAGTCCGCCGGCCGCTGGCCATCGGGCACGGGTACGCGGCCGCCGAGCGCCGGGCCCGGCTCCTGGCCGAGCATCCGGGCTGCGAGTATCTGGCGCGGGCGGCGGTGTACCACCTCGAACGGCACCCCGAGGGCGGTTGTCCCACAGTGCGATTGCTCATCGGCGTCGAGGGTGATCGCCGTACGCATCGGGCGGTGCGCGGGGACGCGCTGATCATCGCGACCGGAGCCTACGACCGCGTGTGCCCCTTCCCCGGCTGGGATCTGCCCGGCGTCTACACCGGCGGGGCCGCGCAGACCCTCGCGAAAACCCAGCGGCTGCTCATCGGGCGGTCCGTGCTGGTGTCGGGCACCGGGCCGTTCCTGCTCCCGGTCGCTCACTCCCTGGCCGATGGCGGCGCGCGGGTCCGGGCGGTGCTCGAGGCCAATCCGGCCCGGGCGATCCTGCGGCACTGGGTCGCCCGGCCGTGGGAGCTGCGGCACAGTGCCGGCAAGGCGGCCGAACTGATCGAGTACGCGGGTTCCGGTCTGCGCCATCGAATTCCGGTGCGCACCTCGACCGCGGTGGTCGCGGTCGCGGGCGACGGCCGGGTCGAAGAGGCGACCGTGGCCCGGCTCGACGAACACTGGGCACCGGTGCCGGGCAGCCATACGACCATCGCGGTGGACGCGGTCGCGGTCTCGCACGGCTTCACCCCGCAGCACGAACTCGCGGTGGCCGCGGGCGCGCGCCTGACGCCCGACGGGTTCGTCAGCGTCGACCGGGATCAGCGGACGAGCGCCGACATGGTCTGGGCGGCAGGTGAACTCACCGGAATCGGTGGGGCGCAGGTCGCGGCGGTCGAGGGCGTCGTCGCCGGGATCGTGGCCGCGGGTGGCGATCCGAGCGCCGAGCGCGGCCTGCGCACCCGCCACCGCACCGCCCGGCGGTTCATCGCCCGGCTCGCCGCCGCGCACCCGATCGGCACCGAGGCGGTGGCCTGGTCCCGCCCCGACACCGTGATCTGCCGGTGCGAGAACACCACCCGGGAGGAGCTGACCACGGCCTGGGCGGGCGCTGCGGGCGAGAGCTACCGGGCCGCCAAACTGGCCACCCGCGCCGGGCTCGGGCCGTGCCAGGGCCGCATCTGCGGGACCGCCGTCGCCGCCCTGCGCGCCGCACAGTCCGCCGGTGCCGACGACGCGGACGCTGACGGCCAATGCCGCTACGGCACAGCGGATCTCGCTCCCCTCGGCCTGGCCGCCCCCACCTCCGCCCGGCGTCCGCTGGCCGCCGTCGTGCGATTGCGCGAACTCGCCGAACTCGACACCGAAGGGCAATCCTGATGCACAGCAGCAGAATCATCTCCGCCATCGACACTCACACCGAGGGTATGCCCACCCGGGTGGTCACCGGCGGGGTCCGTCCGATTCCGGGTGACACGATGGCCGATCGGCGCGACTACTTCCTCGAGAATCTGGACGGCCTGCGGAAATTCCTGGTCAACGAGCCGCGCGGGCACGCGTCTATGAGCGGGGCCATCCTGCAACCGGCCACCACCGCCGACGGGCACTACGGGGTGCTGTTCATCGAGGTGAGCGGGCTGCTGCCGATGTGCGGGCACGGGACCATCGGCGTGGCGACCGCGCTGGTGGAGGCCGGCATGGTGGCGGTGACCGAACCGGTCACGGAGATCCGCCTGGACACTCCCGCCGGACGCGTCGTCGCGACCGTGAACATCACTGCGGGCCACGCCGATTCGGTGGCGCTGCGTAATGTCCCGGCCTACTGCGACAGCCTCGACAACGAGGTGCAGGTACCCGGGATCGGCACCGTCCGCTACGACATGGCCTACGGTGGAAACTTCTACGCCATCGTCGATCTCGGCAAGCTCGGGATACCGTTCGACCGCACCCAACAGGATCGGATCCTCGACGCGGGGCTGCGAATCATGGCCGCCGTCAATGAATTCCAGCGTCCGGTGCATCTGGAGGACGAGCGGATCGGCGGATGCAAACACGTCCTGTTCCTGGATCCGGCCTCCGAACCCGCGCACACCCGCAATGCCATGGCCATCCACCCGGGCTGGTTCGACCGCTCGCCCTGCGGCACCGGCACCTCCGCGCTGCTGGCCCGCCAGCACGCCCGCGGTCTGCTCTCCGATGGACAAGTGCTGCGCAATGACTCGTTCATCGGCACCACCTTCCACGCCCGCGCGATCGAGACCGTCGACGTCGCCGGACATCCCGCCGTGGTGCCGGAGATCACCGGTCGTGCGTGGTTGACCGGCACGGCCAATTACCTGCTCGACCCGGCTGATCCGTTCCCCGAGGGTTTCGTCTTCTGAGGCTCTCGACTCCCCGCCGTCCACCACCCCTAGTTGAAGAATCACCACCTGAAAGGCGCGACAATGTCTGTCGTCACCCGCCGCCCACGCCCGCCCATCACCCTCGCCGGAGTCATGCGGCGAATGCCTGTCACCGATGCCGATTCCGGCGATTTCACCAAGAGCATGGGCCTGTGGCAACTGGTCGCGCTGAGCCTGGGCGGCCTGGTCGGCGCGGGAGTGTTCTCCCTGGCCGGTGTGGTGGCCAACCAGGTGGCGGGTCCGGCCGTGCTGATCTCCTTCGCCATCGCGGTCGTGGCCTCCGGCGCGGCGGGACTCTGCTACGCCGAATTCGCGGGCATGGTGCCGAAAGCCGGTTCGGCCTACACGTATTCGTATGTGGCGCTGGGCGAGATCATCGGATTCATGATCGGCTGGGATCTGCTGCTCGAGTACACCGCCATCGTGTCGGTGGTGGCGATCGCGGTCTCGGGCTACCTGAACTACATCACCCACTACATCGGATTCGATCTGCCGACCTGGGCGCTCGGCGCGCCCGGCACCGGCGAGGGCCACAAGATCGACCTGTTCGCGGTCGTTCTCTGCCTGTTGCTGGCCTATCTGCTCTCGCGTGGCACCCGTGAATCCGCCCGTGTGCAAACGGGATTGGTGGCGGTGAAGGTGTTGATCGTGGCCATTGTCGTCGTCGCCGGCGCATTCCACATCAAGGCCGGCAACTACACGCCGTTCTTCCCGTTCGGGGTCGGCGGCGCGGTCTCCGGTGCGGCACTGGCGTTCTTCGCGGTCTACGGTTACGACGCCATGAGCGCGGCCGCCGAGGAATCCAAGGACGGCAAGAAGCTGCTGCCCAAGGCCATCCTGATCAGTCTCGGCATCGCCTCGGTCGTCTACCTGCTGGTGTGCCTGGTCATCGTCGGCATGGTGAACTACACCGAAATCGATGTGGCCGCGCCGTTCTCCAGCGCCTTCGACACCGTGGGCATGGGCATCCTGGGCCTGGTCATCGCGGTCGGCGCGGTCGTCGGCGTCACCACCTCCGCGTTCGCCAATATGCTCGCTGTCACCCGCGTCGGCTTCGCCATGAGCCGAGACGGCCTGCTGCCCAACTACTTCGGCAAGACCAGCGAACGCAAGGTACCCACCCGCGTCATCTGGCCGGTCGGCATCGTCTCCGCGCTCATCGCCGGCTTCCTCCCGATCCGCGAGGCCGCCGAACTCACCAACGTCGGCATCCTGATGGCCTTCATCGTGGTGGCGCTCGGCGTCATGCGCCTGCGCCGCACCCGCCCCGACGCCGACCGCACCTTCCGCACCCCCTGGGTGCCGGTCGTCCCCCTCATCGGCATCGGCTTCTCGATCTGGCTCATCAGCCACCTCGACATCGTCACCTGGATCCGCTTCGTCGTCTGGCTGCTCCTCGGTCTCGCCCTCTACGCCACCTTCGGCTACCGCAACTCGACGCTGAACCGAACCGGGATCGGCACCGCCCCTGTGCCGATCGAGGACTGAGCCCCGCCACAGCACAGCGTCGCCCACGGGACAACTGCCCGTGGGCGACTCGTGGATCCGCCCACTCCGCGCAGTGGAATTTCCCTGTGGGACAACATGTCTCAGAGGGGGTTCGTCCAGCGCTTCGGGGCCGCGGCTGCCCGAATCGACCAGTCGGCCGCTATTTCACCTGCCCGTGATCACGGCTGGTTGGTGACCCACCCCTGTACGGCCTCGATGAAGTCCGGGCCGCCCATGACGTATCCGCCGACGGTCGCACCGATCAGCGCACCCACGGGGATGCTGAGACCCCAAATCAGGGGAATCATCGCCCCGAGGATGCCGCCCACGATGGCGCCGACGGCGATGCCGGGCAGGTTCTTGTTGACCTGCTCCTTGAGCCGGTCGTAGGAGGTGATGTCCTTCAGTTGCGCAATATCTTCCGCCGTCGGAGTCGGCGTCAGCGTCAGGGTGCGGCCGTCCGCACCGATCTGCTGTGCCATCGCGATCGAACGCCCGTCGACGGCGAGCCATTGCGGCACTTCGGTCACCGCCGCTCCGTCGCCGGACTCGAGCACCACCGCACCATTCTGCGCGACCTCGAACTTGCCATTCTCGACCGTGGCGACAACTGCCCTGTCGACCGGCGAAACGGTGATCTGGTAATTGATTCCATGATCCACACCGGAAGTCGTGTCCTCCGCAGTCACCGCGGTCGGCTGTTCTGTTAGGGCCGGCTCCGCATGGGCGGTTGCCGCACTGATACCCACGGCCGAGATTGCCATGAAAACGGCAGCGGTGATTTTCTCGAACGTCATTCGTCGAACCCTCCACTCAGCTACCCCTGATGGGCGGACCGAGTCAGAACCTTAGACGTCGAATTCAATGGTGTGTGGTACGCCACACGCAGTTCGAAGTCGCCGCACTCCCATTTCCCATGCGACCGGCCGAAAAGCCGCATTCCGCGCGGCCCGAATCGGACAGAGCGGACGCGACCGGCAGCGAGACCAAATGCGCCCCACGACATCCTCTTTCTGCCGAATGCCGTCCGCCACGCAGGCAGCGATCACTCTCGGTCGTGTGCTTGGCTAACATCTGACCGTTCGCGTTGTGTCGATGCGGCGGGTCGCGATGGAAAGACTCGCAGGGGGGCAGATGAGGCAGATCTTGTTCGCGGCGATGATCGCTCTGGCAGTGTCGATCACGTTGACGCCGCTGTTGATCCGGTTGTTCACCCGGAAGAAACTCGGTCAGGAGATCCGCGCCGAAGGACCCAGCAGCCACCAAGCCAAGCGCGGAACGCCCACCATGGGCGGGATCGCGATCGTGATCGGTATGTGGGCGGGATACTTGGGCTCGCATCTGATCGGCCTGCGCTATCACGCATCCGGAGTCACGGCCTCCGGACTGCTGGTTCTGGGTCTGGCTACCGCGCTGGGCCTGGTCGGATTTCTCGACGATTTCATCAAACTCTACAAGCGGCGCAATCTCGGGCTGACCGCCCGCGGCAAGTACGTCGGCCAATTCGGTGCCGCGATCATTTTCGGCGTGCTGGCACTGCGTTTCCCCGATAGCACCGGCCTGACCCCGGCCAGCAGGCACCTGTCGATCCTGCGCGATGTCGGCTGGCTGTCGTTCGTCCCGGCGTTGTTCCTGCTGGCGGTGTGCATCATGGTGGTCGCGTGGTCGAATGCCGTGAACATCACCGACGGGCTCGACGGTCTGGCCGCGGGATCGATGGGCCTGACTCTAGGTGCCTATGTGCTGATCACGTTCTGGCAGTTCACCAACGCGTGCACCACCCGTCCCGGGGTGGGGTGCTACACGGTTCGCGACCCGCTCGATCTGGCCCTGGTCAGCGCGGCGGCGGGCGGGGCCTGCGTCGGTTTCCTCTGGTGGAACGCGGCACCGGCGAAGATCTTCATGGGCGATACCGGATCGCTGGCGTTGGGTGGGCTGCTGGCCGGGCTGTCCATCACGACCCGCACCGAACTGCTCATGGTCGTGATCGGTGCATTGTTCTGCGCCGAGATCCTCTCGGTTCTGTTGCAGATCGTCGTCTTCCGGACCACCCGCCGGCGGCTGTTCCGCATAGCCCCGATGCACCACCACTTCGAACTCAGCAGCTGGCCCGAGACCACGGTATCCATCCGATTCTGGCTGCTCACAGCAATTTCCGCGGCTACCGGCCTGATGCTGTTCTACGGAGAACACCTGGCGGCGACCCGATAGTGAAAACCTGTTCGGACCGGCCACGGGTGAGCTGACATTGCGACGGCGCCGGCACAATGCGGAACCGGCTGCCCTACGAAGGTTCGGAATCCGCCACTGCCGGAGCATCGGTGTGGACCAGGTCGTAGACGTACGACCGATCGCCCTTGCAGCTCACCCACACTCCTTCGGGCGGAAGGTCACCCCGCCCGGCATCATCGAATGGACGACTCGACACTGCCGCCTCCGCAGTGCACACCACCCATCCGAAATCGGGAAGCCGCCGACACCAGATGTCGAGGTCGACCCGCTTGTACGACGGAAATCCGTACGCGTCCCCGTCCCGGACGAACTCATAGGTCACCCCATCCACCCGCCGCACGAACCGCATATCCAGCATCGAGCCATCCTCGACGACGAGCTTTGCCGAGATCAACCGGGTATTGGGAGCGAAGGTACCCCGAGCGCACTCATCTACCGTGTCCCGCGCGGGCTGTACCGGCTAGCGCCAACCGGCCGTCTACGAGACCCAGTAGTGGCTCGAGAACGTCCGCCGGGATCCACACCGGGTCCCGTTGAGATGACGGCCCTTTCCTCTAGGCCGAAGCCGCAGCAGCGGTGGGTCACTTGACCGAGCCGAACCACGACCGGACGCTACGCTGGATGCTCGACCGGGGTGGAGGTTCAGCACGTCGTGAGAGACGGTATGCAGCCGCGCATGGTGGTGAGTATCGGGGAGTTGGCACGCAGGACCGGGATTGCGGTGCGCACGATCCGGTTCTATTGCGACGAGGGCATTCTGGAATCGTGCCGCAGTTCAGGTGGGCATCGGATGTTCGATGCGCAGATCGCGACTGAGCGGCTGCTGCTGGTTCGACGGCTGCGCGCGCTCGGTCTCGGCCTGGGTTCGATCTCCGATGTGCTCCACGCACGGCGGTCGATCGCTGAGGCGATCGCTGCCGAAAGCGCGCGAGTCGATGCCGAATTCAGGTCGTTGGCCTGGCGGCGCGCATCGCTGCGGGCCCTGGGCGCAGCCGGACCGACGCAGCTGGCGCAGCGAATGGCATTGCTGGCCGCCGCAGAGGATGGCGATACGGCACACGACTACCTCCTCCGATTCTGGCGGCGTGTCCTCGCACCGATACCGCAACGCGACTTCGATATCTACATGTACTGGAATGTCCCGGAACCGCCGGACGATCCCTCTGTCGAGGAGGTTGTCGCGTATGCCGAGTTGGCGGCCCTCGTCAGCGATCCCGCGATGGACAGCGTTGTGCGACAGCAACTCTGGCGAGGCCAACCGGAGCTGATCCGTGACCGTCGCGGCTTGTACACCGATGTGGGCGACATTCTGGTGGATGTGGTGTCACTGGTCATGGAAGGAGTGCGGCCACACGGCGGCAGTGAACTCGACCGATTCGTCGGCGCTCACGC
The DNA here is from genome assembly GCF_053601595.1 of Nocardia sp. NPDC004711. NCBI lineage: Bacteria > Bacillati > Actinomycetota > Actinomycetes > Mycobacteriales > Nocardiaceae > Nocardia > Nocardia sp. NPDC004711. The sequence goes on along the minus strand of NZ_JBSGCB010000038.1, from coordinate 4,280 downwards.
CGGTGCACGCGGTGAACGCGACACTCCGCGTTTCCGAGAGCAATTGCTGATCGACGCGACCGACAGCGACCGTCGGATTCGACGGTACTGGGCCCTCACCGGTCAATTCCTCGGAACTCGCGTCACTGTCGGGCAGGCCCACCACTGGCTGTTCGACGCCCTGAGCAGCTGCACCGACCCAGTGAACGGGCCAACAGCTTGGCAATCCACACTTGTCTCAGGTGATCTGAGCGGTTCCGGCAACGAGCCCGACAGCGCACGACGTCGCGCCGGCCGACGGGCCGAACTGCTCCGACACCTGCTGTAGCACCAGCCCGCATCTCGACTCGCCACGAGGACGAGCGCAACTATCGTGCCGCTTACGGCTCGATCCCCAGCGGTCCAAGCGGTGGCCGATCAGTGGTGTTGGCAGCATCGTTCGCCACGCGGCTACCGTGGCGAGGTGAATTTCATCCAAGGGGGACTGATGATCGATCAACGCCCGCTGTCGGGGTGGGGCCGTACCGCATCGTCTGTGGCGCAGGTACTTTGCACTCCCGACCTCGACAGGGTCGCCAAAGCCGTCGGCGCTGCCGGACCGCGCGGGGTCATCGCCCGGGGGCTCGGTCGCAGTTACGGCGATCCCGCCCAGAACGGCGGCGGCCTGGTCGTCGACATGACCGCCTTCGACCGCATCCACGACATCGATCGCGACACCGGCGTGGTCGACATCGACGCCGGCGTCAATCTCGACACCCTCATGAAAGCGGCTCTGCCCCAGGGCCTGTGGGTTCCGGTCCTCCCCGGCACCCGTCAAGTCACCGTGGGCGGCGCGATCGCCTCCGACATCCACGGCAAGAACCATCACTCCCATGGCAGTTTCGGCAACCATGTCCTCTCGATGGAACTGCTCACCGCGGACGGCACGCTACGCACCCTCACTCCCGCAGGAGCCGACGCGGATCTGTTCTGGGCCACCGTCGGTGGCATGGGGCTGACCGGCATCGTCGTGCGCGCCCGGGTACGGATGAAACGCACCGAAACCGCGTACTTCCTCGTCGACAACGACCGCACCGACAATCTCGAACAGACCATGGAACTGCTCACCGGCGGCTCCGACGACGGTTACGAATACTCGATGTCGGTCCCTGACACCATCAGCACCGGCCCGAAACTCGGCCGCGCGGGCTTCAGCCGCGGCTCCCTGGCCACTCTGGATCAGCTCCCGCCCAAATTGCGCCGCGACCCGCTGAAATTCGATGCACCCCAACTGCTCACGGTGCCCGACGTCTTTCCCAACGGCATGGTCAACAACCTCACCATCCGCATCGCCGCCGAAGCCGCGCACCGGGTGTATCCGAGGCAGGCGCGCGGGCGCATCCAGAACCTCACGCAGTTCTATCACCCCCTGGATCTGCTGGGTGAATGGAACCGCGCCTACGGCCGCCGCGGGTTCCTGCAATATCAGTTCTCCATGCCCTTCGGCGCCGAACCACAGCTCGCGGCCGCGGTGCGCGCGATCGCGCACTCCGGCCACCGGTCGTTCCTGAACGTGTTCAAGCGCATGGGCGCCGCCAACCCGGCCCCACTGTCGTGGCCGCACCCAGGGTTCATGCTCAGCCTGGACTTCCCACTCAAACCCGGACTCGGCGAATTCTGTGCCGAACTCGACCAGCGGGTCCTCGACGCAGGCGGACGCTTGTACTTCGCCAAAGACTCCCGCACCACCCCGGAAATGGTCCGCGCGATGTACCCGCGGCTCGAGGAATGGCGGCGTATCCGCGACAGTATCGACCCCGAACGGATCTTCGTCTCCGACCTCGCCCGCCGCCTGCACCTCATCGACGACAACCTCGCCCACACCGGCCACTGATCACCGGCAAGTGTTGCCCACCAGGAAAATACGGGTAGGCAACGCCTAGCCCAAACGCCCTCTTCTACCGCATGACGCGCTGACCGAACCGGCCAGCGCGTGGTGTCGGAGATCAACGGGCACAGCGTCGTACGACCCGCCGGCAGTGCGCGATCATGCCGATGTGCGGACGCAACTCCTGCGGTCTGCAGCTGCTGGCTTGCTACCGAACTGTGCGCAGGGCGATCGGACGCGACATGAGGCTGCGGCAACCCGGCGAGAAGGTCCCGCGGCTCCTTCACCCGAGCGCGAGCCGGGGCAGTGACTGGGACCGCCTCACCTCTGTCGCTGCCACAGCGCCAACGTCGCGCCGCCGGGTTCGTCGATCACGACCACCGACCCTGGCGGAAGGTCGGTGCGGGGCTTGACGATTCGGGCGCCAGCAGATGACGACGGCCTGGACGGGTAGCACGCGGTCAGCGCGGGCCCGGCTGGTCGGGCTCGGTTACATCGATGAACAGGGGGCGTAGGGAGTGGATCACGTCGTCGACCGGGTCGATCGACCCATCGACGCGACTGAGCACCACTGCGCCTTCGATCGCTGCCACCGCTAGGTTCGACAAGCGTCGGGCTGTGGCCGGTGCCGCGCCGTGGTCGCGCAGCACCGACTCCAAGGCGGTGCGCCAGGCTGTGAAGGCCCGGCCGGCTGCGTCGACCACACCCGGTGTGCGGTCGGCGGATTCGATGGCGGCCGCCAATATGGGGCAGCCCGAACGGAATTCGCCGGAGATCAGGCTTTCGCGCCAGGAGCCGGCGAAAGAATCGAAGACCTCGACCATGCTGCGTTCGCCGACATCGCCGAGGATTCGGTCGATACCGCCACCGGCGATATCGACCGCCTCCTCGATGAGTTGGTCACGTCCGCCAGGGAAGTGGTGGTACAGCGAGCCACGTGGTGCGCCGCTGTGGGCGAGGATCTCATCGAGACTGGTGCCCGACGCACCGGCGCGGCGGATCAGGGCGATGGCGCTGGTCAGCATGCGTTCGCGCGCATCGGAACGGCGTGGACTCATCGCTGCCGTGTGGTCAGGGTCCGGCGGGGATCGAGCTGTGCGGAGATGCCGCGCGCGGGAAAGCCGAGCCCCGACCTCCACCAGCGGCCCCAGCCCCGGGGTCGCAACGCGATCGCGGCGAAGAGAGGCAGAGGATCCAGGTAGGTCACCCGGCCGCGCACCAGACCGTCCTCGAACCAGAAGCGGTCGCAGGCATCCCACGTCAACGGCCTGCCACCGACGGTCCCGGTGAGCCGCACCTCGATGTACACGCCGCCGTCGAACACATTGGCCGCGAGGACCTCTCCACGCATGTCCGGAGCCAACGCGTAGACCCGCGCGAAGAAGTCGAGCAGCCCCGCCGGCCCCACCGCCGGTGGAGTTCCCGGCTGCACCGCAACGTAATCCGGATGCGTCACCAGGGCCAGGTCGGCCACCGCATCGAAACGACCGGCGGCGAAGGCCGCGGTGAACAGCTCTACCCAGTGCCCCGGGTCGCGCACCCGATCAGGAAAGGGCCGATGGTCGACAGGTGTGGATTTCACGAGAACCCCTCCGGTCCAACGTATTATGTTATATGGCATAATATATAGTCCATGGGCTGAAGAGGTCAACCGTCCACCCCACGTCGAGCGATGACCGCAACAGCCGGAAGGTCGTTGTTCGGCTGTCTCTCCAAGTGAGGTCGCGTTCGACGAACCAGGTGACCCATGGCGATCTCGGTTCGTTCCACATCCACCTGGCGCGCGACGACATCGGAGCCTTCACCGCACTCGCGTTGGCCAACCCGGCCGGTTATCGCGGCCGGAGGGTGGACCCGGACCAGCCGTCTGGGTGAATTGTGTTCGCGCCCCTGGTTTTTGGGGCATCCCGCCCACAAGCGCTCCGATAACGCCTGCCTGACTGGACCCGATGACCAGTTTGTCCTTCCGTTTGGATGGAAGTCGGGGATGGCGTATCGATGCGAGGAGAAATATGAAGGCCAGACCAGTGCTGTTCGCCGCGTTCGCCACCGCCCTCGTGGCCGCCGCGAGCGGATGCTCGGGCAGCTCGTCGACCCAGGCGGGAACAGCGAGCACGACAGTCGCCGCATCCCAAGCGACGACGGTGCCGGCGCAGGGCAACCAGTCGGCGCCGCCGCCCGCCCAGGCCCCGGGCGGCCGGGACGGCAATCCGTCTGCGGGCGACGCCAATTCGCCGCAGCCCGCACCTGCCACCAGTGCCGCGACCGACACGCCGCAGCCCACGATCGTGCCGGTGACCACGAATCCGGCACCCAACGGCAGCGGCCACGGGCTGTGTTTCGACCTCAATTCCGGGCTCGCCAACTCGGCGATCAAGAGTCTCGCCCCGACCGCGAACGGCGGATGGGGCAATCCGTCGGCGAGCAATGACCC
>NZ_JBSGCB010000037.1:0-103815 GCF_053601595.1 Nocardia sp. NPDC004711 | reverse complement strand
GGGGACCTTATCGCGCTGGCGGGCGCCCGCCGGCGCACCCTGCGCCGCGCGGCCGCCGCCCTGGACGCCGCGTTCGCGGCCCTGCCCGGTGATCTCGCCTCCGACGATCTCACCGCCCTGGCCCAGCTGATGGCACACCGCGATCACTAGGCCGCCGGGAGCGTCAACCCGAAGTCACCGGGGGCGCCGGCGGTGCTGTCGGAGGTCCCCAACCATTGGAGCGGCGGCCGGGTTCCGGCCCCGCCCGTTCGGCCTGTCGCGAACGGATGCGCCGATGCCAGGACTGATCCGTACCCTCTGACGGATGAGCACACCCTCGGCGACCTCACCGTGGACACCCCTGCGCATCAATACTTTTCGCGCCCTGTGGATCGCCTCGATCGCCTCCAATGTCGGATCCTGGATGCACCTGGTGAGCGCCTCCTGGCTGATGACCACGCTGACCGGATCGGCCGCGCTGGTGGCATTGCTGTCCACCGCCAATGCCCTGCCCAGTTTCGTGCTGGCCCTGCCCGCGGGCGCGCTGGCCGACATCCTCGACCGCCGCCGCCTGATCCTGTTCACCCAGGCATGGCAGCTGGTGGTGGCGGCGCTGCTCGGCGCACTCACGCTGTCGCACAGCGTGAATCCGGCCCTGCTGCTGACTGCGACGCTGCTGCTGGGCACCGGCGCGACCCTCGGCATGCCGGCCTTCAGCTCGATCACCCCCGAGCTGGTGCCCGCCGCACAGTTGCCCGCCGCGATCAGCCTCAACTCGGTGGCGATGACGGCGTCCCAGGCGATCGGACCGGCCATCGGCGGCGTGCTGGTGGCCGCGGTCGGCTCCGGCGGCGTCTTCCTGCTCAATGCCGCGTCGTTCCTGGGAGTGCTTGCGGTGGTGTATGTCTGGCGCCGCCGGCCCACCGCGACGGCACTGCCGCCCGAGCATCTCACCACCGCCATCCGCACCGGCCTGCGCTACGTGGCCAATGCGCCCGAACTGCGCGCGGTGCTGGTTCGCGCCGCCGCCTTCGTGCTCTGCTACGGCGCCCTGCCGTCCCTGCTGGCCGTGGTGACCCGCGTGCGTCTGCATCAGACGGCGACCACCTACGGTCTGCTGCTCGGTGTACTCGGGGTCGGTGGCGTGTGCGGCGCACTGGTGCTGCCGCGCATCCGGCACCGCTATTCCCCCGATCGGATCGCACTGGCCTGCAGTCTGCTCTACGCCGCCTGCCTGCTGACGGTCGCGCAGCTCACCGCCTTTCCGCCCGCGCTGCCGGTGCTGTTCCTCGCCGGCATGGCGGGCATGGGTGTGATGTCGACGCTCAATATCGCGGCACAATCGGTGCTGCCCAGCTGGATTCGCGGTCGCGGACTGGCGGTGTTCCAGCTGGTGTTCCAGCTCGGCTTCGCGGTGAGCGCGGCCGGCTGGGGTGCGGTGGCCGGCACCGCGGGACTGCCCACGGCACTCACCGCGGCCGGGGTGGCGCTGGCGGCGCAGACGGTGCTGGGCCTGTGGTTCCGGCTCGCGGCCGCCGAGCAGATCGATGTCCAGGCCGCGCACGTGCTGGAACCCTACGTGCCGCTGTCGCTGGCCCCCGATGACGGCCCGATCATGCTCACCGTCGAGTACCGCATCCCCGCCGAGCACCTGGCCGACTTCCACGCCGCCATTCCGGACCTGCGGCGTTCCCGCCGCCGTGACGGGGCCATGCATTGGGCGATGTACTCCGATCCGGTCGACCCGGACCGTCACGTCGAGACCTTCATGAGCCCGTCGTGGGTGGAGCACGAGCGCCTGAGCCAGCGTGTCACCGGGACGGATGCGCTTGCGGTGCAACGGATTCGGTCATTGCATGTGGGCGAGGAGGATCCGGCGCTGCGGGCGCTGGTGAGCGACCGGGTACATCGGGGCTGAAGGCAACGGCTGGACTGAAAAGCAAAGTACGTGTAACCCCGGGTTGCACGTACTTTGTTTTTTCGGAAGAATTATTGATGAGGTAGGCGGACTGTATCAGAGCCTCCGGATGCGTGCCATCCAAGCCGCAACATCCACCAGGCCCGCAGGGGACACCTCGAGGCACACCGCCTGATCGGCGACGGTGGCGGTGACCCGGCCGCGGTAGCGGGTCGGTTCCAGGCTCTCCAGTTCCCAGCCCGCGCCGAAGGATTCCCGGATCACGGCGTCGCTGATGCGGGGACCGAAGCCGGGTTCGGCGTCGGAGAGCGCCAGGAGGTGGACCACGCCGCCGGGCTTGCAGACGGCGTGCAGGCTGCGGACGTAGGCGGCGCGGGCTTCGGGTTCGGTGCCGAAGACGTGGAACAGGGCGCTGTCGACCACAGTGTCGAAGGCGGGCGCCGAACCCGGAGGATCACCCGCGAAGTCGGCCTTGCCGCCGAGGGCCAGGGCATCGGCGACCTCGAAGCGGACGGCCGGGACGCCCTGGGCGGCGGCATTCGCGCGGGCGTATTCGATTGCGCTGGGGGAGAAGTCGACGCCCAGGACGTCGTAGCCGAGGCGAGTGAGCAGGATGGTGTGCTCGCCCGCACCGCAGCCCGGCTCGAGGACGCGGCCGCGGATCTCACCGGCGCGTTCCAGTGCCACGATGGCGGGTTGCGGTTCGCCGATCACCCAGGGCGCGGTGTCCTCGTCGTAGACGGTGTTCCAGATTTCTACCGGTCGAGTCATGGTTCCACCCTGCAACCTCGAGCGCACTCGAGGTCAATCCCCGCATAGCTCCCAACTAGAGCGGACCGACCGCCCACAATGTGGACATGCCCAAGTCTTGCCTGCTGCTGCAGCTGCGACCCGAGCAAGCGGCCTCAGACCAGGAGTACGAAGCGATCCTCGACGCGGGCGGGCTCGCCGCCGCGGACGTGGTGCGGGTCGAGATGAATCGCGGGATGCCCGATCTCGAGCTCGAGGACCACTGGGCGGTGATCGTCGGCGGCGGGCCGAGCAACCTGAGCTACCCCGAGGCCAAGAAGTACGACTATCAGCGGGTCTTCGAACCGGAGCTGAAGAAGCTGCTCATCGAGATCGTGCGCCGCGACATCCCGTACCTGGGTGCGTGCTACGGGTTGAGCATCCTCGCCGACGTGCTCGGCGGGCCCGTCGGCACCGAGCGCTACGGCGAGACCCCCGGCGCGACCACCATCGAACTCACCGAGAACGCGGCGAAAGACCCGCTGCTGCACGAACTTCCGGATACGTTCCGGGCCTTCGTCGGACACAAGGAGTCCTGCCAGGATGTTCCGCCGGGTGCGGTGCTACTCGCGAGTTCGGCCGTCTGCCCGGTACAGGCGGTGCGAGTCGGCGAGAACGTCTACGCCACCCAGTTCCACCCCGAACTCGACGGCCGGGGCCTGGCGCTGCGCATCGAAATCTATCGGCACGAAGGCTATTTCGACCCGAGCGAGGCCGACTCCCTGACCGAACTCGGGCACCGCGAGCACATCACGGTGCCACAGGAGATTCTGCGGCGCTTCGTCGCCCGGTACCGGGTGTGAGGACAGGGCGAACCGGCGCGGAACCACGCCGTGTCAGCACGGCGGTGGCGGCGAAGAGGGCGAGCGTGAGCCAGAGGTAGGCGTTGTGGTCCAGGACGGCGAAGGGGCCGCGGCTCGGGAGGTCGAAAACGCTGCCGTAGTGCAGGTCCAGCAGCTCGAAAACGCCGCCCGAGCAGACGAGGAAGACGGCGAGCAGGCCCGCCACGGTCGGCAGGGAGCGGTGGCGCAGGGCGAGGTCGGCCAGGTAGATGAGCAGAGGAGCCAGCCAGACCCAGTGGTGGATCCAGCTGTACGGCGAGACGACCGTGCTGGTCAGGCCACACAGGACCACGGCGGGAAGTTCACGGCCGGTGACCGAGAGCCGGCGGGCCAGGATCAGGCAGACCACCGCGATGGCGAGAGCGACTGCGGCCCACAGCAATTGGATGCTGCCGGCCGCGCCCAGGGTACGCGCGAGCATGCCCCGCAGGGATTCGTTCTGAGGGTTCTCGGGGACACCGACCCGGGCCGGGTCGGCGAAGGCGCCGCTCCAGAACGTCAGCGAATCCTTCGGCAGCACGGCCAGGCCGATCACCATGGTGGCGACCAGCGCGCCGGTGGCGGTCGCGGCCGCCCGGAATCGACGAGTCACCAGTAGGTAGACGATGAAGAACGCCGGGGTCAGCTTGATACCGGCCGCGATACCGGTCAGCACGCCTTTGCAGCGGGAGGAATCGGGCAGCGCCATATCGGCCAGCACCAGGAGCAGCAGCAGGATATTGACCTGCCCGAACGCCTCGGTCTCCCGGATCGGCTCACACCACAGCAGCAGCGAGGCAGCGGCAGGGCCCACGATCAGCATGCGGCGGTCGCGCCGATAACCGAGCACCGACAGTGCCGCCCAAACGGATCCGGTGAGCATCGCGAAATTCGCGAGTCCCCCGGTCCAGGTGAAGACCGACCCGTGCAACCACGCCAGCGGCACGAACATCAGCGCCGCGAACGGGGTGTACACGAACTCCCACACCCCGCGCGTGTGCCCCCGCAACGGGGTGTCGTACACCGAAACATCGTGCACCACACGGTCTGCCGCGATCTGATACACGCCGAGATCGACCAGGTGCAGCATCGCTCGCGGCGCGGCCAACACCTGACCGAGGTAGTACCACCCGGCCAGTCCACCCAGCACCGCTACCAGCCACACCACGACCAGCGGAATCGAGCGCCGCTGCGGCGCACCCTGATTCGTGGCCATCACCTGTTCGGCCGTCGACAACGGCATCCACACACCCCCGCTTCCGGGCTTCCGATTGCCCGCCCCACCGTAGTGACGGGCCCACCCGATCGCCAGCCGGCCCCCGCGCGTGTTGACCGTCCGGGAGTGTCGAAATTGCCGGTTACAACCGGTCGGTGCACGGCTATGGGCCGTGCCGATCGGCGGCTGACCTTGGCCGAGGCGCACCGATCACACCCTGGCCAACCGCTCGATGGCGTCGCGGGCCATCGTCTCCGACGCGCCATTGTCTCCCGCCCGACGAGGCGTGACGAACATCGTCGTTGCGGCGGGCGGTGAAGCGCCCGGCCCGGGTGTTCAGCGCCGCCCGCAGCTTGTCCTCGAATGCGTGCAGTGGGGCCGTCGAAATCGGGCGGGCGGTTTGTGCGCCGGCGCGGGGTCAGCGCCCGCGACCGCTCCTGACGGAGTGGAGGGATCGGCTCAGGCGCGGAGGAGGACCTTCAGGGAGCGACGGTCGTCCATGGCACGGTAGGCGTCGGGGGCGTCATCGAGGGGGAGTTCGGTATCGAAGACCCTGCCGGGGTCGACGGTGCCGTCGAGGACCGCCGGGAGCAGGGTTTCGATGTAGGCGCGGGCGGGTGCGGGGCCGCCGGTGAGAGTGATGTTGGGGCCGAAGAGGTCCCAGCCGACCGGGGCGTTGTTGTATTGCGGAAGGCCCACGCGGCTGATCACGCCGCCCGGGCGGACCACGCCCAGGGCCTGTTCGTAGGCGGGCATGTGGCCGACCGCTTCGATGACGACGTGGGTGCCGTCGCCCCGGGTCAATTCGCGCACCGCGGCGACGCCCTCGGCGCCCCGCTCGGCGACCACGTCGGTGGCGCCGAATTCGCGCCCCAGATCGGTGCGCTCCTTGTGGCGGCCCATGAGGATGATCCGGGGCGCACCCAGCTGCCGCGCGGAAAGGACGCCCAAGAGGCCGACCGCGCCGTCACCGATCACGGTGACCGTGGTGTCCGCAGTGACCCGGGCCTTCACGGCCGCGTGGTAGCCGGTGCCGTACACGTCCGACAGTGTCAGCAGCGACGGGACCAGCGGCGACTTCTCTTCGACCGGTACCGGAACGAGGGTGCCGTCGGCGAGCGGCACGCGCACGGCCTCGGCCTGGCCACCGCGCACATCGCCTGCGTTCCAGAAACCGCCATGGCGGCACGAGGTTTGCAGTCCCTCACGGCAGAAGTCGCACGTGCCGTCCGACCAGGCGAAGGGGGCGATCACGAAATCACCCTTCCCGACCGTGCGGACCTCGCTTCCGACGTCCTCGACGACGCCGACGAACTCGTGCCCCATCGATTCGCCCTGCTCCGACACGGGCATGTTGTGGTACGGGTGCAGATCGGAACCGCATACGCAGCTGCGGACGACGCGGACCAGGGCGTCGGTGGGGTGTTGAACCACGGGATCGGGAACGTCGATGACGCGGACGTCACCGGCACCGTACATGTAGGTCGCTCGCATGAGACTCCTTCGCTCGGTACCGCTGCTGGTCAGGGTGGCGGGAAGTGCGCGGCAGCAGTCCGGCCCTTCCCTGTGGGCTGGTTGTTCAGGCGTTCCATGCGCTCTCCTTCGGCCGAAGGGGACGTCATAGCCAATTATTTGCCACCTGCCGATTCCGCTGCCGGCCGACCCGGTCTATCACGATGGTCCGCGTGTCAGGGCCGTTCGTAGCGGCCGGTGAGTTTGCCGCGGGCGATCACATGCCCGGCGACGGCTGCCAGCATGGTGGGCAACGTTGCGCCATCGGCCAATCCGCTCGGCTGGTCCAGCGCCAGGAACTGGAAGACGTAGCGGTGGGGTCCGTGACCGGGGACGGGGCGTGGACCGGCGTAGCCCCGGCGGCCGAAGCTCCCGGTGCCCACCCTGATGCTGCTGCTCGTCTCATCGTGATTCGAGCCGAGCGCTCCCTCCTGAACGCCGGTGATGCGCGTATCGATTCCGGTGAACACGCCGTGCACAACCGGACGACGCAGAGGCGCGTCGGGGTCCTCGATGATCAGGACCAGCTCGACGGCCTCGGCCGGCACACCCGACCAGTGCAATGGTGGGGATACGTTGTATCCCACGCCTGTTCCCGCGTGCAGACGCGGAATGTCCCCGCCGTCAGCGAAGGCGGCACTGCCCACCGTCAGGGTTTCGGGTGCATGCCGGACGGCCGGATCGAACCACGCGGTGCGGCCGATTCCGGCTCGCACCGGACGCAGAAGTCTCCCGATCACACGAATTGCCATGGCTGGTCCGATGCTGTGGGGTCGGTTGCGGTCACGACAGGAAGCCCTGCTCGGCCAGGCGTGCGAGAATCCCTCCGCTACTGATGATTTCCAGCAGCAACGGCGGCAGGGGACGGCCCAGGCCACTGATACCGGTGGACTCGTTTCTGTACGTGCCCGTCGCGAGATCGAAAGTGCCGGTCTGACCGTCCTGGAAGTGCTCGGTGATTCCGGGCGCGGTGATCGCGGGCAGTCCCGCATTCACGGCGTTGCGGAAGAACAGCGAGTTGAAACTCTCCGCGACCACGGCGGCGACGCTCAGCTGTTGGAAGAGGGCGGCGACCGGGCGCGAGGAGCCGACGCCGAAATTCGTTCCGGCGATAACGATATCGCCGGGGGCGGCCAGATCGGTCCAGCCCGGGCGTACCTGGTAGAAGATGTGCCGGGCGGCCTCGGACAACTCGAGCTTCATGGCGAAGGCCGGATACATCGCGTCGGTGTCGAGGGAGTCGCCGAAGACCCAGACGCGGCCGGTGATGGTGGTGCTCATGCGGTGACACTCCGGGGGTCGGTGATGTAGCCGGTGATGGCGGAGGCCGCGACGGTGGCGGGTGCGGCCATGTAGATCTCGGCCTCGGTGCTGCCCATGCGGCCGGTGAAGTTGCGGGTGCTCGAGGTCAGGCAGACCTCGCCGGGTCCGACCACACCCATGTGGTAGCCGAAGCAGGCGCCGCAGGTCGAATTGGTCACCACCCCACCGGCATCGGCGATGTCCTGCAGGTATCCCAGTCGCATGGCGTCCCGGTAGACCTGCTGGGAGGCGGGCGTGACCAGCAGCCGGACGCCGGGGGCGACGGTGCGGCCGCGCAGGATCTGCGCCGCGATCCGGAGATCTTCGAGCTGGCCGTTGGCGCAGGACCCGATGAACGCCTGGTCGATGCGCCGGGGCTCGACCTGCGAGACCGGAACCCCGTTGCGGCTCAACGTGCCCGGGCGGGCGACGTATGGTTCGAGGCCCGACAGGTCGATGGTACGGATGGCGGCGTATTCGGCGTCCGAATCCGCGTCGGCGGCAACGAAATCCGTCACCCCGCACGCGGCGAGAAACTCGTGCAGCAGGTCGTCGACACCGAAAGTGGCGAAGTCGGCCGAGATTTCGGCGGCCTGGGTGGCGATCGTGCGCCGGTCGTTGAGCGGGACGGTCGGCAGGCCCGGCCCGCCGAATTCGAGATTCTGGTTGGTGGCGTCACCGTAGGTGTCGGCGAGATAGAGGAAGACGTCCTTGCCGCTGACCTCCGGCGGGAGCGCGCCGGTGAGTTCGTAACGCACCGTGGGGGCGAGTTCGAACCAGGTGGCGCCGGTGCACAGGATGGAGTACACCTCGGCCGGGCCGAGCCCGCGGGCAGCGGTGTTGTACGCGCCGCCCGCGCAGGTGTGCGAGTCGGTGCAGGCGAGTACCTCGCCGGGACGGGCCAGCCCGTTCTCGGCGATGACCTGGTGGCAGATGCCGTGCCGGCCGACATCGTAGAAGTGCTCGATCCCGAAGTCCGCCACGAACTTCCGCGCTTTCGGACCGCCCGCGGCATCCTTGAGCGACGGCGCCGGTACGGCGTGGTCCATCACGACCGCGACCTTGCGGGGGTCATGGATGCGGCGGGGCTGCTGCCACAGCGTGGCGAACTGCAGATCGATCAGGACGCACATGTCGACGTCGACGGTCACGATGTCCCCGGGCCGGACCCGCGGCACCCCGGCCTTGCGGGCCAGCAGATTCTCGATCATGGTCATGCCCATGGGTCAGGCTCCTTCACGGTAGCGTTCGCCCAGCTCCGACCATTCGGCCAGACCGACGAGGTTGAAGAACTCGGCAGGTTTCGCGGGCAGCAGCGGCCCGGGATCGCGGCCGGCGAGGTCGGCCAGGCCGGTGAGCATCGCGTACGCCGCGGCGCCCAGCGGGAGCGAGGGGTGGATGGCGATCGAATAGCCCAGTTCCCGCAGGCGCGTGGCGGATTCGATCGGGGTGAGGCCGCCCAGGACGAGATTGATGAGCAGGGGCGCGGACACCTCCCGCGCTATGCGCTCGATCTCGGCGGTGCCCTGCGGTGCCTCGACGAAGATCACGTCGGCGCCCGCCGCCGCGTAGGCGTTGGCCCGGTCGATGGCGGCGTCGATACCGAGCGGGCCGCGCGCGTCGGTGCGGGCGATGACGACCAGGTCCGGATCCGTGCGCGCCTCCAGTGCGGCGGCGAGTTTGGTGACGAACTGCCCGGCCTCGATCAGTTCCTTGTCGGGCAGGTGCCCGCACTTCTTGGGGAAGGCCTGGTCTTCGAGCTGGATCGCGGCGACGCCGGCGGCCTCGTATTCGCATACGGTGCGAACGACATTGAGCGCGGTGCCGTATCCGGTGTCGGCGTCGGCGAGCAGCGGGATGTCGCCGAGGACGCGCACCAGCATCCGGGCGCGCTCGACCATTTCGGTCTGGGTCACCAGCCCGATGTCGGGGAGTCCGAAACCGCTGGCGGCCACGCCCGCGCCGGTCAGGTAGGCGGCGGGGAAGTCCAGCCGGCGGACCAGGGAGGCGGACAGGCCGTCGAATACGCCGGGGGCGACGATGATTTCGGCACGGTCGGCGAGGGCGGCGCGTAGTCGCGCCCGCGATGGGGAGGTCATCGGTGGTGATCCTGTTCCAGGTTGTCGAGGGCGCCCGCGACGGGCGCGGCGAGCAGGTCGGCCAGCTCGCGCAGGTCGGCGAGTTCGTCGATGCCGAGCACTGCCCGCTGGATGGCGTCGAGCCGCTCTGGCGAGACCAAGGGACCGACGAGGGAGCGGTACTTGGCGACGAGTTCGTCGTCGGTGACCGGGTCGGCGGGGCCGCCGTGCGGTTGGACGATCCGCTGTGCGAGCACCGTGCCATCGGTGAGGGTGATCGCCAGTTCGGTGGCGAAACGTTCGTGGACAGGGCCGTTCTGGATGTTCTCGTCCAGTTTCACCTCGACCTTGCCGAGCAGCTCCCAGACATCGTCGGCGTCCAGCCGGGCCGGGGTGAACTGCGGCGGCAGCACCTGGCCGTCCAGCAGCGCGACCGCCGCGGCGTAGCCGAGATTCATCTGCGCGCCGATGGCCGTCAACGGCCGTTCCGGCTCCCACCAGCCGTGGTGGTAGACGGTGTGGCCGACGCGTATCTCGATGTGCGCGACCGACTTCGGGTCGATGTGGTGGCGAGCGCGCAGTTCCAGCGCCGCCTGGACGGTGCCGTGCAGCCCGCCCTGGGCCGCGTACGACTTCACCATGATGAGCTCGGTGTGCCAGCCCTCGCCCAGACCGGCGATCACCTGGGCGGGGTCCGGGTCGTGGCCCTCGCCGAAGACCGACAGGTAGCCGCCGTAGGGCCGATCGAAGACCTGCTTGATCCCGGTGTACCCGGCAGCGGCCAGACCGGCCGCGTAATAGCCGTTGCGCGCGGCGAATCCGTGCTGCATGCGCTTGGACATCGCCTCGTACTGGGCGGCCATCAGTCCGGCGGACTGGGTGCCCGCCATGCCGAGCGCGTCCTCGAGCCGGGCGGCATCGAGCGCCCGCAGCTTTCCGGCAACCATTGCGGCGGTGTGGGTTCCGAAGACCGGGCCGCTGTGCCAGCCGCGGGAGAGCATCTCCGAGCCGTGCAGCGCCAATCCGACGCGCGGACCGACCTCGAACCCGGCGATCGCGGCGGTCAGGGCCGCGACGCCGGAGACCCCGCCGAGCTGCTGGGCGGTTGCGAGCAGGACCGGCAGGATCAGGGAGGTGCTGTGCAGGGGCGCGAGCGGATGGAAATCGTCGAGCTCGAAGCCTTGGATGAAGGTGCTGTTCAGCAGAACCGCTGCGGGCCCGCTGGTGGTGGCCCCGGTTCCGATCACGGTCGCCGCGCCCGTGCCTTCCAGGTCCAGCACCGCCGAGGTGGCGACCCGGGACCAGGGCAGCTGCGCACCCACCAGACCGCAGGCCACACCGTCGAGCAGCAGGTGCCTGGCGCGGGTCCGCACCCGCTCGGGGATCTGCTCGGGCGTCAACTGCTCGACCCACCGGGCCAGCGGTACCGTGACACCCGTCGCCGTCGATTCGCTCATGTCCTCAGTGAACGGCAGGCCATCGGTCTGTCCCCGAAATTGCGGGGGAGTCGCACAATGGGTGCATCCAGTGCGGGAAATCGACGGAACGGATCTGAGTCGTGCGGGAGAGCAACCTCGACGAGGTCGACCTGATGCTGCTCGACGCGTTGCACGCCAACCCCCGGGTCAGCTTCGAACGGCTGGGCCCGGCGCTCGGGATTTCGGCGGCAACCGCCGCCCGCCGGTGGCAGCGACTGTCGGAGTCCGGGCGGGCGTGGGTGTCGTCGGTACCCGGGCCACAGGTGGCGCTGGTCGGCGCGGTGTGCGAGGTACGGGCGCGGCCGGGCCGGGCGGTGGCCGTTGCCGCCGGGCTCGCGTCGATCCCGCAGGTCATGAGTGTCTACGGCACCGACGGCGATTTCGACCTGCACACCCTGGTGTTGGCCGACAGCCCGGCGGCCTTGAGCACGCTGCTGCTCGACCGGCTGCCCGCGGTGCCGGGCATCGCGCGGGTGCGCTCCACCGTGGCGCTGCAATGGCACAGCGGCGTGCACTGGCGGCTCGGCGCGATCGACAGCGATCAGCAACGGTCGGTCGCCGAAGAGGGGAGTGGCGAGTCGCGAAAAGCGGTGCGCTACCGCACTTTCGAACCCGGCGACCGGGACCTGTTCCTCGCCCTCCAGCACGACGGCCGGGCCCGGTACCGGGATCTGGCCCGCGAGCTCAACACCTCCGAGCATCTCGTGCGCCGGCAGCTCGATGCGCTGGTCCGTCGCGGAATGCTGGCCTTCCGAACCGATTTCGCGCGCGGCGCGGGCGGCTGGCCGACCGAGTACGTGCTCTGGCTGTCGGTTCCGCACCGGGACCTGGACGCGGCCGGAACGGAGATCGCCTCCTGGCCGGAAACCCGGATCTGCCTGTCCACGGTCGGGCGGGCGAACATCATGGTGATGGCCCAGGTGCATCGCATCGCGGACCTGAGCGCCATCCTCGGCCGGATCGGCACCACGCTGACCGATGCGGTCGTCATCGACCAGCGTCTCGTGCTCCGGGCATTCAAGTCGTGGGGGCGGCTGCTCGATGGTTCGGGGCATGCGGTCGGCGTGGTGCCGGTCAACCCGTGGGCGGCGGTGGCGGACGCCTGAGGCGTGTGGATCGAGAGCCGTTGCCGTGCAGCGGCTCTCGATCGCTCAGCCGTCGTGGACTGCGATCAGGCCCGGGATCACACCGAGATAGGCGGTGCTGTCCGGTCCGATGGCGATTCCGGCGTAGTTGTTGTTGAACCCGGGGCCGGTGCCGGTGAGCTGCTTCCACACCGTCGCCCCGGTGCGGAAATCCAGGGCCGTGAAGTACCAGGGATCGCTGGCCTCGGTGCCCTTGGTGTAGGTGTAGATCAGGCCGGTGGCGAGCGACAGCTTGGGCACGACGGTCGGTGCGGCCTCGGTCGTGTTGGCCCACACCTGGTGGCAGCCATTGCCGTCGGGGTCGATGTCGATGCGGGCGAAGCCGGGGGTGGTGGTCTTGCCCAGCAAGGCGGCCTCGGGACCGGTATAGCCGTAATTGTTTTCGACGATCAGCGCGTTTCCCGCGCTGATCAACGAGTTCTCGGTATCACTGGCGCCCGCCTCGAACACCGGCACGGCACACACCTGCCGCTGCGCCGCCCCGGGCGCGGTGCGGTAGACCACGACGTTCATCGGGTCGGCGTTGTCGGTGATGGCAACGTAGCCGCCGGACAGGAGGGTGGGTGTGGTGCCGGTGCCGTCGTCGACCTGGCCGGGCTTGTGCTGTCCACTGTTGGCGTAGGTGACCCGCCAGGTGACGGCAGGTTCGCCGCCGGGCCCGGCATCGAAACGCAGCAGCTCGCGGTTGGTGGCGATGTACACGTCGCCGTCGTTGCCGACAGCGAAGGAGTTCTCGATCTCGCCCTCGGCTCCGTCGCCGAGCCGGATCACCTGTGCCGCACCGGTGTTCAGGTCGAGGGTGCCGACCACGCCGTCGGTCCGGGTGACGAACCACAGCAACCCGTTGCTGTCGGGCAGCGCCGAGTTGAAGGTCTCCCCGGGCCGCAGCACACCGGTCAGGTCGTAGTCGCGCGCGAGAGTGAAACCGTCGCCGCCGGCGTTCTCGGCGAACACCCGGATGTGGCCGTCGCGGGAGGCGATCACCGCGCGATCTTCGTTGTCCAGATAGAAGTAGGCGCCGCCGGTGAAATTGCCGAAGGCACCGGGCCGCAGGAACGCGCCCGGATCACCGGGTAACGCGCTGCGGCCCAGCACATTCAAGGTGACCGGGTCCAGCAGGTACAGCGCCGGGGACGGGCCGATGCAGGTGGTGACGATGCGCCCGGCACGGTCGAAGGTGATCGACCCGCACTCCCCGCCGATCACCGCCGACACCACGCTAGGGTCGTGCCCGAGCGGTCCCGGGCGGGTGCTGGTGTTGCTCATCCACCCGTCGTCGTGGATACCGGAGCTGCCGTTGGGCGCGAGATAGGGATGTTGCGGCACCGGCGGTACATCGGTGACCGGCTGTGCCACAGCCGGATTGCCGATGAATCCGGGCGGCGACCCCGGTACCGCGGGAATCGGGACGGCGGCCGCGGTACCGGCCACGGTGGCGAGCAACCCGGCGGCGGCGCCGGTGACGAGGTTGCCCCGCACGCTATTTCGCACCGATACCGTCCCGCAGGAAGTCGAAGAGCTGCTCCCCGAAGGGTTTCGCGGTCTGGGTGTTGTAATCGTTCCATCCGTCCTGCTGGGCCTGCTGCAGGTAGGAGGGTAGCGGCTGGTGCAGTTCGGTGCCGACGGCTTCGTCGTGCAACCGGCTCATGGTGTCGCGCAGGTCGCCGCCGACGGCCGCGACATTGTCCAGCTCGAGCTGCCCGTCGCGGGTCGAGTAGTCGTAGAGCTCGTATTCCTCCTGCTCGGCCGGGTCGATCTGCGCGGAGCCCGGCACCCAGTGCGAATAGCGGACGAACTTGGCGTCCGCAGTCCGCAGTGCGATCACGTGGCCGGGTGCGTCGTCGTTGAACCGGACGGCCGCCTCCTCGATGGAATGCTCGTCGGTGGTGTGCAGGATCCACGGCCGTCCGGGTGCGCCCGGATCGGCGGCCACGGCGGCGATATCGTGCCGCCCGGCCAGGTGCGCGTAGCGGTCGTCGGCCCGCCACCCGTTGCCGCCGGTGCCGATGGTCAGCAGCAGCGCGGCCAGGTCGACGCTGGAGGTCAGCTGATCGCGGGTGCCGGGTGCGGGGGTGAGCCGACCGCGTGGATCGTGGATGAACAGGGGTACGCGAATGGCCTCGTCGTAGGCGCCGCCGCCCTTGCCGTGCAGGCCGTGCGAACCGGCGTAGTCACCGTGGTCGGAGGTGAACACCACCACGGTGTTGGCGGCGACCTCCGGCTGGGTCGCCAATTCGGTGAGCACGCGCCCGATCTGGGTATCGACCTGCTGCTGGAACCAGAGATAGAGATTGCGCATGTCGATCCACTCCTGATCGGCCCCGGGCGTGCCGTAGGGCGCCAGCCCGAAGGTCACCGCCGAGACCTCCACCAGGGCCTTCTGCAGCCGTGGCTTGCGCGACAGCTGTTCGAGGCTCTCGAAATTGCCCGGCAGATCGTTGATCCAGCGCGGAATGTTGTTGAACGCCAGCGTGCGTCGCGTCCACCGCGGCCACCACTGGATGTCGTGCGGGTTGACCAGTGACACCGTCGTGCACCAGGGGCCCTGTCCCGCATCGGTATTGAACCAGTCGACGAACTGGTCGACTATGCGTCCGTCCATCTGCAGGCCCTGTTCGGGCGCGCCGTTGGGCGAGGGGTAGGTGCCGCCGTCGAATCCGTAGCGGTCCAGGCCGCCCGGGGTGGTGTCGGCGTAGTGGCCCAGATGCCATTTGCCCCACCAGGTGCTGCGGTAGCCCTGCTCGCGCAACATGGACCCCCAGGTCGGGAAGCCCGCCGCCAGCTCCGACTGCGAGGTGGACAGGCAGCCGGTCTGATGCGAGTACAGGCCTGTCACCAGCGCGCCGCGCGAGGGCGTGCAGTCGTTGGCGGCCGTGTAGTGCTGCTCGAAGGAGACCGACTTGTTCCGCAGCGCCGCGATATTCGGCAGGATGGTGTCGAGCACCGACTGCTCGGGGAACCACACGGGGGTGCGCATCTCGTCGACCAGGACCACCAGGATATTGGGCCGGTCCGGATGGTTGTCCATGCGTCGCGGGGTCGCGGCGGCCGGGCCGGTGGCCGCGACCGCCGCGGCGCTGGCACCGGCCATGGCGCCGGTGCCGAAAAATCCTCGCCTGCTGATCATTTCGTGGATCCTCCGGTGGTGTCGGGAGCCGGGTTGGCGGCGATGAACTCGGCCACCACCGTCGCGAGCTGCGGGCCGCGGTCCTCCTGCAGGAAGTGACCGGCGCCGGTGATCGTGATGTGCGGCTGACCGGCCGCGCCGGGCACCCGCTCCTGGAAGGCGCGATAGCCGCCCGCGGTGATCGGATCACCGTCGGAGAAGGCGGTGAGCATCGGTTTCCCGAAGTGCTCCAACTGTTCCCACGCGCGCTGGTTGGCGGGGCCGGCCGGGTCGTCGGGGCGGGTGGGGACCAGCATCGGGAAGGCGCGCGCGCCCGCCTTGTAGGTCTCGTCGGGGAACGGGGCGTCGTATCCGGCCACCACCGCGGGCGACAGCTCGGTGCGGCAGCCGCCCGCGATGATGCCGCCGACAGGGAATTGGGGCGTCTCCTGGGAGAACCGCTGCCAGGCGGCGAAGGCATCGGTCAGTTTCCCCTCACCCGTGGGCAGGCCGGTATTGGCGACCACCACCCGGGCGAAGCGGTCGGGATGCTCGGCGACCAGCCGCAGGCCGATCAGCCCGCCCCAGTCCTGGCAGACCAGGGTGATGCCCGAGAGATCCAGGTGATCGAACAGCGCCTCGCGCACCCATTCGACGTGGCGGGCATAGGTGTAGTCGGCACGGTCGGCGGGCTTGTCGCTGCGGCCGAAACCGATCAGATCCGGTGCGACACAACGCTTCCCGGCCGCAGCCAGCACCGGGATCATGTGGCGGTACAGGAAGCTCCAGGACGGTTCGCCGTGCAGCAGCAGCACGATCTCGCCGTCGCGCGGGCCCTCGTCGAGGTAGTGCAACCGCAGCCGGGAATCACTGCCGTCGCCCGCCTCGATCTCGAGGTAGCAGGGTTCGAAAGGATAGTCGGGCAGGGCGGCGAACCGCTCGTCCGGTGTCCGCAATGCGTGCATGAGGGCGACGATAATCTTGTTGCATGCGGCGTGCAACTACCCTTCCGCGTGTGTAGGGTTGCCAATGATGGACGGACGGACCGCACGTGGAGCCAAGAACCGTCAGGCGGTGCTCGACGCCGCGCTGGCGCTGATGGAGGAGGGCAATCTGCAGCCCACCGCGCAGGCGGTGGCCGAACGCGCGGGAGTCGCGACCCGCTCGGTATATCACCACTTCCGCGACCTGGAGACGCTGTATCTCGATGCCGCGCAGACACAGATCGCCCGGCACTGGGTACTGCTGATGGAACCTGTCACCGGCGACCTGGACGAGCGCATCGATCGCGTGGTCGCACTGCGGGCCGAACTGTTCGAGCGTGTCACGGGCACCCGCCGCGCCGCCCTGCTGCGTGAACACGAATCCGTCGTCCTGTCCGAGCGACTGGACGAGAGCCGCGCCGCGCTGCGCGCCCACCTGCGCACCCACCTGCCCGAGCTCGCCGATCTCGACCCCCCGGCCCGTGAGTCCGCCTACGCCCTCTGCGCCTGGGAAACCTGGGACGTCCTACGCCGCCATCAGTCCCTGTCCGTCACCGCCGCCCGCGCCGCGGTGACCACAGTCCTCACCCGCCTGCTCACCGGCTGAGCGGGCCGTCGAAAGAAGGGCCACCCTCATGTCGATCACGCCCGACCCCGATCAGTTCACTCGCTTCACCGCCGCCACGGACGAGGGCCCCGTCGTCATGCTGAACCTCATCACCTTCCAGGACCGCACCGAATACGCGGCCTACGGCGCCGCCGTCCTCGCCCTGGTCGCACAGCAGGGCGGCCGCCTGCTGTGGCACGGCGAACCGCAGCAGACCCTGATCGGCGACGCCGACTGGGACTACGTCGCCCTCGTCGAATACCCCAGCCGCCGGGCATTTCTCGACATGGTGACCGCCCCCGAATACCAGCGCATCCACCAGCACCGCGAGTCGGGCATCGCCCGCACCGAGCTCATCGCCTGCCACCCTCTCGCCACCCACTGACCGCCAACGGGCAAGATCCGTGGAATATTCTCGACCCTGTCCCTCGGCGGCCCCCGGAGGAAGGACATTCCTATGGAATCCGACGACTACACCCGCACTCGCCGCAGTCTCCACGGTGTGGCCGAACTGCTGATGGCCGGCCCGCAGTACCGCGCCCACGGCACGATCAAGCTGCGCCCAGCCCCGGGCGGATTCAGCACGATCCATCCCCCACTGGTCGCTGTGGACGGCGACCTGCTGCGGGTCGACGGTTCGGTGGCCGGAAAGCTCAGCGGCACAACCTTCGCCGAACTGGCCTCCCACGCCGGCATCGATGCCGGCGCCCCCGCCGACCTCTACTCCGACAGTTCCGGCTGCACCCTCACCGACACCATCCACGTCGACCTCGACCACGCCCAGACCATCGCCCGAGCCTTCGACTGGGGTGACCGGGCCCTCCGCCGCCTGAACCCCACCGAACCCCCCGTCCTCTGGCCCGAGCACTTCGACCTCGGCATCACCGCAGACCGCATCAACTTCGGCGTCTCCCCCGGCGACCCCCACATCCCCGAGCCCTACGCCTACGTCGGCCCCTGGGACCCCCACACCGGCCCCTTCTGGAACGAATCCTTCGGCGCAGCACACACCCTCACCGCCCTGGGCACCGCGGAAGCCCTGTTCACCTTCTTCAGCGAGGGCTACCACCTCGCCACCGATTCCTGACCACCCGCGAGCGGGCCGATGTGGTGCTGCGCCCGGCACCGGCGGTTCCGCGACGATCGGAACCGGGTTGCTCAGGGGCCGTCCTGCGCCAGGGCCGTGGCCGCATCGCCGCCACCACCCGAACGCATTCTGGCCGCCAGTTGCGCAGCCGCCGATTCAGCAATGGCCAGGTCATCGGTCTTCGATGGCGCGTACGGCGGTGTCGATGATCGAGTGGATCTGGTTGTGGTCGAGGGCGGAGTCGGGGAAGAAGACCTGCCGGTGGGTGAGGCCGTCGATGAGGACGATGAGTAGTTCGGCGTCGGCGGTGGATACCGGGTGGTCGGCAGCGGCGGCGCGGTCGCGAATGAAATGCACGAATGCGTTGCGGTGCTCGTCGAATTTCTCGCGCGGTGGCCGATTGGTACGTGCTTCGCCGAGCAGGTGATGGCGGGCTACGACGCGGTCGGCCGCCTCGGGCGTGGTCATGGCCGCGATGTGCACGAGTTCCGCCTCACCCCCGACGGGCACGCCCTGGTCACCTCCTACCCGGAGGTCGACGCCGATCTCACCGCCATCGGCGGGCCCGCGAACGCGAGAATGTGTGCCCCGGTAGCGCTGGTCGTCGACGTCGCAATCGGGAAGGAATTGTCCCGACGCATCTCCGAATTCACCCCGACCGGCGAGCTACTCTACGACGCGGTCCTGCCCTTCGGCACCTACCGCGCCTACCTCGACACCTGGCCACTCCAGTGAAAGATCAACGGGCCGAGGTCATCCCGGCCCTGAGTTTTCCGCCCGAGCAACCAGCCTCCAGCCTTGGACGATCCGGCGGACCCCAAACCGCCACTGACGGCGGACACCCGCGGGGGTCGATTCGGTCAGAAAACGACCCGCCAAATATGTTGCAGTACCGCGCATTTGGCGGGTCATTGTGTCCCGAGGTTCGATGCCTAGACAGCCGGGACCGGTTGGTTCGCAAACAAATCGATCAAGGCCCGGCAGGGAAGTCGGGACACTCGTTGCCCGACAGCTATTGCTGTGCAACGGATTCAAGATCGCCAGAAGAGTGGCCCATCTTTCAATGTCACGAATCTGATACTCGCACAGCACATCCGGCGGCCATGCTCATGCCAGGCAGAGACGCCCGCACTCAGTGAAGCACTGATTCTGTTGGGGCACAGTCGATTGCGGATATCTGACAGTTTCGGACGCGTGACCAGAAATTAACGATATTTCGGTCATGAATCCCGCAGGTTCGGCGTAGCGTGCCTTGAACATTCACCGAGGTTCCCGGTCTGAGAGTCTCGGGAGGCAAGCAGGCAAGTACCGCCGATTCCTGGTCGGTCGGTGCCATGAATATGATGGCGGACAATGTGATCGATGATTCGGCATCGGCCCCGACGGCACCGGACACGCAGCCGGCCCATGGTGCGCGGCTGGCCCTGAACGGCGGTGATCCGGTACGGCGCATACCCTGGCCGACCTATGACCGGGGCGCGGTGTGCGTCCATCCCGAGGACGAGGAAGCGGCGCTGCGCGCGATTCGCAGCCATCTCTATTTCCGATACGACCATCGCCCTCCGCATGAGACCGAGTGCGCACGATTCGAGGCGGAACTGTGCCGCTACTTCGGGACCGCACACGCGCTGGCCACCTCGAGCGGTACCACCGCGCTGGCGCTGGCGATCATGGCCTCCGGAGTCGAACCGGGAGACCTGATCGCCTGTCCCGGTTTCACTTTCGCCGCCACACCCAGCGCCATCCTGCTCGCCGGATGCACGCCGTTCCTGGTCGACGCCGACGAGAACCTCCACCTCGACGTGGACGATCTGCGCCGGCGGTGGACACCACGAATCCGGGCGATCGTGGTGGTGCACATGCGTGGCTTCGCCGGGGATATGAGTGCGTTGCTCCGATTCGCGGATGAGCAGGGCGTTCCGGTGTTCGAGGATGCTGTCCCGGCGCTCGGCGCGCAGTTGAACGGACGCAAACTCGGCACCTTCGGCCTGGCGGGCGCATTCAGCACCCAGTCGGACAAGTCGCTCAACAGCGGAGAGGGCGGCTTCCTCATTACCGATGACAGCACCCTGTTCGCCCGCGCCACCGTGCTTTCCGGCGCATACGAGGGCCGGCTGCGGCGGCATTTCGCCGAGGGTCGGTCGCCGCTGGCCACCGATCTGGAGCTGCCGCTGTACAGCTTCCGCATGGACGAGATCCGGGCCGCGCTGCTGCGATCCGAATTGGATCGGCTGCCGAACCGGCTGGCCGCCTTCCGCGAGAATTACGACTATGTCGCCGCGGAGCTGGCCGACCTCGACGGCATTCGAATCCGGCAGCCGGTGGCGCCGGGCGCGTATCTGGGCGAGGCCTTCATCTTCCAGGTCGCCGAGGGTCGCGCGCAGTGGTTCGCGCGTGCGCTGTGCCAGGAGGGTATCGAGGCGCGCAACCTCGGCTCGGACTCCGATCACAATATTCGCGCCTTCTGGAATTGGCGATTCCTGTTCCGCGGCAAGGACACCGCCGCCGTGCAGGCATCCCTGCCCAATGCGACCCGCTACCTGCAACGGGCCGTGGACATTCCGCTGTCCTCGACGCTGTCGCGGGCGGATTGCGATGATCTCGTCGCCGCGGTACGGAAGGTCGCGGCCGCGCTGACCACGACGGAGGTCGACGCGAATTCCTCGTGGGCAGGGCGGCCATGACGGCCTCACCCGACACCGGAACGCTGCCGCGGCTCGCGCTCGCCGAGGTGTTCGGCGGATTGTTCTGCGGCTATCTCGGCTTGTCCGCGGCCATTCCGGCGCTGCCCGACCATGTTCGTGACCGGTTCGGCGCGGGCGATCTGAGCGTGGGGCTCGTGGTGACGGCCACCGCCCTGACCGCGCTGCTCACCCGGCCCGTGTTCGGCGGGCTGGCCGACCGGCACGGCTATCGGCAGGTCATGCGGTTCGGCGCGCTCGCCATCGCGGTCGGCGGGCTGCTGTACTTTCTGCCGCTCGGCCTGTCCGGGCTGATCGGGGTGCGGCTGCTGGTAGGTGTCGGCGAGGCCGCGCTGTTCGTGGCGGGTGCGGCCTGGACCGTCACGCTCGCGCCACACAATCGGCGCGGCCAGCTCATCGGGCTCTACGGGGTAGCCATGTGGGGCGGCATCTCGGCGGGGACGGCGCTCGGTGCGACCCTGCGGCACTTCGGGATCGGGGCGGTGTGGGCGCTGTGCGCGGTCGCGCCGCTCGCCGGACTCGCCCTGATCAGCAGTGCCGGGCCCGAGCCGGAGGTCGCGCGGTCGAGCAGCGGTCGCGGGCTGATGCTGAAGCCCGCGGCGCTGCCCGGTCTGGCCCTGGCCCTCGCCGCGGCGGGCTACGTGGGGCTGGCCGCTTTCATCATCCGCGACCTGCAAGTGCGCGGAATCGGTTCCGGCGCCGTCGTTTTGGCTGTCTTCAGCGCGGTGTACGCGGGTACGCGGCTGGTCATCGGAAAGCTGCCGGACCAGCTCGGACCGCGGCGCGTGGGCACCTGGTCCGGTATCGGCGAGGCGGCCGGGCTGCTGATCGTCGCGTGGTCGCCGAACCTGCCGGTGGCGGTGCTGGGCGTCATCATCATGGGTGTCGGCTTCTCACTGCTGCACCCTTCGCTGGCGTTGATGGTCATGAACAAGGCCGAGAGCTCGAAACAGGGTGCGGCACTGGGGGCTTACACCTCGTTCTGGGATCTGGGGCTGTTCGTCTGGGGCCCGGCGACCGGTGCCATCGCAAGCGGGCTCGGCTATCCCGCCGTGTATCTGGTCGGCGCGGGCTGCGCGTTCACCGCCGCGGTCATGGCCTACACGATTCGGCAACCGGTCACCAACGAGTGAGAGAGGAGGCGGCAGATGAGCAGCGCGCCCCCGGTCAAGGTCCTGTGCGTCACCGGATGGTGCCGCAACGGCAGCACCATCCTCGGCAATATCCTCAATGAGATTCCGGGCGTATTCCACGTCGGGGAACTGCATTTCCTGTGGAAAAATGCCGCCGGGCGCGGCGTCAATGAGCTGTGCGGCTGCGGGCACAAGCTCGTCGACTGCCCGTTCTGGTCCGCCATCCTGCCGGTCGGCAGGCCCGACGGGGCCACTCTGGAAGGCCACGCGGACACGGTGATTCGGCACCAACTCGGCTACGTCCGCACCAGGCACACGTGGCAGGTGCTCGAGCGGGGCCTGCGCAATGAGCCGATTCGCGCGCATGCGGACCTGCTGACCCAGGTCTACCACGCCATTGCCGAACGCAGCCGGTCGCGGTTGATCGTCGACACCTCGAAGATGCCGGGGGAGGCGGCACTGCTGTCGTACCTCGACGGGATCACCCCGTACTACCTGCACCTGGTGCGCGATCCCCGGGCCGTCGCCCAATCATGGAGCAAGCCGAAGGAATACGTGTACGCCATGTCGGCGGGCAAGAGCACCGGTTACTGGAGCGGCTTCAACCTCGCGTCACACGCGATCGGCCGCCGGTATCCGCGGCGGTCACTGTTCCTCCGATATGAGGACTTCATCGCCGATCCGGCGGGGACGGTCGACACGGTGCTGCGACTGTGCGAGATCGATCCGGCGGCCAACCCGATGACCGACCGGACGATCGAGCTGCACGCCAATCACACGGTCACCGGGAACCCGGACCGGTTCAACACCGGCACCACCGTCATCCGACCGACCGACGACTCGTGGCGCCGCGCGCTGCCGAACTCGGGCAAGGCAACGGTGACGGCGCTGTCCTGGCCGCTGGCGATCCGGTACGGGTATCTGATCCCCGGTCGACATGGGAGAGGTTGAGCGACAGTGGATCTGGGGCTGACGGACAAGGTCGCACTCGTCGCGGGCGGATCGAGCGGCATCGGGCTGGCGATCGCCGAGGAGCTGGCCGCCGAGGGCGCGCATGTCGCCATCGGAGCCCGCGACCCGGGACGACTGGCCGCCGCCGAACGCGCGATCACAGCGATGGCACGTGGGCGAGTCCACGCAACACGCGTGGACGTCACCGACCCTGAAGCGGCTCTCCGCTGGGTCGACGAGGTCGCCGCGGAGTTCGGTGGACTCCACATCGTCGCCGTCAGCGGCGGCACACCGCCCACCGGGAACGCGACGGCCTTCGAGGCATCCGCATACCGGGAGGCGGTCGACACGGTCCTGATGCCCGCGGTCCAGCTGGCGTTGGCGGCCTTGCCGCACCTGCGGAATGCGCGGTGGGGCCGCGTACTTCTGGTGGCATCGGAGACCGCGGTGGTCCCCATCGGCGGACTGGCCCTGTCCGGAGTGAGCCGGGCGGCGATCGTGCGGTTCGCGCAGGCCCTCGCCGCGGACGTCGGGCGCGACGGCGTGACCGTCAATGTGCTCGCGCCGAGCGCGACCCGCACTCCGCTGCTGGAACGGGTCCTGGCGCAGGGCTCCGCGGACCGGCTGATCGAGGCGGAGTTGGCCGCCGTCGGCAGCAAGACCGCGGTGGGCCGCATCGCCCAGCCCGACGAAATCGCTGCCCTGGCAGCGTTTTTGGCCAGCGAACGGGCCGGCTACATCACCGGCACCGTCCAGTTGATCGACGGCGGCTCGAGCGTGCTCGGCGCGTCCTCATCGCATTACACCGTTTCCCAGGAGGGGACATGCTGAAGGCAGATTCGATCAAACAGACCCTGGCGCAGGTGGTCGCGGACCGCGAACACGAGCTGTCGCCGGGCCGGATGTTCGTCGAGGCATGCGGGCAGCACGGGCTGGACGCGGCGGTCGAATACGACGTGACAATCACCGATTCCCTGACCAGCTCGCGGCGCAAACCCCGCAATCCGGCCCGCAACATGCTCAAGACCATCGACCTGTCGCGCGATCCACGTCAGTTCTATTGGCACGAGAGCGCACCCGCTCCGGGCGACACCTCCATCGTGGGCGCGGACGTCCGGCGCGAGCTGGCCAGCAGATTCCACAAGTCGCCGATTCCGGAGCTGCTCACCACCACGGCGTGGGTACAGGTCCCGCCGGATTTGTGGAAGGACCCCGACACCTTCGAGAATTTCCTCAACTACCGCCTGATCGTGCGCTTGTGCACCGCCGAGAACCACACCATTATCAGCGGCGCGGGCGGGCTGCTGGGCATGCCCGAGATCGAGCGGATGACCGAGCGGGGACCCTTCACCTCGACAATCCTGCGCGCCTGCAACGAGATCGAGCAGATGGGCGGCACCGCCGACGGCATGATCATCAACCCGGTCGACTACTACCGTGCCATGGGCAGCGGTCGGCTGATGGACGACCTCGAACACAACGGTGTGTTCATCGTCCGCACCAGGCTGGTCGAACCGGGGACCGCCATCGTCGGCGACTTCGGCCACGGCGCACAGCTTTTCGACGCGGGACGTTCGGTGATCCGATTCGCCGAGCCACCCGCGGGCACCTTCACCGAGCCGGGGATCGCGCTGAAGGCCGAGATCTACGAGCGGGTCGTGGTCAATCTGCCGACGAACTTCTTCGTCGTCAGCGTCTAGGTCGCGCTCATGACGCTCGAGGAGGGAACCCCCGTGCGCGAGGACCCGGATGTGGTGGTCATCGGCGGGGGAGTCGTCGGCCTGTTCTGTGCGCAGCAGTTGCGTCGGCGCGGGGCGACTGTCACGGTGCTCGAGCGCGGTGCGCTGGGCGGACCGCAATCGTGCTCGGCCGGTAACACGGGATTCGTCGGCACCCACGGTGCCGCCCCCCTGGCCGAACCCGGCATGCTCGCTACCGCCGTTCCGGGTGCGACGGATCCGGACGCGCCCTGGTACATCGAGCCGCGCCCGGACGCCGAATTGTCGCACTGGCTGCGGCATTTCCGGCGCGCCTGCTCGGCCGAGGCCGCGGCGAACGGATTCCGGGTGCTGATCGGGATGAAGACGCGCAGTCTCGCGATCCTGCTCGAGCTGTGCGCTTCGGAGAACATGGCGGCTCTGTTCGAATCACCGGGCATCGTGTTGGCTTTCAAGACCCCGGCGGGCTTCGACGAGGCGAGCCGGACCGTGGCGCGCACTGTTGCCGGTGGTGTCCCGCTGCGGGTCCTCGGATCCGGTGAGCTCGACGAGCTCGCGCCGAAGACAGCGTTCGATATTCACGGCGCACTGTACAACCCCGAGGGTGCATATCTGCGCGTCCCGGAATTCCTCGTCGAATTCGGCCGGGTTCTGCGCGGTTCGGGCGTAGAGATCCGCGACCACACCGAGGTCACCGGTTTCGGCATCCGGGACCGGAATATCGTGCGGCTCCACACCACTCGCGGGGAGCTACGCCCCGGCAATGTGGTCATCGCGGCGGGCGCATGGAGCGCCGAGTGCGCCCGCATGGCGGGAATGGATCTGCTGCTGCAACCGATCCGAGGCCATAGCCTCACCGTGGCCATGCCGCCCAGCGCGCCCGGCCTGCCGGTGCTGCTGAGCGAGGCCAGAGTGGCGATGGTCCCGCTCGGCGACCGGCTGCGGATCGGCGGACAGCTCGAGCTGACCGGGATGAGCTGCGCGGTCTCCGAACACCGGCTACGGGCGCTGCGGCGCGCCGTGCGCGAATTCCTGCCCGACTTGGAGGAGACATCGATCCTGCAGAGCTGGAGTGGATTGCGGCCGTGCACCCCGGACAGCCTGCCCCTGATCGGTCCCGCCGGTGATCTCCGCAACCTGCTCGTCGCCGCCGGACACGGCCATATCGGCATGGGGCTCGCGCCCGCCGGCGGTGAACTCGTCGGTCAGCTCCTGGCGGGTGAGCAGCCGTTCACCGACCCGATCCCGTTGCGGCCGAATCGTTTCGGCGCACCCACCTGAAACGGCGACGGCATGGCAGACAGAATGGACGTGCGGATCGGTGTCCTGTGTCTCGACACAGCGTTCACCAAGCTCCCCGGCCACATCCGCAATCCGGCGACCTTCGACTTCCCGGTCGTCTACCAGGTCGTCGCCGGTGCGACCCCGCGCCGGGTGGTGAGCGAGGCGGATCCGACCCTGCTCGAGCCGTTCATCGACGCCGCCCGCAAGCTCGAATCCGAAGGCGTGGACGCGATCACCGCCGCCTGCGGATTCCTGGTCCTGTTCCAGCAGCGGCTGGCCGATTCCGTCCGAGTCCCGCTCTACAGCTCGAGCCTCATCCAATTGCCCATGGTCCACCGCATGTTCGCCACCGATCGGACCGTGGGCCTGCTCGTCGCCGACGAACAGGCCCTCACCCGCCGCCACCTGGAAGCCATCGGTGGCGAGTCCGTTCCGATCTGTGTCACCGGAATGGCCAGGCACCCGGAATTTCGCGAGGTCATCCTCGAAGGCCGCCGCGACAACCTCGACGCAGACCGCCTCGGTGCGGAAGTCCTCGAAGAAGTGTCCCAACTGGCCGCCAACAACCCCGACATGGGTGCGCTGGTCATCGAATGCACCGACCTCGTGCCGTACGGTCACGCCATCCAGCAGCTACTGCACATCCCGGTCTTCGACATCGTGACCCTCACCAACATGGTCCACCACACCCTGTCCCACATGCCCTTCCGCATCGGGGAGCGCGGCAACGGTTAGGACGGTGTCACGGCCGCAGCGGCGACGATACCGGCCGACACGAACGTCGTGTTCAGGCTCGCTCGACCAGAGTTCCGGCTGCCGTCGAAACTATCGGGAGGACATTGGATTTCGTCATCTACCCGTCCGGTCAGCGCCATCGTGAGTCGCGGCTCGCGGTTGGCGGTGAACAGACGGCACCAACAAATGGTCGACGAATGAGGAAGAGCGAGTTCCCTTGTCAAGTCTGGGAACTCGCTCTCTCGTTGTGTCCGGAGGGGGACTTGAACCCCCACGCCCTAATACGGGCACTAGCACCTCAAGCTAGCGCGTCTGCCATTCCGCCACCCGGACCGGTGATGCTGCACAAGATTAGCGGAGAGGCTGGCGGAAACGGAAATCGGGGCTGGGCCAGGCGAAATGAGGTGCGCGGGGGGAGGTTTGGGGACTAGCGGAGGATGCCTGCCAGGTTGGCGTTCTTGATGGGGGTGTCCTTGTTGGCCTGGACCTGGCAGAGGCCCTGGACGGCGGCCATGGACAGGTCGACCTGGGTGCCGGCGGGCTCGTGGTCGTTGCCGGTCTGCTGCTTGATGAACTTGGTGATGGTGACGCGCTGGGTGTCCGCGTTCTGGGCAAGGTAGTCGCTGCACTTGGTGTCGCCGCCCTTGTTGAGGGCCTTCTCGACATCCGAGCAGCCCGAGAGCAGGGCTACGGCCAGTGCGGCGGCCGCCACGGCCGTCCATCGCGCGGTGTTCATCATGCGTTCCTCGTCGGTCGTGCGCGGCGGTATCGGCCGCGCGATCGACCGCCACTGTAGATGGGTGCGACCGTTCGGCAATCGGGGTCGGACCCGGAGATTCGATCCGAATCGCTGTGATTTGCATCACATTTCCCCGCACATCGAGGGGGGGAGACCTGGCATGGTAGGGACATGTCCCTGGCCTCCACCGAAACAATTCGGATCCTCGGCGCCCGCGAGCACAATCTGCGCAACGTCTCCATCGACATTCCCAAGAACAAGATCACCGTGTTCACCGGAGTCTCCGGATCCGGCAAGTCCTCCATTGTTTTCGACACCATCGCCATCGAATCCCAGCGGCAGCTCTACGCCACCTTCCCGGCCTTCGTCCTGAACTTCCTGCCGCGCTACGAACGCCCGCACGCCGAGGCCATCGAGAACCTCACCGCGCCGGTCATCATCGATCAGAAGGCGGTCGGTGGCGGGCCGCGGTCCACGGTCGGCACCATGACCGACATCTACGCCCTGATCCGAGCCCTGTTCGCGCGCTTCGGTTCTCCGTCCACGGGATTGGTCTACGACTACTCCTTCAACACCCCGCAGGGCATGTGCACCGAGTGCGACGGACTCGGTGTGGCCATCACCGCCGACCCGGGCAAACTCGTGGACCGCGCCAAATCGCTCAACGAGGGCGCACTACTGGTGCCGGGCTACACCGTCGGCAGCGGCGATTGGCAGCTGTATGCCAACTCCGGCCGATTCGACCCGGACAAGAAACTCGCCGACTACGACGACGCGGAATGGCACGATCTGCTACACGGCGCCGGCGGCAGAGTGGAATTGTCTTTCGCGAAAGGCACGTGGAAAGCCAATTACGAAGGCCTGGTCGACAAATTCACCCGCACCCGGCTCAAGCGCGACACCTCGGGGCTGTCGGAGAAGACCCGCGAGCAGATCCAGCGCTTCCTCACCGAGGGCGTCTGCCCGGCCTGCGACGGGGCGCGACTGAATCCGAAGGCCTTGGCCACCGCCATCCATGGACGCAATATCGCCGACTGGGCGCGGCTGCAGATCACCGATCTCATCGAGGTCCTCGGTGAGATCGACGACCCGGCCGCCGTCCCGCTGGCCGCGGCCACCCGGGTCGCGCTCGAACGCGTCGCCGCCATCGGGCTGGGCTACCTGAGCCTGGACCGCGCCACCTCGACCCTGTCCGGCGGCGAGGGCCAGCGCCTGAAGATGATCAAGCACCTGGGCAGCACGCTCGTCGGGATGACCTACATCTTCGACGAACCCAGCGTCGGCCTGCACCCGCGCGATGTCGGCCGGCTCAACCACATGCTGGAGGCGCTGCGGGACAAGGGCAATACCGTGCTGGTCGTCGAGCACGATCCGGATGTCATCCAGATCGCCGACCACATCGTGGATGTCGGTCCGCGCGCGGGCGTCCACGGCGGCGAGGTCGTCTTCACCGGCAGTTTCGCCGAGTTGCGGCAGGCCGATACCCCCACCGGTTCGGGATTGCGCCGCGCCTTCCGGGTCAAGGAGAACTTCCGGTCCGCGACGGGCGTACTGACGGTGGCGAATGCCAACGCGCACAACCTGAAAGATGTCACCGTCGCCATTCCGACCGGCATCCTGACCGCCATCACCGGTGTCGCCGGCTCGGGCAAGAGCAGCCTCATACGCGACGAGTTCCTGGTCCGTTACCCGGAATCGGTCTTCGTGGACCAGTCCGCCATCGCCGCGTCCTCCCGGTCCACGCCCGCCACCTACCTCGGGCTCATGGATCCGATCCGCAAGCTGTTCGCCAAGGCGACCGGCGAACCGGCCGGTCTGTTCAGCTTCAACTCCGACGGCGCCTGCACCGAATGCGGCGGCCGCGGCGTCATCATCACCGAGATCGCCTACATGGACCCGGTCACCACCCACTGTGAATCCTGTGACGGGCGGCGGTTTTCCGATCGGGTCCTCGCACTCACCCTGCGCGGCAAGTCGATTGCCGACGTCCTCGAGCTCTCCGCCGAGGCGGCCGGGCAGTTCTTCCCCGAGAGGACACTGAATGCCAAGTTGCGCACCATGAACGAGGTCGGCCTGGACTACCTGAGCCTGGGCCAGGCCATGAGCACCCTCTCCGGCGGCGAACGCCAGCGCATCAAACTCGCGACGCAGCTGCAGAACACCGGCACGGTCTACGTCCTCGACGAGCCCACGACCGGCCTGCACATGTCCGATGTCGACACCCTGCTCACGCTCATGGACAACCTGGTCGAGCGCGGGAACACGGTCGTGGTCATCGAGCACAACCT
This sequence comes from Nocardia sp. NPDC004711, assembly GCF_053601595.1. Lineage (NCBI taxonomy): Bacteria > Bacillati > Actinomycetota > Actinomycetes > Mycobacteriales > Nocardiaceae > Nocardia > Nocardia sp. NPDC004711. Next base: position 74,244 of record NZ_JBSGCB010000037.1, on the reverse strand, counting down.
GGACGTGGTCGCACACGCGGACTGGGTCATCGACCTCGGACCCGACGGCGGCAAGAACGGCGGCGAGGTCGTATTCACCGGTACTCCTGCCGAACTGCTCAGCGACCCGGTCTCGCTGACGGGGGAGTACCTGCGCCGCTACAAGTCCGCCTGACGAAGAGCGTCACGGGTACCGATCGTCCGCGGTACTGGCCGCCCGCCACGCCCTGGCTTCATAGGGATTGCCGCGGCGATTGAGGAGTTCGGCGAGACCGGCCATGGCCCGGGGGTCGCCCTGGGCCGCGGCGGCGCGCCACCAGTGCTCGGCCTCGGTGAAATCGCCCCGGCGATAACGGAAGACGCCGAGGTCGTAGGCGGCGCCCGGATGACCGAATTCGGCTGCCTGCGTCCATAGTTGGCAGGCCTGCTCCTCGTCGCCGCGACGCTGCATGGCCACGCCCAGCTCGTAGAGCGCGTTCTGGAAGCGGCTGGCATCGGTGGGCGGAGCCGGGAGCGGCGGGGTGGAACTGATGGTGAGCTCCACGACCAGTTCGCCGAAGTCGGGCGCGCCGACGCCGGTGCTGCAGTGCAGGACCGTCACGGCGGGCTCGCGGGCGATGAGGATGCCGTAGTTACCCGTCCAGGAGACGGTGGACTCGGTGTCGTCCACCCAGACGGGGGTGAGGGTGAGGGCGGCATCGGTCTCGGCAGGGCACACCTGTAGCTCGATGCCGCCCGACATGGCATCACTCCAGACGTCAACCCCCCTGAGCCGGCGGCCTTCCAGCAACACATGTCCGCCCTCCACGGCGAGTCCGATGCCCAGGCTGCGCACGCCGGGGCGTGGGGCGGCGCTGCGCAGGGTCAGCCGGACCGTGGTGGGGGAGCCGCCGAGACCCTCCGAGTGCAGGGGGTAGACCTGCGCGCCGTTCCAGGTCACGGGGTCTGCGCTGACGTATCGGTCCGCCAGTGTTGGTTCGGTCGTGCCCGGCTCGGCGTACGAATACGACCCCTTCATCTGCCCCGCCTTCCGCCGGTGCCCGGTGATATTCGGGGCTACGGTAGTACCGATGCCACCTTCTGCGTCCCGGATTTGCCAGCTCCACGATCCAGCAAACTCCTGGTCGCATGACCGGCATCTTTCCGGGCGTCGACCGGTGCCCGGTGTACTGATTTCGCCGGTCGATCGACGTGGCGGCCACGTCCACGCGGTGTGTCGTACTTGCGGAGGGCCCGGTGTCATGTTGAATCGTCGGCGACGTACCAGCGAACGAGTGAAAGGTAAGGACATATGGCTCTGCCCACCATGACCCCCGAACAACGCTCCGAGGCGCTGGCGAAGGCCGCGGCGGTTCGTAAGGCCCGCTCGGAACTCATCGCGCAGGTCAAGAAGGGGTCGGTCAGCCTCGCCGAGGTGCTCAAGCGCGCGGACAAGGAGGACCTGGTCAAGAAGACGAAGGTGGCGGCGGTCATCAAGGCGCTCCCGGGCATCGGCCCGGTCAAGGCGGCCAAGCTGATGGACGAGGCCGAGATCCCCGCGGACCGCCGAATCGGCGGCCTGGGTTCCCGGCAGCGTGCCGCGCTGCTGGAGGCGCTGAAGGCTTGAGATCGGGGGGTGGCCTGCCGGGTCGCGAACCGGCCCGGCGGCGACCACTCCCACCGCCTCCGAATCCTCGGTGAACTCGCAGGACATCGACCGATTTGGTCCAGGCGGTCCGATCCGATAACCTTGCTGAGCACCACCGGTCCGGGTGGCGGAATGGCAGACGCGCTAGCTTGAGGTGCTAGTGCCCGTATTAGGGCGTGGGGGTTCAAGTCCCCCTCCGGACACAGTCAGTAGGCCTACGGGCGGTTTTGGAGCAGTATCCACCAAAACCGCCCTTTTTCATGGCTACAGCCCGCCGAGGCATCGGCCATCTGCCGGATCTTCTCCCGGCTCATCCTGTGTTCCGCAACAGATCTCGCCTCGATCGCGGTGATTTGGGCTGGTACCCAGGTCCGGCCTCCGCACCGCGATCGAACCCCGAACTGAAACGCCTCTCACAAAGTGGCGAATTCCGTACTGCGCCTGCCGAGTTCGGTGATCACCGTATCGGACTCGGGTCATCCGGGCGTGCGTGGCGTCGGCGAGATGGAACACGTGTTGACAGCGCGATCGCGAGCCTCATAAACTCGATATAGATTCGAATTCGAGAAAGACTGGCCTGGTTAGGGCCCGGATTCATCGCCGAGGTCACCGGAACGAAGTTGGCGTCCACGGCGGCGGAGATATGTCGACCACCGGCCCGTTGAGGGCGTGGCGGGTAGTTGTGCGCCGCAGGCAGTTCACAAACACCACGACACCGGGGTGGTCAAACCAATCGAGACTCAGGAGTTGATATGACTGCGCACGAAGAGACCGCAGAGGTAGTTGTCGTCGGCGCCGGGATGGCGGGATTGATGGCAGCGACCACGCTGGCGCCGAGGACCGATGTGGTTGTCCTCGAGTCCACCGATCGCACGGGCGGACGAGTCGACACCGTCCGTAAGGGCGACTACTGGATCAATGTCGGCACTCAGTTCACCGAAGGCACCGGCACACTGATCGATGCCCTGAACAAGCACGGCATCGAGATGGGTTCGCTCGCAGGCAAAAGCGTCGCGCTGTACCTCAATGGCGGGCTGGTCGACACCGCGAATCCCCTCGCGCTCATGTTCCGCACGAAGATGACGATGATGGACCGTCTCGGCATGGCCATCGTCGGTGCGCGCATTCTCGCCGTCATGCCGTTCCTGGAGTCGCAGAGCCGAATCGCGCAACGGGTTCGCGCCAAGCTCGACACCAAGCTGGCCTCGTATCTACTCCAGGGCGTCCGCTCCGAGCTGGCCGGCGAGGTCGTCCGGTCGTGGTCGGCGCAATGGATGGGATGCGAGGCGGAGGAAACGGCCGCGACCCAGTTCGTCACGTCCGTCGCTATCGCGTTGGCCGACCCGGAGAAAATTCCGAACTTCTCGCTGCCGGTCGGTGGCAACCAGACCTTGACCGACGTACTGACCGAAGACCTCGGCAGTCGGATCCGGTTGAACTCGGTCGTGCGATCGGTACGCCAGGACGGCGACGGTGTCGTCGTCGACTACCTCGATGGTGACCGGCCGGCGAGGATTCGGGCCGAGCGGGCGATCGTGACCGCGCCCGGCGACATTGCCGAGCGGATCATTCCAGACCTCCCGCAGCGGTACCGCGTCGCTTTCAACGACATCACCTACGGCCGTTACGTAGTGGTCGGCTTCTTCACCGAGGAAATGGGGCCGCAGCGCTGGGACGATTTCTTCGGTGTCTCGACGCCGCAGTTGTCGTTCCAAGCGATGTTCAACCACGCCGCGGCGATGCGCAAAGGTGGCGATCGAAAGCCAGGCGGAGCACTGGCCTGTTTCGCCGGCGGGGCTCAGGCCGACGCACTGCTGGACCTGCCCGACGAGGAAATCCTGTCGCGATTCACGAAGGACCTGCTCACCGTATTCCCCGAGCTGGACGGGAAGCTGGGCGACGGCGTTGTGCGGAAGCACCATCGGGTCGTCCCGTTCTGGGCGCCCGGCCGGAGGAACTCGCTTCCGACGTTGCGGGATCCGTTCGGATCGATCTACCTCGCGGGCGATTATCAGCTCGATCTGCCGTCGCTCGCCGACGCGGCCGCGTCGGGTGAGCGAGCGGGGAAGGCCGTACTGGCGAGCCTGAGCCGGCGACGATAGCCGAGGCCGCGATCGAGAGAACACTGGGACATTCCGGACGCTACCGCGGCCATACCGCACTCGTCGGTCACCCGCCGGCCGGCCGGGTTCCCAACCTCTCGGGTCGGTACACCTAGGTCGTCACGGCTGTCACCGCCGCCAGCGCGGCGGCGGTGAACACCCGGTACCCGCGGCCGGGGTCGAGGCCGTGGATCTCCTTGGTGTCCAGGGCGTCCATGAAGTCGAGGATGTCCGTGCTGAATTCCTGACCGGGGACCAGCACCGGGAATCCCGGCGGATACGGGGTGACGAAGGTGGCCGATACCACCGGCTGCCCGGCGCCGAGCCGTTCGCGGACCTGGTCGGCGGGCAGATACTCGCATCGGTCGTCGTCGTAGGCCAGGTAGAACGCGGTGCGCATGTCCCCGTCCGGCGCTGCCCCGCCGGGGTCGGTCCGGAAGGCGTCGTGGAATCGGGAGAAGTTCGGCAGCGGCGGATGTTCGTGGGTGAGCGCGTGCACGCGGCGTTCGAATTCCTGCCCGGCCGCCGGGCCCCGCTGGCTCGCCTCGTCCTCCAGCCCCTCCGCGATACCCACCAGGGCGCGCAGCAGATACGCGACGGATGTTCTGGTGGTGCCGATGTTCGTCATGGCCAGCACGGTGTTGCGGGTCGTCTTGTTGACCTGGACACCCCAGCGATCCATCAGCTGGTCGTGTTTGAAAGTGTCCCCGTCGATCCCGGTCGCCCCGATCTCGAGGGTGAGCCGGCACGGGTCGAGCACGAATTCGTCGGTGTGCCAAGCCTCGTCCATCGCCACCGGGCCGGCGTGCAGCGGGCAGCCGCGGCTGCGCCGGTACCGGTCCGGGATCAGGTTCTCGCTGCCCAGCACACGGAAGTACTTCGACAGCAGCGGATGTTCGGCGATGCGGTCCCGCAGGGTCATCGCCAGCTCCACCTGCCGCGCGACCAGCTCGAAGCCCTCGAGTTCGACCTGCCGGCGCCCCACGTCCAGCGACGCCAGGATCTGGTAGTTCGGTGAGGTCGAGGTGTGCGTCATGTACGCCTCGCGGAAGGCGCCCTCGGCGCGCCCGGCGAAGTCGTGGTCGAACACGTGGATCATCGACCCCTGCCGCAACGCGGTCAGCGTCTTGTGGGTGGACTGGGTGGCGTAGACGCGAATGCGCACGCGGTCGGGGTCCGGCAGCAGTGGTTCGTGCACCAGATCGTCGTGCGAGCGGCCGGCGAGTTCGGCACTGCGGCTGTCGAATTCGGCCCGGTACTCCGGGGTCCGGAAGCGCTGCGCGAGCTTGGCCGCGACGTTCATCGCCGTCCGCCGCCGGTACACCGGATGGAATCGGGCGAACGCGAACCAGGCCTCGTCCCAGAGGAAGACCAGATCCGGCTTGATGGCCAGGCATTCGGTCATGACCCGTTCGACGTCGTAGACCACGCCGTCGAACGTGCAGTTGGTCAGGGAGATCATCCGCACCTGATCGAGGCGGCCCGCGGCGCGGTACGTCAGCAGGGTCCGCTTGATGTCGGCCAGCGGAATCGCGCCGTACATGGAGTACCGGTCGAGTGTGTAGCTGTCCAGGTAGGCCACCCGGGACCCGGCCAGCACCTGGGCGTAGTGGTGCGATTTGTGGCAGTTGCGGTCGACCAGCACCACATCCCCGGGCGCCACCAGGGCCTGGGTGACGATCTTGTTGGCGGTCGAGGTGCCGTTGGTGACGAAGTAGGTCCGGCGCGCCCCGAACGCCCGCGCCGCCAGTTCCTGCGCCTCCCGGATCGGGCCGTGCGGTTCCAGCAGCGAATCGAGACCACCGGCGGTGGACGAGGTCTCGGCCAGGAAGATGTTCAGCCCGTAGAACTCGCCCATATCCCGGATCCACCGCGAGTTCACCACCGAGTTGCCGCGCGAGATCGGCATGGCATGGAAGACGCCGGTCGGTTTTCGCGCGTAGGCGGTCAGCGCGGAGAAGAACGGGGTCCGCCGGCGCCGCGCCACCCCGCGCAGGATCGTCAGATGCAGATCCAGCACATCCTCCTGCAGCAGGAACACCGAGTCGAAGTGCTGCCCGAGCTGCGCGGCCAGCAGTTCGATCGATGCGTTGTCGACCAGGTAGAGGTCGAGTTCCGGTCGCAGGGAACGCAATTCGCGCGCGACCGACGAGACCCGGGCCGCGGTGTCGAGCCGGTCGAAACCCGCGAGCTGGACCGGTGAGACGAGGCGGTCCAGCAGGGAGCGATCGCGCATCGACCGGGTCCGGAAGTCGGAGCGGACGACGACGGCTTGGATCCCCGGATTCACCAGGGCCGCCACCACCGCGTCCTCCACGCTGGGCGCGACCACGACGTCGTAGACGGCCTCGTCCTCCGGCCGGCGGATGGCTCGGATCTCTTCGCGCAGCCGCTGATCCTCGCTGTCGGACAGATCGGCGACCACCAGAATGTCGAAGTGCGGCCGGGGGTCGGTGGCCGCCGCCCCCTCGCCCAGCACGGCGGGCGGCCGGTCGCCGACGTTCGCCGCGGCCGCGAGCGACGCGCCGCCGACGAGCCCCCGGCCGATGGTCTCGGCCAGCCGGGTCAGTTCGGCGTACGCCCCCGTGCCGGCCAGCTCGTGCGCCCGCGCCACCAGCCGGCCGCCGGGGTAACTGTGGTACGGCTCGAGCAGGTCGGTGTCGGCGAGGTAGCGCTCCAGTTCCGCCACCTCGGTACCCGCATCCGGGCCGAGCGCCGCCAGCCGCCGCGCGGTATCGGCGATGTGCCACCAGATGTCGTTCCGCAACTGCGCGACACTGTTGTACGCCGACAGCTCCCGCCCGGAATCGCTGTCGGCGCGGTCGGCCTCCGTGCTCACCACCGCGCCCGATGGGCGGATCCGGGTGCAGACCCCGCCCGGCGGGCGTGACGCTCAACCGCATTCCGCATCCGATCGCCACGCCCGGTGCCCGGGCAGGCGCTGGGAGGCATTGTCATCAGCGTTTCCTTCCGCTGCGGCATCGGCCGGCACCGCCTGCCGCTATTTCCGGTTCAGCTGCCAATCCGGTGGCAGCCCCTGGACTTTCGCGTCGGTGCCGCACGCCTCGATGGATACGGTCGCCGGACCCAGGCGGAGATCCGTGAGCCGGATGATGCCCGCCCGCTCGGGCAGGCGCGGCGCGATGGTGAGGGTGCGCCCGGGGACGTCGGGCATCAGCCCGAGGAACGATCGCATGAGCAGCAGGGGCGCCGCGCTCGCCCACGCCTGCGGCGAGCACGAGGTGGGATACGGCACCGGGGAACTGAAATCGGAGCGGGCGAAGCCGCAGAACAGTTCGGGCGGCCGGGCCCCGAATTCCAGGATGGCCTCGAGCAGTCCGCTCGCGAGTTTCACACTCAGGTCCAGTGCGCCGGGGATGTGGCCGTAGCGCATCAGACCGGCCACCGCGATGGCCGTATCGTGCGGCCACACCGAACCGGTGTGATAACCCATGGGATTGAAGTGGCGGGCGGTGGAAGACAGTGTGCGCAAACCGAATCCGCTGTTCAGGTCCGCCGCGCCCAGCCGCTCGATCAGTTCGGCCGCGCGTTCGTCGGGCACGATGCCGGTCCACAGGCAGTGGCCGGGATTGCTCGATCCGACATCGACCGGCTGCTTCGAGCCGTCCAGCGCCAGGGCATAGCAGCTGCTCTTCGGCATCCAGAAGGCCTCGTCGAAACGGGCTTTGAGGTCGGCGGCCTGCGTGCGCAGCCGCTCGGCGAGGGCGTGGTCGCCGAGCTCCTCGGCCAGTTCGGCGCGGCCGATCCGGGCCGCGTAGACGTAGCCCTGCACCTCGCACAGGGCGATCGGCGGGTCGGCGAGGCGGCCGTCGGCGAATCCGATCGCGTCCCAGCTGTCCTTCCACCCCTGGTTGGCGAGGCCGCGGTCGGTCTTGCGGCGGTACTCGACGAAGCCGTCGCCGTCGAGGTCGGCGTCGGTGTCGATCCAGGCCAGCGCGGCATCGGCGGCCGGCAGCAACTCCTGTACGGCCGCGGCGCCGATACCCCAGCGGCGGCATTCGGCGAGCAGCATCACGAACAGGGGGGTCGCGTCGGCCGTGCCGTAGTAGACGGTGCCGCCGAGCACCCGATCAGTGCCGGGACCGTAACGCCGCTCGTGCATGATGCGGCCGGGTTCCTCCTCGGTGAGCGGATTCGACTCGGTGCCTTGAAGTTTCGCCAGCTGGCGCAGTGTTCCGAGGGCCAGGTCCGAATCCAGCAGCAGCGCCATCCACGAGGTGAGCAGACTGTCGCGGCCGAACAGGGCCATGAACCAGGGCGCGCCGGCGGCCACATAGGAGGTGCCGTCGGCGGGATCGTCCAGCCGCAGCGCGCCGAGGTCGGTCTCGGTGCGCTGCAGGATGAGGTTGAGGCCGGCGCCGCTCGCGGTGAGGGTGGTGGTCGAGGCACGCCAGCGGCGGATCTTGTCCGCCGGGCTGTGTTCGTCGTCGTCGAAGTTCATCGGGACGGCCCGATGGTCGTTGATCGGCTGGCAGTGCACCACCGTCTGCCAGCTGCCGTGTGCGGGGACCAGCACCTGCCAGGTCAGCGATCCGGGCTGAACCTCGGGGTCCTCGCCGGCGGTGATGATGATGCCACGCCCCTGCTGACTGCGGTCGGTGAAGCGCAGCGCCTGCTCGGTGGCGGCCGACTCGCCGCCGCCACCGCCTGCGCGGCCCTCCTTGACCGCGAACAGGTCCGCGAAGTCCGCCTCGGCATCGAGAACCACCGTCAGGGCGGTGTCCTCGTCGCCGAGATTGAGCACGCTGATGATCTCCTGCATTCCCTCACCCACGACGCGACGGCGCTGGACCAGCACCGTCGCGTCGGCGACACCGTGCGGTGGCGGCTTCCGGGCCACGAATCGCGCCCGGAAGGGTTCGCGCACCACCACCGAAAGCTGTTCCGGCGGAAGACCGTCCACGCGCAGCTCCCATCGGGTCAGGATGCGCGCGTCCCGGTAGTACAAACCGTGGGCGGTGCCGGGGTGAATGTCCCCGAGTCGGTCGGACAGGCAGAAGGTTCCGGCCTCGACGAGGGTGATCACGCCGGCGCCACCCTCGATGAGAACGGGTGGGCCGGCATTGAATACGCTCACGGGCGACCGCCTGGCGCCTGGCTGCTGAGGATCGGGGTCCCCGCGGGTACCCGCACCCGGACGGCGGTTCGCGACGTCCGTTGCGCCGCCATCTCGATCGCCCGGTGATAGGCCGCCTCGTAGCCCTGCGCGAACAGGTCCGTGGCGAACAGCCTTTCGACCCGCTCCCGGCAGGCGTAGGGGTCGATCTCATCGGCGCGGGCGATGTATCCGGGTAGTTCGTCGGGATCGTCGCAGATCCATCCGGTCACGCCGTGCTCGACGACCTCTTCCACCGCACCGCCGCGCAGCGCGATCACCGGTGTGCCACAGACCATGGCCTCGATCATGACAATGCCGAAGGGTTCTTCCCACCGAATCGGGAACAAAAGGCAGCGCGCGCCGGCGAGCAGATGGCGTTTCGCGGTCGCGTCGGCCTCGCCGAACACATCGTCGCTCTCGGTGAGCAGCGGCTCGATGTAGTTGTCGAAGAACTCGTGCTCGGGCGGCTCGTTGAGCTTGCCCGCCAGGACCAGCCGCACACCGGCGGAGTGAGCGGCCCGGAGCGCCAGGTGGGGTCCCTTGTAGGGCGCGTAGCGGCCCAGGAACAGGGCGTAGTCGAGCTTTTCGGTGCGGAATGGCCATTCCGAGGGGCGGATCGCGTTGTGCACGCGGCCGATCCAATTCAGATCCGGCGCGAGCGCGCGCTGCCGGTCGCTGATCGCCACGAGCCGCACACTGTGATCGAGCGATTGGTAGTAGTCGTGCATCTCGGGGTCGACCGGACCGTGCACGGTGACGACGGTGGGAATCCCGAGCCCCCGGTAGGCGGCCGCGTTGGCCGGGCCGGCGAAGGTGTGATCGTGTACGACGTCCACCGGGTCCTCGGCATGCAGTGCCTCGATGATCTGCCAGGTCTTCATGGCATTGACGATCTCCGGGTACGGCTCGCCGAGCCGCTTGGACTGGATATCCTCCCAGACCCGGACGAATCGGGCCTTGGTACCGGCGTGGCCGGCGCCGAGCAGCGTGACGCGGTGACCCTGATCGACCAGCTCATCGGCCAGCGTGGCGACAACAGCCTCGATACCGCCGTAGCCGACCGGTGGGATGTCGAAATACGGTGGAGCGGCGAGAACGATATGCAGCGACCGCTTCCGGGAATTTACCGCGCCGAACACAGCGGAATTTTCGGGCTGTAGCTGCAGAAAGTCGAAGGCGTTCTCGAGTGAGGCATCGCACGTAAGTTCGCTACTCATTTCGAAACTCCTCGTCGTGAGTTGAACTGAGCCAAACCCTCGTATACGGTGCCACGAACGACGCTGGTCGGCAAGGGGCTGTTTGCCCGGTTTGCGCGGTCGCAATTCAAAAGTTATGTCGATGGTTTATCGGCTCGAATTACGGGTATCCCTATCCACCCATCGGGCATGAAATGTATTTGCACCGTGAGGGATTCGCGAATCTCGGCAGTAGCGCTCAGCGAGAACCCTTTTCCACCGACTCACTCCGCAAGCACCTCGGGGAACCCGAACAATGCGACCAGCGCCGGGTCGTGGAATGAGATGACACCGCGGACACCGGTGGTGGTCGGAGCCAGGACCACGATGCCGTGGCCGCGGAGCACGCCATCGGTGTCCCGGTGATACTCGATGGCGGCGGGCCGGCCGTTGGCCGTAGTGGGTAGCATCCGCCAGTCGCCGGGCCGGCCCATCACGTAGGCGTCGAGCATGCGGATGCAATTCACCCGGCCCGCCTGCCAATCGCGGAACGGGGTCGCCTCCAGTGTCGCGTCGGCGCGCAGCACCTGTTCCAGGAGAGCGGCATCGGCGTGTTCGAAGGCGGCGATGTAGCCGTCGAGCAGCGCCCGCGCGCGGCGGTCGGATGGTTCGAGCAATTCCTCTGGGCCCGAGGGCAATTCGTTCAGGCGAGTGCGGGCCCGCTGCAGGCCGCTCTTGACCGCCGCGGTTGTGGTGCCGAGGATTTCGGCGGTCTCGGCGGCGGAGAAGGACAGGACCTCGCGCAGGATGAGGATGGCGCGCTGGCGGGCGGGGAGATGCTGGAGGCTCGCGATGAGGGCCAGGCGGAGTGACTCGCGGGCGACCACCGCGGCGGCCGGATCGTCCGCGACCTGGGCGATCCAGCCGCCGGGGCATGGTTCGAGCCACGAAACCTCGCCCGGCGCAACACGACTCGGCGCTTCCTCGGACCCGTCCGCGGGACCGCCCAGGCCCGAGGGCAGGACTCGGATGCGGCGCGGCTCGAGCGCCGACAGGCAGACATTGGTGGCGATCTTGTACAACCACGTCCGCATCGAAGCGCGGCCCTCGAAAGCGGCGTAGGAGCGCCAGGCACGCAGGTATGTCTCCTGGACCAGGTCTTCGGCGTCGTGGGCCGAGCCGACCATGCGGTAGCAGTGCGCCAGCAGTTCCCGGCGGAATCGCTCGGTTTCGGCGGCGAAGCGGCTCCGATCGGCCGCCTCCGCCAGGTGCGCCGTCATGCGGCGAGTTTAGGCTGCCGCCGGGCTGCAGAATAGCTGCTTGTCATGGGCTGCTCTCTTTCCGGATCGTGTGCCCGCTGATCGGGTCCATCGCCCATTACGACCGGGCAGCCGGTCCGAAGGAATCGAAACCCAGGTCAGCGGGTATCCGGAATGGTCAGGGCAGCAGGGCCAATTTGCCGATGGTGGCGCGGGATTCCATTTCCGCGAGGACCTTCGGCCCGTCGGCGAGATCATGGGCGGCGGGTCTGGTGGGGGCGAGGACACCTGCTGCGATGAGCGCGAACATTTCGGCCATGACCTCGCCGAAAACGTGGGGAGCGGCCTGGATCAGCACGCCGATATTGAGGCCGATGAGGTGAATCTGGTGCTTGTACACCAACTCCCAGTTGGTGATGGCGGTGTCGCCCCCTGCCATGCCGTAGACGACGACCCGTCCGGTGACCCGTTTGGCGGCGGCGAGGCTCGCGGTGAAGGTCGCGCCACCGGCGGATTCGAGCACCAGGTCGGCCCCGGCGCCGCCGGTCAGTTCCAGCACGTCGGCGGGGAGGTGCTCGGACCGTGAGTCCAGCATGTGGTCGGCACCGAGCCCCCGCACGATCTCGTGTTTGCCCGGCGAGGCGGTGGCGATGACGGTCGCACCGTAATGCTTGGCCATAGTGACCGCGACTTGTCCGGTCGCGCCCGCTGCGGCGTGGATCAGCACCGTCTCACCAGTGGCTATGCGGCCCAACGGTTTCAATGCGGCGAGCGCAGTAGGCCAGTTCACGACCAGCCCCAGTGCCTGCTCGGCAGTCCATCCGGCCGGGATCGGCATGGCCGAGGCCGCGGGCAGCACCGCGTATTCGGCGAATGCTCCGGCCCCCACGCCGACGACGCGGGCCCCCGAAAGCGATTCGGCCACTTCGTCTCCCGCCGCGACGACCTCACCGGCGGCCTCGAACCCCGCCGTGTACGGTGGCCGCGGTCCGCCCAGGAAGGTGCCGTGGGCCTGGGAGATGTCGGCGAAATTGACTCCGGCGGCGGCGACTCGGATCAGGACCTCGCCCGGACCGGGAACCGGTACCGGCGCGTCGGTGATCAGACGCAGGTCCTGCGGGCCCCGCAGCGAGGTTTGCCGCAGGGCCCGCATGGTGGTGGGAATGGTCATGGCGATCAGCACTCCTTCTCGGTTTGTCACCAGGTAGACCGTCGCCACCGGAGAAAGGAATCGGCCGCCGGAACCGGTCAGCCGATCTTCGTGACCGCGGGCATGGTGAAGCCGCCCGACAGGATGTCGGGGCCGGGGACGTAGGAGCGGGCGAAGAGGATGAACGGGTGGCCGTCGGCCGGGGCGGGCAGCCAGTTCGCCTGACGGTCGGGCTGCGGGGTCTGCGGTTGGATCCAAATGTCGATACTGCCGTCGGGGTTGGTGACGACTCCTGGTGTGTTACCCGCGATTTCGTAGCGGTTGATCGGGTTGGGGGTCAGGAACTGGCCCGCTAGACGATCGCGGTTCCGTGGCCACCCCAACCGATTCGAGCGAGTCCCCCTGATCACGCGTGACCTACCGCTCGATGCCGGATCACATTGCCCGACGTGGTGTCGAATGGACCGCCTGAACGTTGTACACGACGTCGTAGCGCAATGTGGGCTACCGCCCGCAGACTTGACCTGATCACTCCCCACAAGGATGGACAGAAGCATGGCGAGTCGTGTGCTCGAGAACTTCATCGACGGCAGGTTCGTGGCCTCGGAATCGACGGACACACTCGAGCTGGTGAATCCGGTCGACGAGACGGTCACCGGTCACGTGCCGGTGTCGACCGAGGCCGAGGTCGATTCAGCGGTCACGGCCGCCGCACAGGCTTTCCGAGCGTGGGGCAGAACTACGCCGCGGGACCGCCAGAACGCTCTGCTCGAGCTGGCTGATTCCATCGAGGCGCACAGCACCGAACTGGTTGAGGCGCAGTGCCGCAACACCGGTCAGCCTAAGGCGGTGATCGACGCTGAGGAGATCGCGGCGGGGGCCGACCAGCTGAGGTTCTTCGCCGGCGCGGCCCGTCTGCTGGAGGGTAGGTCCGCCGGAGAATATGTCGACGGATTCACCTCGTACGTGCGTCGCGAGCCGATCGGCGTGGTCGCGCAGATCACGCCGTGGAACTACCCGTTTCTCATGGCCATGTGGAAGATCGGTCCGGCGCTCGCCGCCGGGAACACCGTGGTACTGAAGCCGAGCGACACGACGCCGGAGAGCACGCTGGTGCTGGCGGGACTGACCCCAAGCCTGTTGCCGGACGGGGTTTTCAACGTGATCCTCGGCGACGCGAGGACAGGTGCGGCGCTGGTGGCGCATCCGGAGCCGGGTTTGGCCTCGATCACCGGATCGGTGCGGGCCGGGATCGCGGTCGCGGAATCGGCTGCGCGCGGGCTCAAACGAGCTCATCTCGAACTGGGCGGTAAGGCTCCGGCAGTAGTGTTCGCCGATGCCGATCCCGAGTCCACCGCGGCCGGCATCGTGCAGGCGGCATTCTTCAATGCCGGCCAGGATTGCACGGCCGTCACCCGCGTACTCGTGCACGAATCCATCCACGCGGATCTGGTGGAAGCACTGGTGAAGAGTGCCCAGCGTCTGCGACCGGGGCAGCCCGACCATCCGGACAGCTTCTGCGGACCGCTCAACAATGGCCGCCACTTCGACTCCGTACTGGGCAAACTGGCCGCACTGCCTTCCCACGCGACCGTCGTGACAGGTGGCAAGCGGTTGGGCGAGAAGGGTTTCTTCGTCGAGCCGACGATCATCACCGGGGTACGACAGAGTGATCCGATCGTGCAGGAGGAGACCTTCGGCCCCGTGCTGACGGTGCAGTCGTTCACCGACGAGGCCCAGGCCGTCGCTTACGCCAACGATGTGCCCTATGCGCTGGCGTCCAGCGTCTGGACCCGCGACCACGGCACGGTCGAACGAATGGCGCGCGCGCTGAATTTCGGTGCGGTATGGGTGAATTGCCACATGGTGCTGACCGCGGAGATGCCACACGGCGGATTCAAGCAATCCGGCTACGGAAAGGACCTGTCGATCTACAGCGTGGAGGAATACACCCGTATCAAGCACGTCATGAGCGCTCACCACTGACCGGTGCGGCGAGCGTGTCCCGAACTTGCAAGGCGAGCCACAACTCGTGCCGTGTGGCTGCGGGATCCAATGACCGCGCCAGCAGTTTCTCGATCTTGGAGATCCGGTTGCGGACCGTGTGACGGTGCACGCCGAGCCGCTCGGCGGTGACATCCCAGGTTCCGTTGGCGTCGAGCCAGGCTCGGAGTGTACTGACCAGCTCACCGGTCTGATCGGCGAGATCGATCGAGGCAAGAGTGTTGTCGGCGAACGCCGCGAGCACATCGGGGGAAGCAATCGACAGCAGCAGGCTGCTGGTGCTGTCTTGCCGCGAGGTCGCCGGGCGCCCGAGCCGAGCGCTCACGGGAATCAGCGAACGTGCTTGCTGTACCGACAATGCCGCCATTTCGGGCGCGACAGTGTCGCCGATGCCCACCGGGTGATCGGCGGCGAAGCGTCGCAGCAGCAGCGGCAGATCCGTACCGTCGATCACCATCGCCTCCACGCCATCGCCCACGGTGCGAACAAGACCGCCGGGTAATGCATACGCCAGATCTGCGGCGAGCTCTTCGATGCGCTCCGGCAAGGGCTGGATGGCCAGTCCGACGACCGAGCCGGTGCGAATGCCGAACTGGTCGAACATGTCTCGGATAGCGGACGCGCTCGCGCCGGGGGCGAGGACCCGATCGAATGTCGCCGCCCGAGCACGCCGCTCGGCGTCACCCGCCAGATACCGTTGCTCGAGTTCGAGGGTGACCAATGAGGTCAACGCCGACTTCATGAGCCGGATTTCGCGGGCTTCCGATTCGACCAGCACGGCGTATCCTCGCACTCGCCTCGCGCCGACCGGCTGCACGCTGAGGGTCCGTCCGTCGATATCGGTCACCGAGCTGCCGCGCAGCCCGTGGGGTGCCACTTCGTCGATGAGCTCGCGTGCGGCATCCAGCAGCCGGTTCGTCCCGTGGCCCACGGTGGCGATTTCCCGGCCCAGCGGATCGGTGATCAGCGCGGGCAGTTTGGTCGAGTCGAACCACACGCCGATCAATCCATCCAGGCCGCGGCCCGATGCGGCTGCGACCGTCAATTTTCGTTGCACGGTCAGCGTGCGTTCGAGTCGCTGCCGTTCTTCGGCGGCATGCGCCGCGAAAACCGCCTTGGTGACGGCGATGAACGGAGTCTCGTCCGGCACCAGCAGCAGCGGAATCCCTTCGGCCTCAGCGGCTTCGATCAGGGCGGCCGGCGCTTGCCGATAGGGCAGGCCGTGCCCCAGCCCCAACGCCAGCGCGCTCGCGCCGCCGCCGACGACGTCACGCACGAAGTCGCGACATTGTGTCTCGTCCGCGGACAGCTGGAGTCCTGCGGTCATCAGCAGTTCGCCGCCCTGGAGCCAATTGCCGGGGCGCAACAACTCGGTGACATGAGCGGCATCGATCGCGCGGTGGATGGCTTCTTGTCCAGCGATCAGCTCGAGTCGCAATTGTGGCTGTTCGAGCAGGTCCGCGACGGTCAAAGGCATGGACGCAGTGTCCAACAAATTCGCGGATATTTCTACACCGCGTCGATGTGTGGTGGGCGCGGTGCGCATCTAGCCTCTTGCCATGTCTTCCCAGCAATCCCTCGGCTCGATCGATGCGAGCCGAGTTCCCCGGTACTGCGGCCCGGCCACCTTCGCCCGGCTGCCGGGTATCGACGAGGTCGGCAGGGCCGACGTCGCGATCGTCGGAGTTCCCTTCGACACCGGGGTCAGCTACCGCCCCGGAGCGCGCTTCGGCCCGGGACATGTCCGCGCGGCCAGCAAGCTGCTGCGGCCGTACAACCCCGCGCTGGATATCCATCCGTTCGCGGTCCACCAGGTTGCCGATGCAGGGGACATCGCGGTCAATCCGTTCGACATCGACGAGGCTGTGGCGACCATCGAGAGCGAGGCTCGGGGCTGGCTGGCGAAGGGGACCCGCCTGCTGACCATCGGCGGTGATCACACCATCGCGCTACCGCTGCTGCGTGCGGTCGCCGCCCAGCACGGCCCTGTCGCCGTTGTACATTTCGACGCGCACCTCGACACCTGGGACACCTACTTCGGTGCGCGCTTCACCCACGGCACCCCATTCCGGCGCGCCGCGGAGGAGGGTTTGCTGGATCCGCGGCGTTGCCTGCACGTCGGCGTACGCGGCCCGCTGTACAGCTCCGATGATCTGCGATCCGACGAGTGCCTGGGCTTCCAGGTGGTGCACGCCGACGACTATCAGTACGAGGGCGTAGTGCAGGTCGTGGAGCGCATGCGCCGACGACTCGGCACGGGTCCCGTGTACGTGTCGGTAGACATCGACGTGCTCGACCCCGCCTTCGCCCCCGGCACGGGCACTCCGGAATCGGGCGGTCTGTCCAGCCGTGAGCTGCTGGCCACCCTGCGCGGGCTGGTCGGGCTCGACATCGTGGGCGCGGACATCGTGGAGGTCAGCCCGGCCTACGACCATGCCGAGATCACCGGAATCGCCGCCGCGCACACGGCCTATGAACTGCTGTCGGTGCTGGCATGCAACCGAGCAGCCGCCGCCGGGCATGCCTCGCCGCGCGCGGAGCAGGTACGCCCGTGAACGTCGCTGAATCTGGTGCGCCGCAAGAGTCTTCCACCGAGCTCGGATCCGGCGTGATCGGCTCCGCCCATCTTGTGTTCTTCGTTTTGTCCGCCGCCGCACCGCTGACGGTCATGGCCGGTTTCGCCGCGCTCGGATTCATGGTCGCCGGCCAGGTCGCGCCCGCTGGATACCTGATCGCGGGAATCGTCTACGCGGTGTTCGCGGTCGGCTTCACGGCCATGAGTAAGCACGTGCACAACAGCGGCGCGTTCTATGCCTACATCAGCCGGGGTATCGGACCCACGGTGGGGGCCGGCGCGGCCATGGTCGCCTATCTCTCCTACGCCCTCGGTCAAATCGGATTCCTCGCTGCCACAGGCATTTTCGGATCAGCAGCGATTTCGATGATCACCGGAGTCTCCGTGCCGTGGCAGGTGACGGCGGTCGCACTCGGGCTGATCGTCGCGCTGCTGTCGTATCTCAAGGTCGACATCGGTGCGAAGGTGCTCGCGGTCTTGTTGGTGACCGAGGTGGGGATTCTGTTCGTACTGGCCGTCGCCGTGTTGATTCGCGGTGGCCATGAAGGGCTTTCGGCGGGCAGCTTCAACCCCGCACACCTGATGACCGGATCGATCGGCGCGCTGTTCGCGATCACCTTCGTGGTGTACATCGGATTCGAGCAGACCGCCATCTACAGCGAGGAGGCCCGAGACCCACACCGCACCGTCCCGCGTGCCACCTATATCGCGATCGGCGTGCTGGCGGTGGTCTACACCTTCATCTCCTGGGTCATCCTCATGGCCGCGGGCCCGAACCGGCTGGCCGCGCTGTTGGCCGGCGACCCGTCCCAGCTGGTTTTCAACCTGAATACCGAATATGTCGGCGCGACAATGACGTCGGTCATGCAGGTGCTGATCATCACCAGCTTCTTCGCGGGCGCGCTCGCGCTGCAGAACGCCGGAGCGCGGTACCTGTTCGCGCTCGGCCGGGACGGTGTGCTGCCGCAGTGGTTCAGCCGTGCCGGGGCACGGACCAAGACCCCGAGTTCGGCTGGGCTCGCACATACCCTCGTGGTGACCGGTACCCTGATCGGCTTCGGCCTGACGTCCCTGGACCCGTACAGCCAGATCGTGCTGTGGACCAACACTCCGACGCTGGTCGGCGTCATGGTGCTCGAAATCGCCGTCTGCGCAGCGGTTATTCGCTATCTGCGGCCTGCCCCGGGTGGAGAAACCCTGTGGCAGAGGCTGATCGCACCCGGGTTGGCCGCGGTGTTCCTCGCCGTCGTACTCGTGCTGCTCATGCAGAACATGCCGATGCTGACCGGGCTCGGACCGATGGGCAACGCGATCATGCTCTCCCCCTTGGCGGTGGGATTCCTCCTCGGAGCCGGGCGAGCGTTGTGGCTGCGCACCGCGGCGCCCGATCGATACCGGCAGCTGTCCGGCGGTACCGAAGCCCTACTCACAGCAGAGGTGGTTCGATGACTGAACAACAGCGGTTTCCGCGACACGCGTGGACCGTACCGGGCTGGCAGTGCGAAATCCCCGGTGGCGATCCATTGTCACCCGAGATCTGGTGCTACACAGACCAATTCTCCTATACCGCCGGGGACACGGTCGCGGTGCACGTGCACACCACCGCCGACCGCTACCGTCTCGAAGTGGTGCGCGACGGTGCACACCCGAAGACCGTGTACCGGCTCGAAGATCTGCCCGGCAAGTCCCATCCAACACCGCCCGACAGCTATACCGTCGGCTGCGGCTGGCCAGTCGCCGCGCGCATTCCCGTCGACCCGCAATGGCGCTCGGGTCTGTACCTGGTGATCGCCCGGATCGAGGTCGAAGGCCGGATCTACGAGCGCGAACACTTCTTCGTCCTGCGGGCGGCCGTCACCGGACGCACCCGGTACGCACTGATGCTCACCACCGCGACGATGACCGCCTACAACGACTGGGGTGGCGCCAACCACTACCGCGGTCTCGGTGACGACCCGGAGATCGACGTCCCCGCGCCGGTGGTGTCCACCCAACGCCCCATCGCCCGGGGGATGCTGCGCAAACCCGTCGGCGCACCGCGCAGCCGACACGAATACACTCCGCCACCGTTCTGGCAGCCGCACCACGAAGCCTATGAGTGGGCGTTCGCCAACGGCTACTCCCGCCATCACGCCGACGCGTTCTGGGCGACCTACGAACGGCCGTTCGTGGTGTGGGCCGAGAACCACGGCTACGACTTCGACTACCTGACCCAGCACGATCTGCACGTCCGCCCGGAATCACTGCGTGACTACCAATGTCTGGTGATCGTCGGTCACGACGAGTATTGGACGGCCGAAATGCGGGACGCCGTAGACGATTTCGTCGACAACGGGGGCAATGTCGCTCGTTTTGCCGGAAACTTCCTCTGGCAGGTCCGCCTCGACGACACCGGTGCCACCCAGACCTGCTACAAGCTCCCCGCTTTCGACCCGCTCTACGAAACCGATCCGAGCCGGGTCACCACCGTGTGGGACGCTCCGATCGTCGGCCGCCCCGGCGCACAGACCATGGGTTTGACCGGTTTCGGCGGTGTGTACAGCCGGTACGGCAACGCGGTGCCGCGCTCCAGCGGCGGATTCACCGTATATCGGCCCGAGCATTGGCTTTTCGAGGGAACCGACCTGTACTACGGCGACGTGATCGGCGGCGCCCCGGTCTGCACGGCGGCGTTCGAGCTCGATGGCGTCGACTACACCTTCCGGAAGGGGCTGCCCTACCCGACCTTCGAAGATGGCGCCCCGGAGACCCTCGAGATCCTGGCGCTGGCCCCGGCGGTGGTAGGCGCCGAGGACCGGTGGAACGCGGAGGTCCCGCTCGGCGCACCGGAGTTCGAGGCGGAAATGATGCTCCCGTTCATCTATGGCGACGACGTACCCGAATACCAGCGCGATCGACGTTACGGCGCGGGCATGGTCGGCGTCTTCACCCGCGGCGCGGGCACTGTCGTCAACGCCGGGTCGTGCGAATGGGTCAACGGCCTCATCGAGCGCGACTTCTTCACCGAACAGATCACACACAACGCACTGCGCCGGCTCGGCGCGGCCTCGCAAGCGGAGAAGGGTAACTCATGACCATCGGTGTCAAGGATGTGCGCGCGATCGGTTTGGGCATCGGCACCCGGGTGGTGCCCGAGTGGCCCGAAGGCTGGACCGCCTCCCCGGACTGGGAGGAAGTCGAATGGCGCGGCTGCTCCGACGCCACCGGCCGCATGGTCGGCAGTGCCTGGGAGGGCCAGGCGGGCATCTTGCACGTGGTCGACTATCCGGTCGACGAAATCTGCGTACTGCTCACCGGCAGTGTCGCGGTGACCGACGACTCCGGCGAGCGGCGAGTGTTCCGGGCCGGTGAGGCATTCCTGTTCCCGCGCGGATTCACCGGGAAATGGGAGACTCTCGAACCCTCCTCGAAGATCTTCGTCGTCCTGGAACCCGCCCCCGAATCCGCGTAAACCCGCGGTCCTAGAACGAGATCGGGACAGACCGTCATGCAACCGGTTTGCCTCCGATTTCCGTGCCGCACAGTTCATTTCGTCTGGTGGCACAGCAACGAAGCAACAACCGAGGAGATCCAGTGAATCGCCGCACCCGCATCATCGTCGCCTCCGCGATGGCCACGACCTTGATGACTCTCACGGCAGAGGCGGCCACAGCCGCACCCGCACCGACCACTCTGACGGCCGGAGAAATCGAACCGACCATCCTGAGCGCCGATGCCCGGGACAGCGCGACACCGTCGACGCCGCCGGCGACCCAGGATCAGAGGACCACAGATCAGGCTGATGTCGCTGCGGTGCAGCCTCTTTCACCGTCCGCCTCGGTTGCGACCCCGGTTGCCGCGATCGACGGCTCGGATCCGCAAGCCGATATCGAGAATGCGCTGAGTCAGGCGGGCAACGAGTTCATGCTGGCCGCGACCGTGGGCACCATGGCCGGTGGCGTTGTAGGACTCGTGGGCGGATGCGTCGTCGGCGCGATCGTCGGTGCGATCGGTGGCTGCCTCCCCGGCCTGGGGATCGGGGCGGCCGTGGGCCCCATTGTCGGTGGCGTGGTGACCGGCGTCCCGGCCGGAATCGCGGCATTGGCGCAGGCGTACAACACGTTGCACGCCGTCGGTGATATCAGCGCCCCGCTCACAGCTCAGGTCGGCTGACATCCGAGGAACGAGCGAGCGCTCCACCCGCGGCCCTACCTGACGAGAGCATCACGCAAGCGGCACGACCGGCTCGTCGATACGGGTCGGTTGTTGCCGGTGACCGATACCCCGTCAACGGTCCGTAGCCGACGTCGGCGACCGGCTTGCAGGGCCATTCGGCATACAGGTCGATGCAGTTGGTGAGGGAGGACGGGGGTGCGGTGTTGTATTCGCCGGTCACGAAGATGAAGGCGGCGCAGGAGCCGACGTGCTCGGCGAAGCGGCGGGTGTGCGGGTGCGGGCCGCCGGGACGGGTTCGTCCAGCAGGGGCAGCTGGTGATCCTACAGATCGATCAGCTCGAATTCGGCTGTCTCGCCTGCATGTTCGGTGGCGATGGCCTGTACCCAGCGGGCCACCTTCTCGCCGTTGCGGCCGGGCCGGGTGCTGCCGATGATGATGCCGATTCTGGTCATGTCGATTACTCCTCGGGGTGGTGACGACTCGACGACACAAGTGGCCGCCGAACCCTCGCGCTGCGACATCCCGGCGCAGTGATGTGCGTCACTCATCCGGTGTCCGGAACCGTCCGGGCCGCCGGGCGGTTTCCCCGCGAGTGCGGTTCAGTCCGCCGAGCCCTCGAATCGGCACGTGCCCTGGGATTTCGACCATCGTACGGATGGCGATCGTTCTGAACGAGCTGCGCTTCAGTTCAGCGTCGCAACTCGAAGGCGCTGGTGCCCTTGCCTTCAGCGCACAGGCCGGTCACCTCGTGCACCCGTAGCATCTGGGCAGGCCAGGCAACATTCTTTGTGCCGGAAGGCATTCGGGCACTCGGAGCCGGAACCGGTTCCTGACAACAGTCCTGACGATTGTCCCAGTCGTGTGTATGGTCGGAAGGGCATGTTTCACAATGGGGAGTGCCAGCGCTTCATGAGTAGTCAACGACCGCTATCGTCCTTCGAGTTCAAGCATTTCGACCCCGACGCCCGCTGGGGCGACGTGCCGAAAGCCGGTGTGCCGCTGTTCGTCGCGACCACGGTGCGCGGTGAGATCGATCCCGACGTCATGCGCCGGGTGCTGGCGGAATTGGCCGCCGACCACGCGCTGCTGCGCGCGGTCATGGTCCACGAGCCCGGAGGTGAGCCGGTCTTCCGGGTTCGCGAGGAGTACCAGCCCCCGCTCGAGGTCACCGAGTGGGGACCCGACGGCTATCAGCGGCTGGTCAACATCGAACAGGACTGGAGCACCGGCCTTTTCAAGGCGCACGTGCTGCGTGAGGGCGGTCTCGACCAGATCGTGCTGATCATGCACCACGGCATGTGCGATGGACGGTCGGCGCTGGCGCTGCGCGACGACATGTGGCAGCGCTACGGCGCCCAGCTGGCGGGTTCGCCACTGCCGCCGTCGAATTCGGACAACGAGCTGGTCGACGGTATCGATACCTTGCTGGCGGGCAGTGTCACCGAGGCCGAGGTCGACGAGCTGGTCGCGATGCTGCGCGGCATCGCGGCAGCCGGTGACGCGGTGCCCGCGCCACTCGAGCTGCCCCGTGACGGCGACGGCGTCGGCGACCCGGTGGGCCGGTTCGCCACCCAGCGCGTCGTGGTGGACCCCGAGCAGAGCGCGGCCTTCTTCGGTGCCGCACGCGCACAGGGTGTTTCGGTCAACAGCCTGGTCACCGGCGCGGCCATGGTCGCGGTGCGAAGCCAGCTCGAGGCGGATTCCGGGCCGGTGCCGATGGTGTTCGGGCACGCGGTGGATCTGCGCGCCTCGCTCGCCGAGCCGATCCCGCAGTCGACGCTGCTCAATTGCGCGGGCGGGGTAGCCACCCCGGTCTTCGCCGCCGCCGACACCGACCCGATCGAGCTGGCCAAGGCGACCGAGGTGGCCATGCGCGCCGCCCTCGACGCCCGGTTCCCGGCCCTGTTCATGCGGGCCTCGCAGCGCGCATTCGACCCGGAGACCGCCGCGATATTCGGTGCGCAGCCCACGCTGGGCATGTCGAATCTCGGTGTGGAACAGACGCCTTCGATCCCCGGCGGGCTCGAGTTCGTCGCCGATGAGGTGTTCGGCATGGCCAAGGGCATGCCGCCGAAGCTGACCGTGTGGACCGTCGCCGAGCGGCTCGTCATTCACGTCAACTACGACACCACCCGCAACAGTCACGCCCTGATGGGCCGCGTGACCGAGGCGATCCGGGAGCAGGTTCGTCGCATCTGCGACGCCGACGCGGATCGTGGCTGACTCGCGGCCGGACACGCCATGAGAGTTGCTGTCAGTCAAGAGAAGTGCATCGCAGCCGGTCATTGTGTGCTGCGTGCCGACCAAGTCTTCGACCAGCGCGACGACGACGGTGTCGTCGTGCTGCTCGACGAGAGTCCGGCGCCGGAGCAGGCCCCGGCCGTGCGAACGGCCGCCGAATTCTGCCCAGCGCAAGCCATCCAGATCGAGGATTGACCCGAACATGCCTGAGTCCAGCACCAAGGCCCCCGCCGAGCCGACCTTCTATCCCGGTCGCCGCGCCGCGAGCTGCCCGTTCGCGCCCGCCGCGGAAATCCGCGAACTCGCCGACGCCGGCCCGATCTCCAAGGTCCGGACCTGGGAGGGCAAGCAGCCGTGGCTGATCACGGGCTACACCGAGGCGCGCGAGCTGTTCGCCGACGCCCGCGTCAGCGCCGACAACCACCACCCCTCCTACCCGCACATCCACGAGGGGATGAAGACGGTCGCGGAGATGAGCCCGCGCACCATGTTCAACACCGATGGCCAGGAGCACGCCCGCTACCGGCGCATGCTGGCCAAGCCGTTCACCCCCAAGCGGCTCGAGGCCATGCGGCCCAATATCCAGAAGCACGTCGACGAGACCATCGACGCCATGCTGGCGCAGGGCAACTCGGCGGACCTGATGAAGGCGCTGGCGCTGCCGGTGCCATCGCTGATGATCTGCGAACTGCTGGGCGTCCCCTACGGGGACCACGCGTTCTTCCAGGAGGCCACCGAACTCGGCTTCGGCGGCAATGCCACCGCCGAGGAGCAGCAGCAGTCGACGCTGGAGATGCTCGGCTACCTCAACAAGCTGGTCGAGGCCAAGACCGAGAACCCGGCCGAGGATCTGCTCTCCGATGTCGCCGAACTGGTGCGCGACGGTGAGCTGCAGGTGTGGGAGGCCGCGCTGCAGACGGTCGGCATTCTGGTCGCCGGGCACGAGACCACCGCGAACATGATCACGCTGGCCGTCATCGCACTGCTCGACCGGCCCGAGCAGCTGGCGATCATTCGCGACACCGACGACCCGCAGGTGCTCGGCAATGCGGTCGACGAGCTGATCCGCTACATGACCATTGTCGACACCGGGCTGCGGCGGGTCGCCATCGAAGACATCGAGGTCGGCGGCGAGGTGATCCGCGCGGGCGACCCGATCGTGTTCGACCTGGCCACCGCGAACTGGAACCCGGAGGTCTTCGCCGAGCCGGGCACCCTGGACCTGGCGCGCTCGAATGCCGCGCAGCACTTGGCCTTCGGGTCGGGCCGGCACCAGTGCATCGGTCTGCAGCTGGCGCGCATCGAACTCGGCATGGTGCTGCAGACGCTGTTCCGGCGGGTGCCGGGGCTGCGCCTGACCGTGCCGACCGAGGAGATCGATTTCAAGTACGACGCCATGGTGTACGGGGTGCGGTCGCTCCCCGTCGCATGGTGATGCGGTGACCGGTGCCCTGCCATCAGGGCAGGGCATGCAGCCAGAGTCTGCTGCGATCGGCCTCGGTGGTGGCCAGCAGCAGGCCGGCGGGCAGCGCGGCCATGCGAGCCCCGGGCGCGCTCACCGGCAGGGAAATCTGTTGCCATTCAGTGCAATTCGGCATCATCGACGCCAGCTGCACCACGTGGTCGAGCGCCACGAGACTCAGGACGCGCGACGCGGTCGGCAGCACCTGCAGCACGTCGACCGTTGACGCGCCCGGACCGGGCACGGCGTCGGCCTCGGCCGACGGCCAGCACAGCAGGTGCGGTGTAGCGCCGATGGATTGGCCGAGCACCGTGCAGCCGGCACTGCCGCAGCCGACGCGCGCGGCGACGGCACTCGCCCCGGGCAGCTCGTGACGCCGCCATCCGAGGCCGTCGGGCGAGGTCCACACCAGTGGCCGAAGGATGTTGTCGCGCAAGGTTTCCCCGACGATGACGAAGCCCTGCTCGCCGATGCCGACCCCGGCCGCGCCGGTCTGCTCGCCGGGTGCGGACGACAACGCCGGATCGTCCGCGTGGCGTTGCCAGTCGGCGCCGTCCGAGGAGGTCCAGAACGCGGCGCCGTAGCGGCCGTTGTCGCCGTCCCAGCCGCCCACCAGCAGATCGGTGCCGTTGCGCGCGGCCGCCGCGGTCACCGCGATGGCGTGCGGGCCGCCGAACATCTCCATCGCCTGGGTGTGTTCGGTGAGGCCCCGGCCGTCGCCACTCCAGATGGTCATGCGCGGATTGCTGTGCGCGCCACCGAAAGCCTGACCCAGCACCACGGTGTGCGTGCCGGTGCCCGCCGAAATCAGTTCCGCCAGTGCGCCGTACGGACTGTCGGGCCGGACGGGGACAGATGTCCAGCGCGTGCCGTCGGAGGAGGACCAGGCGGCCGGGGCACGTCCGTCGCCGGCCGGGATCGAGCCCAGGGCGAGCACGCCGCCCGCGATCGGCGCGAACTCCAGCACCCGAGCCCCGTGCTGCGGCAACGATACCTCGCGCCAGGGCGAATCCGATGGCCGCGCAGCACACCCGGCGGCCAGTACGAGCACGGCGAGCAAGACGATCGACCACCTCATTGGGACAGGGTGTCAGATCAACCCGGCGATTTGTCGGTTGTGTGCGTTTCCCGTGGGACCCGAACCGCCGCGCCGAGGCAAATCCGGGCCGTGCAGCGGACCACGTGTGACGATCTCTCCTCGTGGCTGCTGTCCGGTTCACACGGATATGGATGCTGGTGGCGCTGGTGACGGCGCTGCTCCCACTGCATGCGCACGCCGATCCCATCTCGGATCTGCTGAATCCGGCGCACGATCCGGCCAGCGTGCTGCCGTCGCCGCCGACCGACCCCTTCTTTACGCCCGCGCCCGGTTTCGAGGCCCGCCCGCCGGGCTTCGTGCTCTCCGCCCGTACCACCGACAGCCTGTTTCCCGCCGCCCGCGCCTACCAGCTGCTGGTGCGGTCCACCGACTCCCACAATCAGCCGGTCGCCATCGTGACCACCCTGCTGCTGCCGAACGAGGCGTGGGAGGGGTCGGGCCCGAGACCGCTGGTGTCGTACAACCTTCCGATCTCCTCGCTGGGGCAGTCCTGTGCGCCCTCCACGGAACTCAAGCGGGCTGTGTCGGCCGATGTCGTGGCGATCCGGTTGATTCTGGCCAAGGGCTATGCGGTGGTCGTTCCCGACCATCAGGGCCCGCGGCAGGCATACGCGGCGGGGCTGATGGGCGGGCACGCCGTGCTCGATTCCATCCGGGGCGTCACCCGCGCGAACATGCCGGAACTCGGCCCGGCGACGCCGGTGCTGATGACGAGTTATTCCGGCGGTTCGATCGCCACCAGCTGGGCGGCGCAGCTCGCGCCGACCTATGCGCCGGAGATCCGGTTGGCGGGCGTGATACTCGGGGGGACCCCGGCGGACTATCAGACGCTGCTGCCCGCCATGAACGGCAACTGGGCTACCGGGGTCCTGCTGGCGGCGGTGCTCGGGCTGGCGCGCGAGTACCCGGAACTGATGGGCCTGTTCAACGACAATGGGTGGCGGTTGGCGCGGATGTTCCGCGATATCTGCATTTCGCAGGAGACGGCGCTCGGGCTGATCGCGCCGCTGCGGGCGGACCAGCTCTCGGTCGTGCCGGATCCATTGAAACTGCCTGCGGTGCAGCGGATTCTGGAAGAGAACCGCCCCGGCCGCAGCGCGCCGGCCGCGCCGGTGTTCCTCTTCCACGGCGTCAATGAGATCTTCGTTCCCTTCGCGGGCGCGCAGCACCTGTTCGACGAATGGTGCGCGCGAGGCGCCCGGGTGCGGTTGCAGCCGTTCCCGGGGGAGCACTTCATCGTCGGCGCGCTGTCCATTCCACTGACCACCGGGTGGATCGAGGATCTGCTGGCCGGTCGGCTGGTGCCGCCGGGGTGCACCGGTCCGGGTCACTGACCATCCGCGGAAATTCCAATCGAGCAAAATATCTTTCGGTGTCGCTGCCATAAGTCATCGGCATTTCGCTTAATATTCCTGGCCGGATTGGCAAAAGGACCTCCATGAATCGTGGCCGATTCTGGAAGCGGCGCTGACGGAATAGGCCGGCACCGCGCTGGGAGGTTGCTCAGCGTCGGGTCGGCCGGTGCCGAGTCCGGTCCGCCCCGCGGCGGTGGCGGGCCAGTTGCAGTTCGAGCAGTAGGCGATCGGCCGGATCGTCGAGGTCGATGCCGGTGATGTCCTGGGCGCGGCGCAGGCGGTAGCGCAGCGTGTTCGGGTGGATGCGCAACGCCGTGGCCGCGGCCCGTACATCGCCGTGATGGCGCAGGTAGTGGTCGACGCTGGCCTCGAGTTGCGCGGCGTGGCTGCGGTCGTAGTCGAACAGGGCGGTCAGGCGCGGGTCCTCGAGTTCGGGGCGGGCGGCGATGAGATCGAGGATCTCGCCCAGTAGTACCGCCGTACGGGATTCGGCGAGGGTGGTCACCCGATCCTTCGGGAAGTCCGCCGCGGTGCTGTCCAGGACACGGTCCACCTCGAGGCGGGCGCGGGCGACGTCGGTCAGCTCGGCGACGGGAACGGCGATGGCGGCGCGCAGGATCGGGCCGCCGGTGGTTTCCAGCTGGTCGACCAGCTGCCGGGTCCAGGCGGTGACCGCGCGGGCCGAGTGGTAGCGGGGGAGCAGGATATAGGCGCGGTCACCGATGAGGGTCGCCAGCGAGTCGCGGCGGAAGGCGCTCGCGCGCAGGCGAAGTGTGCTGCCCAGCGCCGACAGTTCCGCGGCGGCGGGGGTCGCGCCGGAGGATGCGAACCCGATGAGCGCCGCCGGGCCGGTCACCGGGATGCCCAGCGCACTCGCCACCGACGGCACATCGACACCGCCGCCGCGCGCGCCGAACAGGCGCTGGATCAGCAGGGCCTCGGTGGACGGCGCGTCCAGGCTGCGCGAGATGATGCGCGCGGCAATGGCCGACGCGCCCCGCAGCACTTCGGCCGCGTCGGACTTGAACGGCCGCTCGCCCTCCTGCAGCCAGATCGATCCGAGCACGGTGGCGGCGCTGCCCTCGCCCGGCCGCCGAATCCCCACGGCCAGACGGTGTTTGATGTCGAGCTCGGCGTGCGCGGGCAGGTCGACCACCTCGTCGGTGTGCCGCAGGCGGTCGAAGACACCCCACTGCTGCAGGATCCGCAGATACTCGCGCGGCCCCTCCCGGCCCAGGATGGATTGGATCCGCAGCCGGTCCGCGGCATCATTGGAGGCCGAGTAGGCGAGCACGTGCGAGTGCGCGTCCTCGATGGTGACCATGCCGCCCGCGTTCTGCGCGATGATCTGCGCCAGCCCGAACAAGTCGGTATCGGCGGCCAGCAGATCCTGGTCCGCGCTGTCGCGGGCCGGGCCGGTGCGATCCAGCATCCGCCGGATCAGCGGGTACACGTGATCCCAGCGGGCCTGCGGGTGCACCCCGACCACCGCCACCCCCGCCCGCAGCGCGGCCCGCCGCAACCCGCCCGCCGCGGCCGCGAACTTCGACAGCACCGCGCGGGGTCGTTGCGCCGGTGCCCGCTGGGCGACCTCCTCGAGCCACCGCACGGCCTCGGCCTCGGCGATACCCACGTGCAGATACATGTCCGACATGGGTGCGTGCGCAACGGTTTCCGAGCTCAGGTCCGAACTGTCGACCAGCGCCACCGACCGGATGGCCACCTCGTCCCCGAGCGGTGCGTCGACCAGTTCGACGAGCGTCGTGCCCAGTGCCCCCAGCAGTTCCCGCAGCGCTACTCCGGTTCGGTCGAGCTCGGCGGCCCGCAGACCGGTGGAGGTGTGGCGTTCGTCTGCGGTCATGCTGTCTCCGGTGTTCAAAGCCTGGGTACTGCCGCGCCGGCACGCTCGGCCCTGTGGGTCGTGGCCGGAACAGCGCCATCGATCCGGGCACGAGTGCGCCGGCGGTGTTCAGCCGAACGTACAACAGGTTCGGTGGTTCTTTGGCTGATCGGCTCAATATCCGTGGCGCGATTCGGGGTTGACTCGGCGTACTCGCCCGGTGACACGGGCCACAATCCGCCAGGAGGTTGTCATGGACGCCGTCACAGTCACTCCACCGCCGGTGAACGAACCGGTGGGGACCTTCGCGCCCGGCACCCCGGAGCGTGCGCGACTGCAGGCCGAGCTCACCGAACTCGCCGCGACGCCGCTCGAGATTCCGCACGTGATCGGTGGGCGGGAGCGGCGGAGTGCGGGGGAGGTAGTGGATGTCGTGCAGCCGCACCGGCATTCGGCGGTGCTCGGGACCATCACGATGGCCGAGGCGCAGGATGCGGCCGACGCCATCGAGGCGGCGACCGCCGCGGCGCCGGGGTGGCGGGAGCTGTCGTTCGACGAGCGGGCGGCGGTATTCCTGCGGGCCGCGGATCTGCTGGCCGGACCGTGGCGGGAGACGGTGGCGGCGGCAACCATGCTGGGGCAGTCGAAGACCGCGTATCAGGCCGAGATCGACGCACCGTGTGAGCTGGTGGATTTCTGGCGGTTCAATGTGCACTTCGCGCGCGGGATCCTGGCCGGGCAGCCGATCTCGACGCCGGGGGTGTGGAATCGGGTGGAGTACCGGCCGCTGGAAGGGTTCGTGTACGCGGTCACGCCGTTCAATTTCACCGCCATCGCGGCCAATCTGCCGACCGCGCCGGCGCTGATGGGCAATACGGTGGTGTGGAAACCCTCACCCACACAGGCGTTTTCGGCGTATTGGACGATGCGGCTGCTGGAGGCGGCGGGGCTGCCGCCGGGCGTGATCAATCTGGTGCACGGCCACGGTCCCGAGGTGTCGGCCGTGGCGCTGGCCGATCGGCGGCTGGCGGGCATTCACTTCACCGGGTCGACGGGGACGTTCCAGCGGCTGTGGCGCACGGTCGGCGAGAACATTGCCGGCTACGACACCTATCCGCGGCTGGTCGGCGAGACCGGCGGCAAGGATTTCGTGGTCGCGCACAGCTCGGCGGATCCGGACGTGTTGAGCACGGCGCTGATTCGCGGGGCGTTCGACTACCAGGGGCAGAAGTGTTCGGCGGCGTCGCGGGCGTTCATTCCGAAATCGGTGTGGTCGCGCATGTCGGGGGACTTCCTGGGCAAGGTGTCGGAGCTGACCTACGGCGACGTCACCGATTTCACGAATTTCGGTGGGGCGCTGATCGATCGGCGCGCCTTCGACCGCAATGTCGACGCCCTCGAGCGGGCCAAGGCGACACCCGGTCTGACCGTGCTCACCGGCGGGCGGGCCGACGACAGTGTGGGTTACTTCGTCGAGCCGACCGTCCTGCTGGGTGAGGATCCGGGTGACGAGGCGTTCCGGACCGAGTACTTCGGGCCGATTCTGGCCGTGCACGTCTACGACGACGCGACGCCGGACGGGTTCGACGCGGTGCTGGATCTGGTCGATCGCGGGTCGTCGTACGGACTCACCGGCGCGGTGATCGCCGACGACCGGATGGCGGTCGCGACGGCGTCCGAGCGACTTCGGTACGCGGCGGGCAATTTCTACATCAATGACAAGCCGACCGGCGCGGTGGTCGGACAGCAGCCGTTCGGCGGGTCGCGGGGCTCCGGCACCAACGACAAGGCCGGGTCGGCGCAGAACCTGCTGCGCTGGACTTCGGCGCGCACCATCAAGGAGACCTTCGTGCCGCCGACCGATCACCGGTATCCGCACCAGGCCGTGGCGACGGAAGCGGGAGAACGCTGATGTTCACGACCGTGCTGCGTCCGGCGCTGCTGGCGGCCTCGCGGTCGCCGCGGGTGGAACGGACGGTGACCGGGCTGACCGCGACCCGGAAGATGGTGCGGCGCTTCGTCGCCGGGGAATCCGAGGCGGATGCCGCGGCGGCCACGGGGACGCTGCTCGACTCCGGGCGGTACGTCAGCCTCGACTATCTGGGCGAGGACACCACCGATCTCGCGCAGGCGCGCGCCACCGTCGCCCACTACCTCGCCCTGCTCGAAACCCTGGGTGATCTGCCCGGGTCCACGGGAGAGGTACGGTCGCTGGAGGTTTCGCTCAAGCTCTCCGCGCTGGGCCAGGCGCTGCCCCGGGACGGCCACGCCATCGCCCTCGAACACGCCCACAAGATCTGCACCGCCGCGGCGACGGCGGGGGTCTGGGTCACCGTGGACGCGGAGGACCACACCACCACCGATTCCACCCTGTCCGTGGTGCACGCGTTGCGGGCGGACTTCCCCTGGGTGGGCACGGTGCTGCAGGCCTACCTGGTGCGCACCGAGGGCGACTGCCGTGACCTGTCCGGTCCCGGATCGCGAATCCGCCTGTGCAAGGGCGCCTATCGCGAACCGGCCGGGGTCGCCTACCAGGGCCGCGACGAGGTGGACGCGTCCTATCTGCGCTGCCTCGACATCCTCATGCGTGGCCTGGGCTATCCCATGGTGGCCACCCACGACCCGGTCATGCTCGACGCCGCCGCCCACTACGTGCGGGCGGCGCGGCGGTCGCCGGACCGTTTCGAATTCCAGATGCTCTACGGCATCCGCGACGACGAACAGCAGCGGCTGGTCGCCACGGGCGCGCACCTGCGCACCTATGTGCCCTACGGCGACCAGTGGTACGGCTACTTCATGCGCCGGCTGGCCGAGCGCCCGGCCAATCTCGCGTTCTTCCTGCGCTCGTTCGGACCGGGCGCGCGCCGCTGATCGGTAACGCGATCGCACCGCCTCGGCGGACGCGCCAGGGCGGGGCGCGTCGGCCGGTTGGACAAGAACTCTGAACTTTATTTAACCAACCGCCCGATCACAGCATCGGCCATGGTCCGATTAGCTGAGCTAGCTCGAGTGTGACCTGCGTTACCGCAGAGTGGCGGTACGCAGCGGAACGAAAGGATCCCGCATGTCTTTTGCGGAGTTGCGCGGCCAGATTCTGCGCCGCAAGCCGATCTCGGAGGTAGACGACGACACGCCCGCGGACGAGCGGCTGTCGAAACACCTCGGTCTGTGGCAGCTGACGGCCATCGGGGTGGGCGGCATCATCGGCGCGGGCATCTTCGCCCTGGCCGGATCGGTCGCACACAATACGACCGGGCCCTCGGTCCTCATCTCGTTCCTGATCGCGGGTGTGGCCAGTGCGTGTGCGGCACTCTGCTACGCGGAATTCGCGGGCATGGTGCCCAAGGCGGGGTCGGCCTACACCTACGGGTACGTGTCGCTGGGTGAGCTGGCGGGCTGGTTCATCGGGTGGGATCTGCTGCTCGAGTACGTGGCGGTGGCGGCGGTGGTCGCCATCGGCGTGTCCGGGTACTTCAACTTCCTGCTGGATCAGATCGGAATCTCCTTGCCGCACTGGATGCTCGGGGCCTCCGGTACCGGGGACGGGCATGTGGTGGATGTTTTCGCGATCCTGTTCTGTCTGGGCAGCGCGTGGGTGCTGTCGCGCGGCATCAAGAGCGTGGGACGGTTCGAGACGGTCGCGGTGGGGATCAAGGTGGCGATCGTGCTGCTGATCATCGTGCTCGGCCTGTTCAAGATCGACAGCGCGAACTACCACCCGTACTTCCCGTTCGGCACCGGCGCGGTGTGGACGGGCGCGGCGACGGTGTTCTTCGCCGTCTTCGGCTATGACGCCATGAGCACCGCGGCCGAGGAGTCCACCGAGGCGAAAAAGCATCTGCCCAAGGCGATCATCTACTCGCTGGCCATCGCCATGGTGCTGTACGTGCTGGCCACGCTGGTGCTCACCGGCATGCAGAAGTACACCGAGATCAGCCCGACCTCCGGGTTCTCCACCGCGTTCAAATCCGTGGGGATGCCGGGCATCGCGAACATCATCGCGATCGGCGCCATCGTCGGCATCATCACCGTGGTGCTCACCTTCATGCTGGGCGTGACCCGCGTCTGGTACGCCATGAGCCGCGACGGGCTGCTGCCGGAATGGTTCGCCAAGACCCATCCCACCCGCAAGGTGCCCACCCGGGTGACCTGGATCGTGGGCGCCGGCTCGGCGATCCTGGCCGGGCTGCTGCCCATCAATACCGTTGCGGAGCTGACCAATATCGGCATCCTGATGGCGTTCATCGTGGTCAGCGTGTCGGTGATCGTGCTCCGCTACACCCGCCCCGACGAGCCGCGGGAATTCCGGCTCCCGCTCATGCCGGTGGTGCCCGTGGTGGGCATCGGCTTCTCCATCTATCTGATCTGGTCGCTGCCCTGGGAAACCTGGGTGCGCTTCGTGGCCTGGCTGATCGTCGGCCTCATCGTGTACTTCGGCTACTCCCGCTTCAACTCCCGCCTGGGTCACCCGACAGCGATCGAAAACGCCTGAGCCGGAGACCATTTCCGGGTCAGGCGGATACGTGAACGGCGATCGAGCCGCTGGGGAGCGGCTCGATTCGAATGTGGGTGAGGTCAGGGACGTGGGCGGTCGGGTCGAGGGTGGCGGCGCGGGGGCCGACGCCGATGACGCGCATGCCTGCTGCCTTGGCGGCGGCGATGCCTGCTTGCGAGTCCTCGAAGACCAGGCAGTCGTCGGCTGAAAGGCCCAGTTCGGCGGCCGCTTTCAGGAAGCCTTCCGGATCGGGCTTGCTCACCGTCACCGATTCGGCCGTGATGCGGATCCGGGGGATGGGGAGGCCGGCGGCGGTCATCCGGGTTTCGGCGAGGACGCGGTTGGCGGAGGTGACCAGGGCGTGGGGGAGGTCGGCGAGGGCGGCCATGAACTCTGGGGCGCCGGCGATGGGTACGACGCCGTCGACGATGGTGGCTTCCTCCGCGAGCATGCGGTCGTTGTCGGCGCGGTTGAGCTCGGCGGGACGGTCCGGCAGGAGTTCGGCCATGGTCGCCCAGCCCTGGCGGCCATGTGCGACGGCCAGCACATCAGCTACCGACAGGCCGTGCTCGGTGGCCCAGCGTCGCCACAGCAACTCCACTACGGCTTCGGAATTCACGAGTGTGCTGTCCATATCGAGCAGGAGGCCGCGGGCGGCAAGCGTGGCATCAACTGTCATAGGCTGGTTATAACCACAAGACGCCGGGCGTGCAATATGTCTCGAATCCGTGTCGCGGGCAAGGGATTCCCGCGCATCGCACCCCGGAGCTCGTTACACAGCCCCAGGGCCCACGCTTGCCTCCTCTATAACGGTCGTTATAGTCGACGGAGGCTATTCTCCGGCGAGACGGAGGGCCACGCGCTCGCGCGCACGAACCTGCACCTGTTCGAAGGAGAATTCGTCTTGGGGTCGACCACAACCCTCGAGCACCCGTTCGATACCGCCATCGCGTTGACGCCGCAGGGGGAAGGGCGCTTTCTCGGTCATACCGCGGCCGAGTACTCGAACATGGTGGGCCCCTTCGGCGGGATCACGGCCGCCGCCATGCTGCGGGCCGTTCTCGACGACCCGCGTTGCGCGGGCAGTCCACTGTCGCTCACGGTCAACTACGCCGGGCCCATTGCCACGGGAGCGTTCACCATCGACGCCGAGCCGGTGCGGACCAATCGCACCACCCAGCACTGGGTGGTGACCATGCGGCAGGACGACACCGTGGCCACCACCGCGACCGTGGTGTGCGCGATGCGTCGCTCGACCTGGTCCGACACCGAGATCAGCCCGCCCGCCGCGCCCGCGCCGGACTCCCTCGAGGTGGCGGAACTGCCCGAATCGCCTGCGTGGCTGCGGAATTACGAGATGCGGTTCGTGGCGGGCCGCGGCCCGTTCGCCGGGGGCGATGACGGCGTACCGGCCCCGACGTCCACCTCCACCCTGTGGGTTCGGGACACGCCTGCGCGCTCGCTGGACTTTCCGGCGGTGGCGGCGATGAGCGATATCTTCTTCCCACGCGTGATGCTGCGCCTGGGCCGGATGGTCCCCGCGGGCACCGTCTCGCTCACCACCTACTTCCACGCCGAGCTCGACCCGCTCGCCGAACCCGGACAGTTCGTTCTCGCGACCGCCCGGGCACAGCACTTCGGCAATGGCTTCTTCGACCAGTCGGCCCACCTGTGGACCGAAGAGGGCACCGCACTGGCCACGAGTCACCAGCTCGTGTACTTCAAGGACTGACCCGCCACACCGCGCGCAGCAGTCGGCACGCCCCGACTACGGACAACGGAAGTGGTTGGGGAGCAGCGGCGTTCATCGCTCGGCCGGGAACGCCAGGGCGGCCAGACCGGCACCCAGGACGACCAGACCGCACCAGGACAGCGCGGGTAGGCGCTCGCCGACGACGGTGACGCCGAGCAGAGCGGCGACCGCAGGCTCGGCGAGCGTCAGGGTGGTGGCGGACGCCACGGTCGTGTGGCGCAGTCCGTAACCGAACAGGCGGTAGGCGAGGAAGGTCGTGAAGAACGCGAGGTGCAGGGCGACCGCCAGTCCCCGCGGCGTGGTCAGCCAGATCGGGCCGGAGGTTGCGACCACGGGCAGGACCAGGACGGCGGCGAGACCGAACATGATGCCCATGACCGAGCCGGAGGCGTGGCCGCGGGTGATGAGGGTGCCGCCGATCAGCGAGTAGACGGCGTAGGTGAGGCCCGCACAGGCTGCCGGCAGAATGCCGAGCAGGTCGATCGGGGCCGCATTGCCGAATCGCGGCCCCATAACCAGTACGGCGCAACCGATTACGGCCAGCCCGGTGGCGGCACACCATCTCGCGGACGGTCGCCCCCGGCCGGTGAGCCAGGCCAGCAGGCCCGCGAAGACCGGTGCGCTTCCGAGGGCGATGACCGTGGCCACGGCCACGCCGGTGCGGGCCACGGCCGGATAGAAGGTGACCGGATACCCCGCCACGGCGCACGCGCCGAGCAGCAGCAACCACCGTTCCGACGCGGCGGCGCGCATCCGATGCCCGCGGCCGGTGACGAACAGCAGGAATCCGCCGAGGGCCAAGCCGGCCGAACCGATTGCGGCAGCGGATGTTCCGGCTGGAGCCAGCGATGCCGCGGTACCGGTGCTACCCCACAGCACCGACGCGGCGAGGATCGGCGCACTACCGCGCCAAGCGGTCGAAAGGGTGGGTTCCGGGGTGAGCGTGGACGTGCGTTCGGACACTGTCGAGTACTCCGTCGTCGAATTCCGAAGGGGGAAGGAATCGAAACGGG
The DNA here is from genome assembly GCF_053601595.1 of Nocardia sp. NPDC004711. Taxonomy (NCBI): domain Bacteria; kingdom Bacillati; phylum Actinomycetota; class Actinomycetes; order Mycobacteriales; family Nocardiaceae; genus Nocardia; species Nocardia sp. NPDC004711. The sequence continues at coordinate 37,840 of NZ_JBSGCB010000037.1, read as the reverse complement.
CGCACGACGAGTCCGGGCTGCCGTCGGAGGTCAGCCGGAACGCGAAACGAGAGTCTGCCGCTGCGCCCGATCAGGCGGCCGGCGGCGGCGTGACGGAGTGCCAGAACGTACCCATGGTTCGAGACTACCCAACCGTCTCGCGCCCGGTCCGCCCGGAGGTCAGGTGGTGGCGGTTCCGGCGCGATTCAGAATGATCAGCGGGGTGAGGTAGTGCTCGAGTACGTACCCGCCGAGGGCGTGTGCCGCGCGGGCGGCCTCGTCGACTTCGGCGGCCGTCCAGTCGCTGAAGGTGGTGAACAGATCGTGGATCTGGTCGGCGCTCAGTTCGATTGTCCAGGAGATCCGTTCGACATGGGTGGCGACGAAGTGACCGCTGCCGGTCAGGCGGCGCACCCATGCATCGGTGTCGAAGTCCGCCGGTCTGCGGGACGGAGAGTCGTCGCCGCGACGGGCGACGATCTCGGCTGTTCGCTGCCGGAATGGGGTGGCAGCCGCCGACGGGTCGCCGAAGACGTGACGCCACACCGCGAAATGGCCGTCAGTGACCAGCGCGCGGTGAATTCTCGGCAGCACCACGTCGAGATCGAACCAGTGGATGGCCGTTGCCGCGACGGCCAGATCGAAGGCGGCGGACGGCAAGGGCGCTGTTTCGGCGCTGTCGATGAGCACGGACACTTCCGGCCATCGACGGTGCAGATGGGCGGCGAGGCCCTGCCCCGGCTCGACAGCGGTGACGGCAGCACCGGCCCGCAGCATCGGACCCGTCGCCAATCCGGTGCCGGCGCCGAGCTTGAGCACCCGGACGCCGTGCCGCAGCAACCCGAACTCCCGCAACCGTTTCCACAGTGCGGCCGGATAATCAGGTCTGGCTCGATCGTAGATCTCTGCATGGGCGTCGAAATGCATCGGACCGAGCCCTCGACCGTCTCCGGACATCAGCCGAGATCGAACTTCCCGGCTTGCACGGCAGCGTTGAACACGGCCCAGTCGGCCGGAGCGAACACAAGCACTGGGCTCGAGTCTCCCAGTTTCGAATCCCGCACTCCGACCCTGCCACGGCTGAGGTGGGCGGCTTCCAGGCATTCTCCGCCCGAATGGCTGTAGCTTGATTTGAACCAATCGGCGTCGGACAGTTCGATGTTCATTCGCCGCACTCCTTGGCTCTCGACAACATGACCTGCCTGGTTGTGACCGGATCCAATGCTACTCGGCTGATCTCGCCGAACGCATGTCGGTACCGCCACACCTCGGGCTCTCGTTCCAGGTAGAGGTCTCCCACAAAACCTTCGATGTAGACCACCGGCGGCTCGACCATCCCGGTTGCCGGAAGTTTGGGAAATTCCAGTAGGACAAAGGATTCCACCACCGAGCCGAGATGGCTCGGAGCGTCGTGGGGAACATACCGAATCGACACGTTCGGCAGCTGGCTCAGATCGGCCAGGTATCGAAGCTGCTCGGCCAGAACTGCCGGTCCGCCGATCTGACCGCGCAGGGCAGCTTCCGACAAAACGACATCGATCTCGAACCCTTTGTCTTCCAATCGGTTCTTTCGCCTCATGGCCATTTCAACGCGCCTCTCCACCTGCTCCGGGGGCATCGTCGGATGCTCGGTCCATTCGATCGCGCGACGATACGCAGGCGTCTGGAACAGTCCGGGTACGTCCGCCTGGCGCCAGAAGGACACGCGGCGGGCGGAAGCTTCCAACCCGAGGTAATAATCGAAACGAGGCTTCATCGCATCCTCGTACGCCCGCCACCAATTCTGCTGCGCCGACGCCATTTCCTGAGCGAGGCCGAGCAATAGGCGCCGCTCGTCGTCGCTGCACTTGTATGCGTCGGCGAGCGCATTGATCCAGATCCGCGACACTTTGGTCTTGAGACCGTCTTCCAGGCGGCCGATGGTTTGTACCGAGGTGTCCACGACCCGCGCCGCGGCGGATCTGGTCAGCTGCGCCCGTTGACGGTATGCGGCCAACAGTCGACCGAGGGCGCGGGCGGCAAGGGTGGAGCCAGACATTTTCCTAGCCTTTCTATCGAAGGCATTGAAATTTGGAACCCCCCGTGGTGGAAGTCCGGCGCAATAGCCGCGACCGGCCACCCATGGCGGCCCCAAATCCCTTGGCATCGCAGTAAATCTGAGTTCGTGTCCAACCCATCCACCACCGACCATAGCGAATTGCCAACGATGACAATCGAATACGCGCATCTGACCATGCAGACACACCGGAATTGTCTGGTTTCGGTGTGTCCGGTGAAGAACCAGGCCAAGCGTCGGCTCATCGCACGCGGGGCGTCGGAACCCGCCGACGCTCGACACGGAGGGAGTTGATGTGGTGAATCGACCTGTTACGCACAGCATGCCGGACCACCCGGTGCTGAATCTGGAAGTCGCCCAACGCGCCTTGGCTCAGCACACACAGTGCGGTGAGGAGTGCGAGGCGAAGCGGTACTTCAGCCGGCAGGTGCCCTACCTGGAGCGGAGCGGGTACCGGGAGCGCGGCGCCACCAGCTGGAACATCTGGGCCGGTGAGTGACCGCTCGGGACGAATATTCCGTTGATCCGCCCCTCCCGCACGAAGGAAGTTCGATACAGTTCGTCCATGAAGAAGGTTTCTTCAGGATCGAATGTGCCGGGCGGGGCGGTTCCGCTGGATGCCATCGACCGGCTGCTGCTCGATGAGCTGGCCCGCGACGGGCGTATGACCAACAATGCGCTGGCCGCGGCGGCGGGGATCGCACCCTCGACCTGCCTGGGGCGGGTGCGGGCGCTGGTGGAGCACGGGGTGATCCGCGGGTTCCACGCCGATATCGACCCGGCCGCGCTGGGTCGCGATCTGCAGGCCATGATCGCGGTGCGGGTGCGTGCGGCCGCGCGCGGCCAGCTGGCCGAGTTCGGCGAGCAGATGGCCGCGCTGCCGGAGGTCGAGAACGTGTATTTCATTGCCGGGGCAGACGATTACCTGATCCATGTCGCCACCGCCGACTCCGGCGAGCTGCGCACCTTCGTGCTGGAGCATCTGAGCGCGCATCCCGCCGTCGCGTCCACGGAGACGATCCTCATCTTCGAGCACGTGCGCCCGGGGCATCGCCCCGCGACCTGATCGGCCGAGCGGGGGCTGGTGGGTGCCATGTCCGGAAGGGTTGGTTCAGTAGGCGGGAACCCTCACGGTCCGACGAACAGTCGTTCGCACGGCAGGCGTGGCGGCAGCCGACAGTCGTCGAAGGTCTCGCGTATGAATTCGATTGTGAACCAATGCTTTTGCCTCCAATCGTGGATCAAGTTGCGGACCGCCACCGCAGTGACCTTGTAGTCGAACACCACGTCGGCCAGCCAGATTCGCACGTGGACATCACCTTCGGGCGGGACCCATCCTTCGATGGTCATGGCCGATCGCCATTCCCGGGCACTACCGTGTCGACCTTTCCGGATGACGCCTCAGGCAGCCAGGGAGTGTGCGGCGTACCCGTGTGCTGCCGCAACCGATTCCGAGAGCAGTTCGCCCTTGTGGGTGCTCAGGCCCGCGGCGAGGCCCGGGTCGGCGGTGACGGCGGCGCGCCAGCCCTTGTCGGCCAGCGCGACCACATAGGGGAGGGTGGCGTTGGTGAGGGCCACCGTCGAGGTGTGCGGCACCGCGCCGGGCATATTGGCCACGCAGTAGAAGATCGAGTCGTGCACCCGGTAGGTGGGCTCGGCGTGCGTGGTGGGGCGGGAATCGGCGAAGCAGCCGCCCTGGTCGATGGCGATGTCGACCAGCACCGAACCCGGCTTCATCTGGGCGACGAGGTCATTGGAGACCAGGGTGGGGGCCTTCGCGCCCGGCACCAGCACCGCGCCGATGACCAGGTCGGCCTCGCGCACCAGGTTCTCGACCTCGAGCCGGTTGGACATGACGGTGCGCACCTGGCCGTGGTACAGGTCATCGATCTCGCGCAGGCGCTGAATGTTCAGGTCGAGCACCGTGACCTCGGCGTGCATGCCGTGCGCGACAGCGATGGCATTACGCCCGGACACACCCGCACCGATCACCACCACGCGGGCCGGGCGCACACCCGGCACACCACCCATGAGCACGCCGCGGCCGCCACCGCTGCGCATCAGGTGATACGCGCCCGCCTGCGGCGCCAACCGGCCCGCGACCTCGCTCATCGGGGCCAGCAAAGGCAGGGAGCCGTCGGGGGCGGTGACGGTCTCGTAGGCGAGGGAGGTGATGCCCGAGGACAGCAGGGCGTCGGTGCACTCCCGGGAGGCGGCCAGGTGCAGGTAGGTGAACAGCACCTGGTCCTCGCGCAAGCGCGAATACTCTTCGGCGACGGGCTCTTTCACCTTGAGCACCAGATCGGCGACGCCCCAGACCTCGTCGGCGGTGTCGAGCACCTGCGCACCGGCGAAGCGGTAGGCGTCGTCCTCGAACGTCGAGCCGACGCCCGCACCGGCCTCGACGACCACCTCGTGGCCGCGGGCCACCAGCTCGTGCACGCCGGCGGGCGTGCAGGCCACCCGGTACTCGTGGTTCTTGACCTCGCGGGGAATTCCGATCTTCATCCGCACTCCTGACTCTCTCGACTGGGGTTAGGCGGGATCGCCGCCAGAGAGTCAGTATGAATATTGTGCGAGATCAGCACTAGAGGCGTGAATAATATTCTCTGAATTCGCACTCGACTATCTGAATGGTCGAAATCCGCGAGTGCGAGCTGGGTCACACCGAAGCATCTTCGGCGTTTGCGGCGCTACTGCAACGGCTCCGGCCAGCTGTCGTCGATCGGCCAGCCGCCCGCCCGCAAATGGGCGCGGACCCGATCCAGATCGGAGGTGCGCGGCATCTCGTCGGTGAGTTTGGTGATGATCACCCCGACGTCGGCCCGGTCGGCGGGCAGCGCGCCGAGCAGCACCAGCTCGGCGGCCACCTGCCGCACCTCGTCCTCGGACAGCCGCCGGGCCAGTACGGCCAGCAGCGGAAGATAGTCGGTGTCGGGGACACCGTGCGGGTACCCGGCGCGCAGCCAGCCGACAATTCTGGCCAGTAGCTCGGACAACTCCATCGGTGCTCGGTTCTGCTCTGCCGGAACGGAATTCACGCCTCGGACGGGTCACCCAGCGGCCACCCGCCGGCCGCCAGCCGGGCCGCGACCCGGTTCACGTCGTCGGCGCCGGGCTTCTCGTGGGCGAGCTGCGCGATGGCGGTTTCGATGGCAGTCCGGTCCAGCACGCCGCCGGAGGCGAGCAATCCCTCGATGACCTCGTCGACTTCGCGGTCGGTGAGCTTGCGGTGCAGCACCGCGAACAGGGCCACGTAGTCCTCACGCGGGATGCCGTGCGGGTAGCCTGCGCGCAGCCAGGCCAGGACGGTGGCGAGGATCGAACGATTGGTCGTCATGGCTCACTTCTTCGGGGGTTTCGCGCCGAACAACTGGATGTCGAAGGTGTGGCTGATGAAATCCTTGGCGATATAGAGGATTCCGGCGGTGACCACGATCAGGGCGGCCGCGAAGCAGAGGTAGGCGATGGCGGTGACGACCACATTGCGGTTGGCGGTGGCCGGGCCGTCGGCGGCCGGTTCCAGGGCCCAGAGCCGGACGCCGATCCCGAAGATCACCGGCACTCCGACCCCGAGCACCAGCGCGATCAGCGTGACCTCGCCCAGGGACTTGGCGATGGCGTTGAAGGTGTGCATGCTCGCTCTCCTCAGGCCGCGGCGGTCTCGCGCGGCGGGGCCGACGGGGTGGCGCCGTCCGCCCAGTCGTCGTTGACATTGCTGGTGTCGATCGGATTGCGGCGCGAGCGCAGGTACATGTAGACCGACAAGGCGATCAGCACGGCCAGCACGATCAGGACACCGAGCAGGCCACCGCCGAGATCGGCGACCCACCAGCAGGCCGCGCCGACCAGACCGGCCAGCGGCAGGGTCAGCACCCAGGCCACGGCCATGCGGCCCATGACGCCCCAGCGCACCTCCGCGCCCGGCTTGCCCAGGCCGGTGCCCAGGATGGATCCGGTCGCGGTCTGGGTGGTCGACAGCGGCAGGCCGAACTGGGCCGAGGTGAGAATGATGGCCGCCGAGGAGGTTTCGGCCGCGAAGCCCTGCGGCGAATCGATCTCCACCAGGCCCTTGCCCAGGGTCCGGATGATGCGCCAGCCGCCCAGATAGGTACCCGCGGCGATCGCCAGGGCACAGCACACCTTCACCCACAGCGGGATGTCGTCGGCATTGGTGTAGGTGCCGCGGGCTACCAGGGCCATGAAGATGACGCCCATGGTCTTCTGGGCGTCATTGGTGCCGTGGGCCAGCGAGACCAGGGACGCGGAACCGATTTGGCCCCAGCGGAATGCGGTGCTCACCCGGTCCTGGCGAGAGTGGCGGGTCAGCCAGTAGACGGCGTAGGTGCCCAGTCCGGCCACCAGTGCGGCGACGAACGGGGCCAGCAGGGCCGGAAGGATGATCTTGTTGATCAGGCCGGTCTTCTGATCCCCGGTCCAGATCACGCCGCTCGCGCCCAGCGCGGCGACCGCGGCCCCGATCAGGCCACCGAAGAGGGCATGGGAGGAACTCGACGGAATTCCGACCAGCCAGGTGAACAGATTCCACAGAATTCCGCCGACCAGGCCCGCGAAAACTATGTGCAGCAAGGCCATACCGTGGATACCGCCGATATTCAGCAGCCCACCCGAGACCGTCTTGGCGACCTCCACCGACAGGAACGCTCCGACCAGGTTGAGCACGGCCGAAAGGGCCACTGCCACCCGGGGAGCGAGCGCGCCGGTCGCGATGGAGGTCGCCATCGCATTCGCCGTGTCGTGAAACCCGTTGGTGAAATCGAACGCCAACGCGGTAACCACCACGATCAAGAGAACCAGTAGCTCAGCGCTCACAACTTCAGTGTCACAACGGAATACCGCGCGCAGAATGGCTACACGCCGCTGTTCACTCGAAATTCAATCGGATAGCCCCGGGACGGTCGCCCGGGGTTGTCCGGCCTCTCACATGCCCTGGCAGCAGCCGGGCATGAGCGTGCACATCCAGTTGCACAGCATCTGCAGCGGGTTGATTCGCGATCACCTCCTCCCGGAGGATTTCGGAGTCGAGAGGGCCGGAGGTCGGCGGACTACGCCGTCAGTGAAATGAGCGCGCAGCGGCGGTGTTTCGCGGTGAGAATGAGGCGGGCCGCTGGGGCCCGAGGTTCGGGAGGGTGTTGATGGACGAGGTGCTGCTCACGCCGCCGGATGCCGCCGAGGTGCGGTTCCTGGCGCGGGGTGTGGTCAGTGCGGTGGCGGCGGAGGTGGGGCTGACGCCGTTGCAGGAGTTGCTGGTTCCGGCCTTGTTCCTGTCGATGACCGGGCATCCGGTGGAACTGGCCGAGGTGCGCCCGATCGGGGCGGCGGAGTTCGCGGACGGTATGGCGCGGCGCAATCGGGTGTTCCGGGAACGCGTCGTGCAGACCATGTTGCTCGCGGCGCTGGTGGTGCGGCCGCTGCCCGCGGAGGTGGGAAACCGGTTGCGGGAGTTCGGCGATGCGCTCGGCGTCGACGACGACATGATCGCCGTCGCGCAGCGCTACGCCGAGGGCGCGGTGGATCTGGCCGCGGTCGACTTCACCCGCAACGGCTACCTGGGCAATACGAATACGCTGCGGCTGGACGCGCTGCACACCGAGGGTCTGGACAGCTCGTGGAGCGCGGTCACCGACGATCCGATGCTGGCCGGGCGCTGGGCCGAACTGTGGGATCTGCCCGTCGGCACGCTGGGACGCGGTGTCGCCGACTTCTACCGTGACCGGGGGTTCGTCACCCCCGGTCTGCCCGGTTCGGCGCCGCCGCTGCTGGCCCAGCACGACTGGGTGCACGTGCTCGCCGGATACGGGACCACCCTCGAGAACGAGATCGAGGTCTTCGCCTTCATGGCCCGCGCCAATGACGACCCGCGCGCGTTCAGCCTGCTGGCCATGGTGATCTCGCTGTTCGAGACCGGATACCTGCGCGCGGGCGCGGGCCTGTTCGAGGCCGACGAAGGCCACCTCAGCACGCACGGCATGGCCGAACGGCTCGGCGATGCCATGCGGCGCGGCGCGCTCACCCAGGGCAGCCACGACTTCCTAGACCTGGACTGGTTCTCGCTGGCCGACCGCCCGATCACGGTGGTGCGCAATGAGATCGGCCTGGTCCCCAAGGCCGGGTCGGCGCTCGCGGCGGGCTCGGCCGGACCGTGGCAGCCCGGCGGGATCACGCCGTACCAGCTGAACTCCTCGAAAAATGCCGCGGTGGCCTCGGGACGGCCCTACGTGCCCTGGCAACCCGACCCGTCGCGCGACTGACCGGCTGCGGCGAAAGTCAGGTCTGGAAGTCAGGTTTGCCGTACGAGGGTCGTGCCCGGTAGCCCGGGTGAGTGGTGCGAGCGCCTTGCGCACTGCTCACCCGGGCATGCTGATCCGTCGCTCCCCGAGGCGAGGGGTCAGCCCTGATCGAGCAGGCCGAGCATGCCGGAAACGGCTGCGGGCCAGGTGAATTCCTCGGCGCGGCTGCGGGCCGCGCGGCGGCGTTCGGCGGCCGGGCGGGACAGCACGTCGGTGACGGCTTCGGCGAAAGCACGCGGATGGTCTGCGGCCACCGCGCCGGCTTCGGCGGTGATGATGTCGGCCAGCGCTGAGGAGCGGCTGACCACGACCGGGGTGCCGGCGGCAAGGGCTTCCAGCGCGGCCAGGCCGAAGGTTTCGTGCGGGCCGGGGGCCAGCGAGACGTCGGCGGTGGCCAGCAGGGTGGCCAAAGCGGTTCTGTCGTCGATGAATCCGGCGAAGTGGACGGTGGGGCGGCCGTCCGGGAGCGGTGGGATGGTGCGGGCGCGGCGCTCGAGGGCGTCGCGGCGGGGGCCGTCGCCCGCGACGACCAGACGGGCGTCGAGGCCGCGGCGGCGCAGTGCGCTCACCGCGGCGATGCTGCGGTCGACCCGCTTCTCGACCGAGAGGCGGCCGCAATGCACCAGCAACGGGTAGTCGTCGGCGCCGAGATCGGTGCGCAGGCGGTGGTCGTGGCGGTCCGGCCGGAACATGTCCAGATCGACGCCGAGCGGGACGAGTTCGACGTTCTCGACATCGATGCGGTGGAACTCCTCGCGCGCGAACTGGGTGGTGCAGACGACGACGTCGTAGTCCTCGGCGGTACGGCGGTTGGCGGCGTCGGCGGCGCGGCGAGCGATCGGACCGGGCAAAATCTGGCCCAGCAACCGGTCGAGACGCTCATGGGAGATCATCACGCCCGCGATGTCGCGGCGGCGCGCCCACCGGCCGAAGCCACGCAGTGTCAACCGGTCCGACACCTCCAGCACATCGGGCCGCAGCCCGGCCAGGGTGTCGGCGACCCGGCGCGGGTCCGCTGCCCGGTAGCCGCCGGTCCACGGAATCTGCGGTGCGGGCACCGTGATCCGCAGTACCCCGGTCGGCAGCACCTCCTCGGACCGCTTCGGCCCCGGCACGACCAGCGCCACCTCGTGCCCGGCGGCCGCATATCCCTCACCCAGGTGATGCAACGCGGTGCGCAACCCACCCGACCGCGGACCATAGAAGTTCGCTAGCTGAACGATGCGCACGAGGCCGATCGTGCAGGGCAACGGGTTACCGTCGGCACCTCCGGCGCCAACACCACATGAACACCCGCGAAAGACCCAGCGAACCCGGCGTAGTCGGCACCCCGCACCCGCCCACCCGAACCTCACACCCCGAACCCCCACGGCCCGCACCACCAAGATCGGGAAGCCCGCAGCGCGCAATTCCGGGCAAATCTCCACCACACCGCATACCCATGCGCTCGGTAGTCAGGGCCCAGTGCGCGGCACTGCCGCTCGGCGGGCGACCGCTTCACCGGGCGGACCGTTCGCGGCGATCCGCCGGCGCCGTGCTGCACGGGTGCGCGACGCCGTAACCAGGTGCTGATCGTGAGCGAGTAGAACAGTTCGCTGATCTTGGTCAGCGGCGCGCTCGCCCGGTCGGCGGCGGCCGCGGCGCTACCGTTCACCGTCTTGACCTATCCCGCACGGCAATCCGGGGCGATCGGCTCCGGCGATCTGGTGCGCGTCGATCGCCCATGGCCTGGCAACCTCGCGCCGCTGCTGCGGGCGGCCCGCGGGTGTTGGTAGTGGCAGCAACTGGTCTGGCCGCTTGACCTGCTGGGTGGGTGGATTTAGCGTTCGGGGATGGCGTTCAAGCGGATCGATCGGCGGACGGTGCCGGACACTGTATTCGAGCAGCTCGTGGGCGAGGTGCTGGATGGGGAGTTGGCGCCGGGGGCGGCCCTGCCGGCGGAGCGTGCCCTGGCGGAGACCCTGGGGGTGTCGCGGCCTACGGTGCGGGAAGCGCTGCAGCGGTTGGCGCACACCGGGCTTGTCGAGGTGCGGCAGGGTGGGTCGACGACGGTGCAGGACTTCCGGCGGCACGCGGGGCTGGAGATGTTGCCGCGGTTGCTGATTCGGCAGGGGGAGCTGGACCACGCGGTGGTGCGGTCGATCCTGGAGACGCGGCGGGTGCTCGGGCGGGAGGTGGCGGGGCTGGCCGCCGAGCGCGCCGGGGACGGGCTGGCCGAGTCGCTGCACGCGGCGGTGGAAGCGCTTGCGGCGGAACACAATCCGGTGACACAGCAATTGTCCGCAGTCACCTTCTGGGATCACCTGGTCGATGGTGCGGATTCGATCGTGTACCGGCTGCTCTACAACGATCTGCGCGCGGTGTACGAACCCGCGGTCGAGGCGCTGGCGGTCGTGATGACCGGTGAGGTGGGCAGCATCGATCGCTACCGCGGGCTGGCCGAGGCGGTCATCGCGGGCGACGCCCAGGAGGCGCGGGCGGCGGCGGATGCCCTGCTGGCGATTGCGGCGGAGTCGTTCGAGGCATTTCTACGGCAGGCTCGACCCGGCACGTAGGAAGCCCCGCCCGCACCGGCCCCGGGTTGTAGGACGCTCGCCCGCACCAGGCCCGGCCCCCGGCGGATAAACCGCTGCCCGCAAAGGCCCGCCCCCAGCGGATAAACCGCCGCCTGCATCGGGCCCGCTCCCGGCGTATAGGCCGCCGCTCGCTCCGGGCCGCGCCCCGGCGATCGCTGGGCACAGCTGACAGATCCCGGCGACGGTCTTGTATTTCGACACTGGATGGATATATTGGTCTGACCACTTGGCCACCAGGCCAAGATCATCTGTCTGGACAAGGCGGTACGCGTATGACGCCCCCTCTGCAATCGCACCGCGAGGCTCGCGTGGCGCGGCCCGACGCGGTTGCCCCGGCCGCGCTGCTCGAGCGGGCGCGGGAAGTGCAGCCGGAGTGGGCTGCGCTGACGGTCGCCGAACGGGTCCAGGTGGTGGGGTCGCTGCCGCAGCTGCTGTTCGACCGGATGGATCGGATCGCGGAGGGGATCGTCGCCGAGAACGGCAAGCCGCTCGCCGAGGCGCTGGCGCACGAGGTCGTCCCGGCGATCGCCCTGGCTCGCCATCACCTCGACAGTGCCGTCGCCACCCTGGGCGCGACCCGGATCAGCTCGGCGACCGTGCCGCATCGGAAGGCGATTCGCACCCATCGGCCCTACGGGGTCGTGGTCGCCATCGCGCCGTGGAACTTGCCGTTCCTGATTCCGTTCAGTCAGGTGCTGCCCGCAGTGATCGCGGGAAATGCGGTGGTACTCAAGCCTTCCGAGCTCACACCGCGGGTGGCCGAGGCGCTGGTCGAGCTGATCTCCGACTGCGGTTTGCCCGCCGGGGTGCTGCAACTGGCGGTCGGGGACGGGGCGGTCGGCGCCGAGTTGATCGCCGGGCGGCCGGACAAGGTGCTGTTCACCGGTTCGGTGGCCACCGGGCGGACGGTGATGGCGGCGGCCGCGCGCTTCCCGATTCCGGTCGGGCTGGAACTGGGTGGGATCGACGCCGCGATCGTGCTCGACGATGCCGACCTGGAGTTCACCACCTCGGCGGTGGCCTGGGGCGCGAACTTCAATGGGGGACAGGCCTGTTGCTCGATCGAGCGGGTGCTGGTGCACGACTCGCTGCACGACGCGTTCCTGGCCCGGCTCGAGGACAAGGTGCGGCGCATCGACACCGGGCGAGATCTGGCGCCGGCCATCGATGAGCGCCAGCAGCGGGTGTGGGAGCGCCATCTCGCGGCGGCGCGGCAGGGCGGCGTGCAGGTGCGCGGCGGAGAACCGTTGCGGGACCGCCACCTCTCGCCCGCGCTGGTGAGTGGTGCGGATGTCACGACTGCCGAGGTGTGGCGGGAGGAGACTTTCGGGCCGGTGGCGGCGATCGCGCGGTTCGGCTCCGATGACGAGGCCGTGGCGCTGCACAATGCGACCGAGTACGGGCTCACCGCCAGCGTGTTCTCCGCCGATGTCGGACGCGCCCGCGCACTGGCGCAGCGGCTGCGGGCGGGCGCGGTGTCGATCAATGATGTTGCGGCGACCATGTATTCGACACCGGAGCTGCCGTGGGGCGGGGTCGGCAGGTCGGGCTTCGGCCGCTCGCACGGGGTCGATGCGCTGCTGGATGCGAGCTGGGTGCAGGTGGTGGATCTGCCGCGCGGTCCGGCGTTCGGGCCGAAGCGGCCCTGGTGGTATCCGTACGGGCCCGAACTCGAGGACGCCATGCGGGCGCTGGCCTCCGGCGCGGTCACGCCGCGGGCGGCGGCTCGGCTGCGAGGATACGGGCGGGCCGGTCACGTGCTGCTGGGCATGCTCAGCCGGCAGCCGAAACTCTGAAGGACGGGAATCGGTGAACAACCAAGTCATGACCGCCATCGCCCAGAATGCTCCGCGGCTGCGGGCGGGGGCCGATCACGTCGAATCATGGTTCGTGCGCGCCAATGACCCGCACTCGCCGCGCGCGGTGTGGATCAAGGCGACCGTGCTCACCGCGCGTGACGGGACAGCGCTGGCGCAGGCGTGGTGCAGCGTCTTCGACGGGCAGCGCACGCACGCGTGGTGTCTCGATATTCCCTTGGCCGCGGCACGATTCGAGGCGCACTCGATCGGGCAGGACATCACCGTCGGTCCGCTGACCCTGTCGTTGGCCGGGAACGGCGGTACGACCGGCGGCACATTGTCCGATGCCGCACAGACTGTCGCCTGGGAGCTGAGCTTCAGCACGGTGGCGGGTCTGGGTGCGCCGATGTCGCTGCTGCCCAGCGACCGGTTGCTCGACACTCCGGTGCCGAACAACAAACTGGTGACCCCGTTTCCGGTGCTGACCTGCACGGGCCGGCTGGAGTGGCAGGGCGAGCACTGGGACCTGAGCGGCTGGCACGGGATGCAGGGCCACAATTGGGGCCGCGAACACAGCCCCGAATACGCCTGGGGCCAGTGCGTTTTCACCGATGCCCGGGGCGGCGATCCCTTCGCCGTGATGGAGGCGGCTTCGGGCCGCACCCGCATCGCGGGCCGCACCTCGCCGCTGCTGTCCATGCTGGTCATCCGCCGCGGCGACGAGGAATTCCGGTTCGACCGGATCGTCGACCTGTGGCGGCAGCGCCCCCGGCTCGACTTCCCCACCTGGACCCTGCGCATGCGCGGCCGCCACGGCACCGCGGACCTGCGCATGCACGCCGAGCCCGCGCAGATGGTGTGCCTGGCCTACCGGAACCCGGCGCGCGACACCAGCTACTGCCTCAATTCCAAGACCGCCGCCGTCTCCGTGCACGTCGCCCCGATCAACGGCAATGCCTTCGAGCTGCGCAGCCCGCACGGCGGCGCGCTGGAATTCCTTGTCCCGCACCCGGTTGCGTCGGTGTCCCCGATCGCCTGAGAGAACCCGCTATGCCTTTGACCTTCTTCGAGACCATGCGCGGCGAGCTCTACGACGCCGACGGGCTGGCGCATCACGTGGCCATGGATCTGCGCTGCGAATCCGGGCACGCGCGCGGATTCGTCACCAATGGGCACGCCCGCATCACCGGCACTATCCGGGCCCTGCCGTGGGCCGACGGCGCGGCGGTGCTCGGCACCCTGATCGCGCTACCGGTGACCAAGCGCCTGATGAGCTACGAACTCGAGTTCCGCGACGACGACGGCCGCGCCTGGCATCTCAGTGGTCGCAAAGATGTGCGCTGGCTGCGCGGCGCACACGCCAGCTTGACCAACCTCGCCACCACCCTGTCGTGCGAGGGTGAGCAGGTCGCGCAGGGGCGAATGCAGTTCTTCGCCAACGACTATCCGAGTTTTCTGCGCTCGTTCCAGCCATGGGTGTCGCTGCGCGCCGACCTGCCCGAGGGTCGCCATCCGGAGGGGATGCTCGGCCCGGGACATCGCGAGACCCTCGCGGCGCTGGCCGAGGTGCTGATCGAGCCGGGCGGGTCGGTGCCGCCCGTCGGCACCGGCACCATCGACCGGGTCGACACCTATATCGGCAATATGACCCCGCTCATGCAATCCGGGCTGCGGGCGGCACTGCGCGGCCTCGATGCGGCGGCGCGCGCCAGGCACGGCAAACGCGCTGCGGCGCTGACGGTTCCGCAACGCCGCGCCCTGGTGGAGGAGGCCCGGCGCGCCAGCGCCCTACGGCACGCGGTCGATGCCGTCGAGACTCCGTTGCGGATCGCGCATTTCGGTGACCGCCGCTATCTGGATGCGATCGGCGCGCCACGTTACGACGAGCCCGTGCTCGAGCAGCGGCCGGGCTGGATGGCCAATGTCACCACCCCGACCGAGCTGTCGCGGCGGGAGACGATCGACTGCGATGTCGTGGTGATCGGCACCGGCGCGGGCGGGGCGGCCGCGGCCGCCCGGCTCACCGAGCACGGCCTCGGCGTGGTGATGGTCGAGGAGGGCGACTACGCCGGTCGCGCACAGTTCCGCGGGGATCTGGGGGAACGCACCCAGAAGTATTGGCGCGATGGCGGATACAACCTGGCACTCGGCAATACGGTCCTCGGCGTCAGCACGGGCCGGCTGGTGGGCGGGACGACCGCCATCAATTCCGGCACCGCCTTCCCCACCCCGGACGCGGTGCTGCGGGAATGGCTGGACCTGGGCTTCCCCGGCGACTTCACCCCCGAGGCGTTCGCGCCCTACCTGGACGAGGTCGCCGCCGAACTGGGTATCGGCCCCGCCGATCCCCGCTATCTGGGCCGGGTCGCGCAGATCATCGGCGCGGGCGCGGACGCCCTGGGCGCGGCGCACGGGCCGCTGCCGCGCAATGCGGTGGGCTGCGACGGGCAGGGCCAGTGCGTGCACGGCTGCCCGACCGAGGCCAAACGCTCGAGCAATGTCAGCTGGGTGCCGCGGGCGTTGAAGGGCGGTGCGCAGCTGTTCACGAATCTGACCGTCACCCGAATCCT
The DNA here is from genome assembly GCF_053601595.1 of Nocardia sp. NPDC004711. NCBI lineage: Bacteria > Bacillati > Actinomycetota > Actinomycetes > Mycobacteriales > Nocardiaceae > Nocardia > Nocardia sp. NPDC004711. The sequence goes on along the minus strand of NZ_JBSGCB010000037.1, from coordinate 22,549 downwards.
GTTGTCGGGCAGCCGCGCCACCGGTGTGCTCGCCGAGGGCCAGGACGCGCACGGCGCGCCGCGGACGGTGGAGATCCGCGCCCGCGCGGTGGTGATCGCGGCCGGCACCCTCATGACGCCACTGCTGCTGCGCCGCAACGGCCTGACCCTGCCCGCGCTGGGACGCCACCTGTCGGTGCATCCGTCCCTGGGTGCGGTGGCCATGATGCCGACGCCCGGAACGCCGTGGTCGGGGATCCCGCAGGGCTATCAGGTGGAAGGACTGGGCGATCCGCTGGTCACCTTCGAAGGCGTGGCCATCCCACCGCAGTTCGCGGCCGGCACATTGCCGTTCCACGGTGCGCGGCTCACCGAATGGATGAACCGCTGGACCCACACCGAGCAGTTCGGCGCGATGGTGCGTGACACCGGCACCGGCAGCGTGCATCACGGTCCGGGCGGGCGGACCCTGATCCGCTATCACCTGACCCCGCGCGTCCAGGCCGCGTTGCAGCACGCGTGTGCGAGCCTGGCCGAGCTGTTCCTGCGCGGTGGGGCGCAGGCGGTGGCGTTGCCGATCGCGGGGACCCCGCCGATCCGCACCCTCGATCAGGCCCGCACGGTCGCCGAGATCCGGTTGAGTCCGCGGCAATTCCGCATGATGGGCCCGCACCCGCTGGGCACCGCCCGGATGGGCCCCGATGCCCGGACAGCGGTGGTGGATTTCGGCCATCGGGTATTCGGCACGAATGGTCTGTATGTCGCCGACGGTTCGGTCGTCCCGACGTCGCTGGGGGTCAATCCGCAGGTCACCATCATGGCCTTCGCGCTCCGCGCCGCCGATCTGATTGCAGCCGACCTCAATTGACCGGATTCGCCCCGTCACCCCTCTGGCGCACCACCTGTGATCTTGGTACAGATTGGTGTAAGCACAAAGGGGTGATCCGGATCATTCCGGAGGATGGGGACGAATCAATGGGTGCCAGAGCCGAACTGGAACGGGAACTGGGTGGGTCGCTGGCCGCGCTGGATCTGCTGACCGAGGCCGAGACCGCCGATCTGCTGGCGATCTTCCAGCAGGCACAGCGCACCGAGAACATCGCCATGGTCGAGGCCGTCGACAAGACCGTCGGCGCGCTGCCGTGGCCGTTGCGCACGGCCGCCAAGAAGATCATGTTCGGCAACAAGCTCGGGTAGGGGCGATGAGTGACCTGGTCACCCGCGCGCAGATCACCCTGCTGTCGCGGACGCTGCACGTCTCCGAGGACAAGCTCGCCCATCTGGAGAAGCTCGGCGCCGCCAACCTGCACGAACTGCAGGAACGCATGGCGCAGGTGATGTTCGCCGAGCACAATGCGATCTTCTCGCGGTTGTCGCTGCTGGTGCCGATCATCCCGCTGAGCATCTCGCTGCCGCTGGTGCAGAAGCTGGTGCCGCCGGTGATGGCCGGTCGCGCCGCCGGTGCGATCGGGGTGGATCACCCCCGGAAGGCCGCGGAGGCGGTCGGCATGCTCGACCCGGGCTATGCGGCCGAGGCCGCGCCCTACATGGATCCGCACAGCGTCGGGCAGCTGGCCGATATCGCGCCGGCCAGGCCGGTCATGCGGATCATCAACGAGCTGCTGCGCCGCGGGGACTACATCACGGCGGGACCGTTCCTGGCCTATGCGACACCGGATCTGGTGCACGCGGTCGAGCGCGACGTGCACGACGACGAGGGCCTGATCCGGTCGGCGTCGTACTCGTTCTCCGGTGAGAACATCAGCGTGATCATCCGGCACCTGCTGACCGGCGAGGCGCGGCGGGTTCCGAAGCTGGCCCGCACCATCCTGCAGGGCGCCAAGGAGTTGCGGCTGGCGGCGCTGTCGGTGTTCGCGCGCTGCGACACCGATGTGATCGTGGCGATCGGCGACATCCTCTTCGATGTGGGGTCAGCCGACGAGATCGCCGATCTGATCGAGACCTTCATTTCCGCCGGGGCGGTCCCCGAGACGCTGCGCTTCGCCGGACAGCTGAGCCCCGCGGCGCTGGACCTGCTCGCGGCCAATCCGATTCTGGCCGAACCGGAGTCCGTCGACGCCGTCGCGGGCGCGGCCGACGGCAGCAGCGAGGCCGCGGTCTGGCGGGGTCTGCTGGAGCTGGCCGAGCGCACCGAGCCGGGCATCGCGCGCCGGATCGGCGGGGCCATCTCGCATTTCGACACGGCGACGCTGACCGGGCTCCCGGGGCTGGCGGCGACCGCGCACCTGTGGCCGCCGCTGCTGAAGGTCCTCGCCACCGCCGAGCCGGATGCGCAGTCACGGATCGGGGAACTGTGGTCGCCGCTGCCGGCCTTGGAGCGCAACGAGATCGAGCAGCGCATCGCCGATCTCGGCCTGGGCGAGCAGTTGACGACACTGATCGCAACATTGCAGCTCACGCAATAGTGTCGCCGACGCTGCGGCCCCGGCGACATTCGAGTCGGTTGGGCCGCAGCGGCTTTCGTACTCACGGATGAGCGCGGTCACGGTCCGTCAGTGCCCGCGCAGGGCCTCGATGCTGCGTTCGAACGCGGCCGCACCATGTCCATCGGTGACCTGACGGTCCACCAACGAGGCGATCCCGTCGAGCGGTTCGGCGGTGATTCCGGCATCGAATGCGGCTTGACGCAACGTGTCCAGGGCGGTTTTGGTGAAGACCAGGTCCTGGAAGACGTCGCTGATGTAGTCGCCGGTGTCGATGATGCGGCCGTAGGCGGGCAGCGTCTGGGACATGGCCGTCACCCACGCCGCCGCGCGAGTCGCGAACTCCGAGGCCGCGACTCCGGCCGAGCCGACCAGGGCCGCGCCCTGGAAGAACCCGCCGAACATGGCGTACATGGTCGACAGCAGCGCGAAATCCCACAGCGCGGCCAGGCCGGCATCGGTGCCGAAATATTCGGCCGAGCCCAGTAATTCGAGGGTGGGGCGGTGAGCGTCGAAGATCGTCTGCGACCCGCTGTAGAGAATGCTCGAACCCTCCGCCCCGATCATGCCCGGGACCGCCATGATCCCGCCGTCGAGGAAATCGATGCCGTGCCCGGCCGCCCAGGCCGCCAGTTCCCGCGACTGTTCCGGTGAGGTGCTGGTCAGATTGAGCCACTGTTTGCCGCGGAGCTCGGCCGCGATCGGATCGAAGGTCTCGTGCACGGACGCGTGATCGAGCAGCACGGTGACGACCAGCCCACCGCCGCCCACCGCCTGCCCGGCAGTCCGAGCGGAAACCGCGCCCGCGGCAACCAGTTCGGCATCCTTCCCGGACGTCCGATTCCACACCGTCGTCGCCACGCCGGCCTTCAGGAACGCTGCCGCCAGCGCTCGCCCCATCGCACCGAGGCCGAGTACGGTCACCGGGCTGTGCTGGATGTTCGTCATTACAGGACAACTCCTTGTCGCTCGTTGGCGAGTGGTTCCGGCGCGCGCTGAATTCGAGGCTGCCGGTTGCGGAGTCGTCCCACAAGTACGCACAAATAGCTCAGCTACTTACGAAAAGGTTTGTCTCCAGCAGAGTCGGCCACCAGCACGAGTTTTCCGCGCAGGTGTGCGTTCTCGCCGAGGCGATGTGCGTCCGCCGCCTCGCCGAGGGGGAAGGTTCGAGCAACCTGCCAGTCCTGCCTCCCGGAGCTCGGCGCTACGCGCTCCCGCCTCGCTCGGCTGCGCGCCGCCCGGCGACGCGGCCGAAGGCGAGGGCGTCGGCGATGTGGAAACCGCCGTCCTTGCACCAGGAGTAGGTGGAGCTGACATTGCCCGCCGCGTAGAGGCCGGGGATGACCGCGCCGAAAGGATCGAGGACCTCGGCGTTCTCGTTGCGGCGGGGGCCGCCGTTGCTCCAGGCCAGGATGGGGGCGGCGGTGAAGGCGTAGTAGGGCGGCTCGGACAGGGGTGCGAGAGTCTTTGCGGGGCGGCCGAACTGGTCGTCCTTCCCGGCGGCGCAGGCGGCGTTGTAGCGGTCGACGGTCTGCTGCAGGACGTCGGCGTCCACGCGCAGGATGGCGGCGAGTTCGATGAGGGTATCGGCGCGGTGGATCCAGCCCTTGCCGATCTCGGCGCTGTTGTCGGCGCTCCAGTCGTAGCCTTCGATCAGACTGGCCCAGCCGACGGCGAGCCGCTCGCGCCCGGGCACGATCGGGCCTGCGCGGCGGGCGGATTCGTCGAAGACGATGTGCATCGGGGTGGTGGGGAACAGCTGGTAGCTGCCGTTGATGCGGGCATGGCCGTGGCCCAGGGCCACCCGTTCGTTGCAGTAGCGGCGACCGTCGAGGCCGAGATAGACGAAGCTGTTGGTGTTGGGGAACGCGGTGTAGAACCCGGCTTCGTAACCGGGAGCACGCAATCCGGGCAGGGTCATCATGTTGGACATGTGCCACAGGTCGGCTCCGGCCTTGACCGCCATGCGCAGGCCGTCGCCGGTGGCGGCGGGCGTACCCCAGACCACCGGGTCGGTCAGGCGCAGGTGATCGCGCACCATCTCCGGGTTCGCCTCGAATCCGCCGGTGGCCAGCACGACTCCGCGGTCGGCGCGGATCCGCAGGGCGGTCCCGTCCGGTGCGGTGGCCAGGACGCCGAGCACCGTGCCGTCGCCGGTGATCAATTCGCGTGCGGGCGTCTGCAACCGGACCTCGATGCCGCGGTCGCGGACCGCGCCCGACAGGGCCGCCCACAGCAGTCCGTCACCCATGCGGCCCTCGACGCCGATCCAGCCGCACATGACATCACTGCCATCGAGGTCGGGGAATTCCGGCGGCGCGGGCACCGCCAAACCGACCGGGATGCCGAGGCTTTCCATCCACTCGCTGTTGCGGGCGGTCTCCTGCGCCCACACCCGCACCACCGGTTCCGGGATCGGCCGCCCGGCGCTGAGGCTGCGCAGGTAGACCGCCGCCCGCTCGGGATCCCGGTTGTCGAACCACACCGCGCCCGACACCCGGGTGCTGCCACCGGCCCGGTCACCGGATTCCTTGTCCAGCACCAGCACTCGCGCCCCGGCATCGTGGGCTGCGACGGCGGCCGCGCAGCCCGCCCCGCCGAATCCCACGACCACCACATCGGCCTCGACATCCCACGCCACTCCCGAGTCGGCCACGACCGCACCGTCCTTCCATCTCGTCCACCGCGAACGGTCCCAGCCCGCCGCGCCGACCGAAAACGCTTGTCTCACTCACCGGATACCACCGGCGCGGCCACCGGAACTGCCGGCCTCGGCCGCGGTGGCGGGGTGAGCTGCTCACCGCGGGCCGGTGCCGCCGGGCCGGTCACGCCGGATTGCCGAACCAGGTGGTCAAGGCCTGTTCGAGCCCATCCGGCTCGGTGGAGGTCCAGGCCACGACGCCGTCGGGGCGGATCAGCAGCGACAGCGGCTCGCGCGGCTGAGCGGGCTTGGCGGTGAGGATCCGGATGCGATCCGCCCACGGCTCGACCCGGGCGCGCAGGGCGGGGGAGTCGCTCGGATCCAGCAGCAGGCCACGGCCGTCGGCGAAGTGACCGGACACGCTCGTGCCGTCGGACAGTTCGAAATCGGGTGTGGCCGCACCGATCAGCGGGTCGCCGCTGCCCAGGTCGTAGCGGTGCAGCACGCCGGAGAGCTTCTTCACCACCTGCGTGGTGGCCGCCGGGGTGTCGAGCAGGTCGGTGGTGACCGCCCGCAGCGCGCGACTGCGCGGATCGGTGCGCATGAGCGCGATCTGCGCGCGCGTCCAGTCCAGCACCCAGGCGCCGATCGGGTGGCGTTCACGAGTGTAGGTGTCCAGCAATGCCTCCGGGGATCGGCCGCGGATCACGGCGGCCAGCTTCCAGCCCAGGTTGACCGCATCGCCGATACCCAGGTTCAGGCCCTGGCCGCCGAACGGGGAGTGCACGTGGGCGGCGTCGCCGGCCAGCAGGATCCGGCCGCTGCGGTAGTCGGGGACCTGACGGGTGTTGTCGGTGAAGCGGGTGGCCGAAACCACCGTGGAGATCGCCACTTTCACGCCGGTGACGCGTTCGAAGCTGTCCTCGAGCTCCCGGGCGGTGACCGGGTTGGTGCGGTCGGCGGGCGGGCCGTCGAGTTCCACGGTGAGGATGCGGCCGGGTTGGGGGCCGTTGACGAAGATGCCGGTGGGGGTGGTGTGCCAGCCCAGAGGCAGGTTTTCCGCGCCGGTCATCTCGACCAGGGCCTGGCGGCCGGTGATTTCGGGGTCCAGGCCGGGGAATTCGAATCCGGCCAGTTTGCGCACGGTGCTGCGGCCGCCGTCGCAGCCGACCAGCCAGCCGGCGCGCACGGTGTGCCCGCCGCAGTCGACGGTGACACCGACGCCGTCGTCATCGAATCCGGTCAGCTCGACCCCGCGCCGCACCGGTACTCCGAGGTCGGCGGCGCGGCGGGCCAGGACGGCCTCGATGGTCTGCTGATCGAGATAGCGGTATCCGGCCGCCGGGCCCAGATCGGCGAAGGCCGGATCCGCGCCGTCGACATTGTCGGCCCACAGCATGATCCCGGCGAAGTGCCCACCGGCCGGTGTACGCCGCGGCGCGGTGGGAACCGCTGCGCCCGCGAACATCTGACCCATGCGGGCCAGCGTCGCCTCGTGGGCCGCCCGCAGCTCCGGCACCAGCCCGCGCCGGCCCAGCGCCTGGGCGGTGGGCACATTGATCACGCCCGCCTTGATCGTCGTATCCGGTTCGGCGAGGCGCTCGACGACCAGCACGTCCACTCCCGCCAGCCGCAGCTCGCAGGCCAGCATCAGCCCGGCCGGTCCGGCCCCGGCCACCACCACATCTCGTGTCTCGTTCATGAGAATCACTGTGGTGGTGGCCGATCACCGGGCGCTTGCGTCGGCTTGCGCGCCGCTTGCGCGGTCAGTTCCAGCCGCGCGAATCCTGTTTCAGGGCGGTGTCGATGGCCAGGCCGGAGGCCACCACCATGGACAGCAGCGGCTGGGGGAGCTGGCGGTGGATCTGCACGACATAGTTGTCGGCGGTGGTGAACATGGTCTTGAGCAGGCCCTCCCACGTCTTGGTGATGCGGGCGACCTCCTGACCGGTGTGGTCGTGGATGGCGAAGTTCCAGGCCCGCCAGTTCTCGGCGCGGATACCGCCGATCTGCTGACCGTTGACCAGGAAGGCGAAGTTGATCTTGCCGATCATGTTCTCCTGGATGATCTCACCGATCGGCGCGCCATTGCCGTGCTCGAGCAGGAACTTCGACTTGAAGACCTTGGCCGGGCGGGTGATTCGCATGAGGCACTGGCCGTGCGCGTCGCGGATCTCCAGTTTGTGGGTCATGAACTGGTCGTAGCTGGACAGGAAGCGCACGGCCTTCTTCAGCGCGCTCTGCCCGACCTCGGCGACCGCGCCGATCTGGCGGCCGTGCTGGTCGAAGACGCTGTACTCGTTGACCATTTCGATCAACTTGACCTTCTGGTTCACCACCAGCACGGGTTCGGTGAACACGGTGCCGCCACCGGCCTGGGCGGGGGCGATCCCGGCCTGCTGCTGCACCTGGCGCTGGATGTCGGCGGGGTTGTCGGCGCTGCCGACCTCGAGCTCCCAGGGGCTGGCCTCACTGCGACCACCGAACTGCGGTTGCGCGCCATGGGGCCGGCCCGGCTGCTGCGGGTGTGGCGGGCGCTGACCGTACTGCTGTTGCGGCTGTTGGGCGTACTGCTGCTGGGGCTGCTGGCCGTACTGCTGCTGAGGTTGCGGCGCGTACTGCTGCTGGACCTGGTGCGGCTGCGACTGCTGCGCGTGCGGCTGGTTCGGGTGCTGCGGGCGGGGCTGCTGCGCGAACTGGTCGGACCGGGGCCGATCCGATTGCTGCGGCGCCGGCGCCGGTTGCTGCTGGGGCTGAGTGTGATTCGTCCATTGGCTGCCGTCCCACCAGCGGAGCACTGGAGATCCGGGACGCTCGGGGTACCACCCCGCGGGTTGACTCATGGCCGCATCCTAACGGTGTACAGGGACTCTGCACTTTTTGCACTTTTCGCCCCGCGGTCACCTCTATGATGGGCGGTCGACATCCGGAGGCCCAGCTCGGGTCACCGGGGAAACGGGGAAAGTATGTCCGCCACAGTCGAATTCGCGGGTTGCCACGCGTACACGGTGCGGCCGGGCTTATGACCGAACTGGTGACGCGAGCCCAGCTCGTCCTCCTGGCCCGGACCCTGCACGTGCCGGTGGAACGGCTCGCCCACCTCGAACGGCTCGGCCCGCATCGCCTGCACGAGCTGCAACAACGCATGGCGGGCAACCTCTTCGACCGGCATGCGCCAGTGTTCGAGCGCATCGCCAGGCTGGTCCCCGTCATCCCGCTGAGCATCTCGCTGCCGATCGTGCAGCGGCTGGTGCCGCCCACCATGACCGGGCGCGCGGCCGGCGCGATCGGAGTGAAATACCCGGCCAAGGCAATCGAGGCGCTGCTACGGCTGGATGTCGGATACGCCGCGGACTGTGCGCCGTATCTGGATCCGCGCACGGTCGGCCAGCTCGCCGACGACGCACCGCCCGCGCCGGTGGTGGCGATCGTGAACGAGCTGCTGGCCCGGCGCGACTACATCACCGCGGGGCCGTTCCTGGCCTATGCGACACCGGAATTGATCCAGGCGGTCGAGGAGGGGGTGCCCGATGACGAGGGCCTCATCCGCTCGGCCGCCTACGCGTATTCGGGGGAATCGCTCAGCGCGGTGATGCGGCAGCTGCTCGCGGGCAGCGGTCAGCGGGTGCCGCGGCTGCTGGGCACGGTCATCAATGGTTCCAAGGAGTTACGGCTCGCGGCGCTGTCGGTGTTCGCACGCTGCGCCCCCGATGTGATCGCCGCGGTGGGCGACATACTCTTCGAGGTGGCCCCGCCCTCGGCGGTGGCGGACCTGATCGCCACCTATATCGCCGCCGACGCCACCGATGACATGCTGCGCTTCTTCGGGCGGCTGAGCCCGAACGCGTTGACCCGGCTGGCCCTCAATCCGGTGCTGCCGGAGATCGCCGAGACCCTCGTCGACGCCGTGGACGGCAGCAGCGACCTGGCGGTGTGGCGCGGGGTTCTCGAACCCCTGGCGCGCACTCCCGCCGAGGTGCGCCGCCTGGCGGGCCTGCGCCTGGCCACCCTCGACGCCCCCACGCTGCTCATGCTGCCCGCGCTGGCCCAGGCCGCCCGGTTGTGGCCGCCGCTGCTGTGGGTGCTGTCCGCGACCGATGTCGAGGTCCAGGCCCGCGTGGGCGAGCTGTGGGCCACCTCCACCCGCCTGGACCTCGAGGTCCTCGAACGCCGCATCGCCGACCAGCGCCTGGATGCGCTGCTGGCCACGCTGACCAACACGATCCGTTTCCTGCGCTGAGCGCGCCGCCGTCGCCGATCGGGTGCGTGCGGGGTGCTTTCCCGCCGGGTACGGGAACCCTTGTGCCACGGATGATTCCAACTCCCGGTCGTCGTTCGACCTGCGGCGGGCCGGGTCGTGCGGGCGGCGGTGGGCGACGGGGTGCCGGGGAGGTGGTAGGAAAGGTGACGTGTCCGAAACCGCCGAAACCCGCACCCCTCGCGCCGTGTCGGAAGTGGTGGACCTGGTCAGCACGCTGATCCGGTTCGACACCTCCAATACCGGCGAACTGGAAACCACCAAGGGCGAGCGCGAATGCGCGCAGTGGGTGGCCGCACAGCTCGAGGAGGCCGGGTACACCACCGAATACGTCGAATCGGGTGCGCCGGGGCGCGGCAATGTGTTCGCGCGGCTGCAGGGCGCGGACTCCTCGCGCGGGGCCCTGATGATCCACGGGCATCTCGACGTGGTGCCCGCCGAAGCCGCCGACTGGAGTGTGCACCCGTTCTCCGGCGCGGTGCGCGACGGCTACGTGTGGGGCCGCGGGGCCATCGACATGAAGGACATGGTCGGCATGATGCTGGCGGTGGCCCGCCAGTTCAAGATCGAGGGCACGGTGCCGCCGCGCGACATCGTGTGGGCGTTCGTGGCCGACGAGGAGAACGGCGGGCGCTGGGGCTGCCAGTGGCTGGTCGAGCACCGGCCCGACCTGTTCGAGGGCGTCACCGAGGCGGTCGGCGAGGTCGGCGGATTCTCGCTGACCGTGCCGCGGCCCGACGGCAGCGAGCGGCGGCTGTATCTGGTCGAGACCGCGGAGAAGGGCCTGGGCTGGATGCGGTTGCGCGCCAAGGCCCGTGCCGGGCACGGCTCGTTCCTGCACGAGGACAACGCGGTGACGATCCTGTCGCAGGCGGTGGCGCGGCTGGGCACCCACACCTTCCCGCTGGTGGTCTCCGATTCGGTCGCGGAGTTCCTGGCCGCCGTCGCCGAGGAGTCCGGGCTCGAATTCGATCCCGGCTCACCGGATATCGAGGGTCAGCTGGCCAAACTGGGCACCATCTCCCGCATCATCGGCGCGACCCTGCGCGACACCGCCAACCCGACCATGCTGCGGGCGGGCTACAAGGCGAATGTGATTCCGCAGACCGCCGAGGCCGTCGTCGACTGCCGGGTGGTGCCGGGACGGCAGGCCGAATTCGAGCGGGAGGTGGACGCGCTCATCGGACCGGATGTGGAACGGGAGTGGATCACGAAGCTCGACTCCTACGAGACCACCTTCGACGGGCACCTCGTGGACGCCATGAACAACGCCATCCTGGCCCACGATCCGAACGGGCGCACCGTGCCCTACATGCTCTCCGGCGGCACCGACGCGAAAGCCTTCGCCAAGTTGGGGATTCGCTGCTTCGGCTTCGCGCCGCTGCGGCTGCCGCCCGAACTGGACTTCTCCGCCCTGTTCCACGGGGTCGACGAGCGGGTTCCGGTGGAATCGCTCGAATTCGGCACCCGCGTACTGGAACACTTCCTGTTGCACAGCTGACGATTCGAAAGGACTGCTCGTGCCCGACTACTCCTACAATCCCTACGCGCCGCTGCCGCAGCTGCCCGAGTTCACCCTGACCTCCACCGATATCAGCGACGGCAAGCCCCTGCACCTGGATCAGGTCAGCGCGCTGGGCGGCGCGGGCGGACAGGACATCTCGCCGCAGCTGAGCTGGTCGGGCTTCCCGGCCGAGACCAAGAGTTTCGCCGTCACCATGTACGACCCGGACGCGCCGACCGCCTCGGGCTTCTGGCACTGGGTCCTCGCCAATGTCCCCGTCACCACCACCAGCCTCACCAGCGGGCAGGCCAGCAAGGGCGGCACCCTGCCCGCCGGCGCCATCCACCTGCGCAATGACGCGGGCCTGCACGAGTACACCGGCGCGTTCCCGCCGGCCGGGCACGGCGCGCACCGCTACTTCGTGGTCGTGCACGCCGTCGGCGTCGAGCGCGTCGAGGTCGACGAGAACGCCTCGCCCGCCTACCTGGGCTTCAACCTGTTCATGAACGCCATCGGCCGCGCCACCATCATCGGCACGCACGAGCAGAAGTAGGCGTCCACGCCGAAACGACTGTGGCCCCGGGCGAATTCTCGCTCGGGGCCACAGTCATGTCCGGGCAACACTACCCGTGGGAGTCCCGGTAGTAATCGCCGAAAATCCAACGAAGTTGGAGATAATCCCTGGCAGAAGGCGATTCGGCGATTCCAGTTGAGCGTGATGTCAGTTCAGGCGATGGCGGCTCAATGACGCCGGTCGGCTCGCGCATGGCTTGTGGTGAGGGGTTGAAGTAGCGCCGCGGGTTGCCGGGATTGCAGTCACCGCGACGACTACGACAGCGAGTGGGCCGCGATCAAGACGGTCTCGGCCCAGCTGGGTATGACCGCCGAGACGCTGCGGAAATAGATCAGGCAGGCCGCGGTCGACGCGGGTGAGACCGAAGAAACGACGACCGAGTCGGCACGGGTGATCCGCGAGCAGAACGCAAGATCGCCGAGCTGGAAAAGACCATCGAAATCCCCAAGGCTGCAACGAGTTTCTTCGCGCGGGAGAGCGACCCGCGACACCGCTGATTTGTGCGTTCATCGCCGAGCACAGGGCTCGGTTCGGGGTCGTTCCGATCTGCCGTGCGCTGACCGCGCACGGGGTCAAGATCGCCCCGAGAACCTTCCACGCCTGGGCTCGGCGGGCACCGTCGACACGGGCATTGTGGGACACCACGGTCACCGAGATCCTTGCCGGTTTCTACGAACCGGATGATCGAGGCCGGCGGGCACCGGAGTCGTTGTATGGGGCCGAGAAGATGTGGGCGCACCTGTAGCGCCTGAAGATCCCCGGTCGCCCGCTGCACCGTCGAGCGGCTCATGAGCGCCAACGGGTGGCGTGGCGTGGTGCGGCGCAAGAAGATCCGCACCACCGAACCGGATCCGGCCGCCTCGCGGGCACCGGACCTGGTCGATCGCCAGTTCCGGGTTCCGGCACCGAACATGCTGCTCGTCGCTGATTTCACCTATGTTCGTCTGGTCACGGGCGCGTTCGTCTACACGGCGTTCGTGATCGACGCCTACGCCGGGCGGATCCTGGGCTGGGCATATTCGACCAGCAAACAAGCCGCGTTCGTCAACTCCGCGATCGGTCAGGCCGCGGCGTTGCGGCATCGGGAAGTACATCCGTTGGCGGGCAACATCATTCATCATTTCGAAGCCGAACATTCGTGCACGCCTTGACCCGTCACGGCATGGCCGGATCGATGGGCCGTGCCGGGGCGGCCGGTGACAACGCGGCCATGGAGAGTTTCTTCGCGCTAATGCAGAAGAATGTTCTCGATCGCCGACCCTGGTGCAGCCGTGAGGAATTGCGCATCGCGATCGTCACATGAGGTGGCGTCTTTCACCAAGCTAAGGCATACCTCACAACATTCCGGACGGCCTGTACCACAACTCATCTCACATCAGCATGAGCGAGCACTGCCGCCGGCTATACGACGCTCTGCCCGTCGATCTTCCGATGCCCCGCACAGGCCGGTTCGGCCAGCGCGGTATGCGGCAGGAGAGTGCACTGCCATCGGCGGACCGATCGCAGTGCAACCGTTCTAAGCGCGCACTACGGCTGAGGAATTCGTGCGAAACGGCGGTTCGATAGCCGATCGTGCGAGATTGGACCGTCATCCGCAACTCGGCATTAGCGGACGTTCTGCGCCGCACCAGGTTCGGGCCGCCGGCGCCCCGCGCTGGCCGGTTCGGTCAGCGCAGTATGCGCCATGAGCGAGTGTTACAGGGACCTACAACTTATCTGCGGCGACCTCGTAGACGATCTCCAGACCGTCCTCGTTGTCCCATTGCTCTCCGACCTCAACGAAGCCGTACTGCGATGCCAACCGATACGAAGCCAGGTTATCCGGGCCGATGCTGACTCGAACCGTTCTCACCTGGGGTTCGCGAGCAGCACGCCGCAACAAGCACTCCAACGCTGCGCGGGCGTAGCCGCGTCGTCGATACGCTGGATCGACGGCATACCCGATCTCGACCATCCCCGATGCGTCGGGAAGCCCGTGAAAGCCCGCCCTGCCCACGGCAAGTTGCTGTTGTTCGTCCCAGATGACACCGGTGACCCACCCTGCGCTGGTCGGCTCTTCCTCGACTTGCGCGCCCCTCAACACCCACAGCCGTCGCCACTCAGGTCCTGCGAAATGAGCCGTCAGCGGAACCGGGCTGGCCGCATTTGCCGCCACAAGGTCTCCATCGGCGAGCGCCTCGTATGTTCGGCGGTTCAAGTGCACTATGCGCACACTCGGCCGAGAACCACATCCACCTGCAGCGACATGATCATGAGACATGCGGCAAACCTCCCATATGCTCCTTCACCTGCGCACCGGAATATTTGTCGAACTCGCATCTTCCCGACATCCCGTCATCGGCAGTAGCGGACGTTCTGCGGCGCACCAGGTTCCGGCTGGCGTCGCCCCGCGCTGGCCGGTCCGGTCAGCGCGGTATGCGGCAATTGAGTGCGTTCAGCGGACCTCTTCCTGGCTGAAGCGGCGTGCCGATAGCCCGTCGGACCAGGCTGTTACGTTGCGACCATGTCGCGCTCGAAATCTTCAACCAGTATGTCTCCTGACCACAGGTCAACGTGCCTCACGCCATCAGGCGAGCGGATCTCACTCAGCACGCGACGCGGAAACCGGTATTGCCGCTGCTGGATTCGGGAGAGTTGTGGATTCGGGCCGCGACCCGATAGCGGTTGCAATAGCTGTCGTGGCACAGATACGAGCCGCCGCGCAGTACCCGGCCGTCGCCGGTCGCCGGCCCGCGCGGGTCGGTGACGAGGTCGCGAGAGTGGTCGGTGTGCCAGTGGTCGGCGCACCACTCCCACACGTTGCCGACGGTGTTGTACAGCCCGAATGCGTTCGGCACGAAGGCATCCACCGGAGCAGTGCCGCGATATCCGTCGGCGGCGGTGTTGCGGGCGGGAAACGAGCCTCGGAAGATGTTGGCGCGGTAGCAGGTCTCGGATTCGGGTTCGTCGCCCCACGGGTACCGGGCGCGTTCGAGGCCGCCTCGGGCGGCGAATTCCCATTCGGCCTCGGTGGGCAGCCGCACCCCCGCCCAGGCGCAATACGCCTGCGCGTCATGCCAAGACACGTGCACCACGGGATGGTCGCCCCGGCCGTCGAGATCGCTGCCCGGGCCTTCCGGCGCAGACCAGGTCGCCTCGGGGACCGCACACCACCACGGGGTGCCGTCGGGGCGGCGCGCGTTGCGCCGTAGTGCGGCGGGCAGAAACCCGGCGAACACATAGGACCAGCCGTAGCGTTCGGCGGCGGTGGGATATCCGGTCGCGGTAATGAATTGCGCGAACTGGTCATTGGTGACGGTGCGCGCGGCGATCGCGAATTCCGATACCCGCACCGGTCGCACCGGGCCTTCACCGTCGGCCGGATGGCTGTCGGGTTCCTCACTGCCCATCCGGAACTCACCACCTGGAACAGGGATCAAGACTGGGGACGGACCGCCGACCGCGTGGGCGGGTATGCGCGGCGTGCGGTTGGTCCCCGAACGAGCGGGTGCGCAGCAACTCCGCGAATCCGGTGCCGGTCCGTCCGCAGGATGCGGGATGGATGAGGGCATTCGCAGTTCTTCCTTCCTGAAGTTCACTCAGCGTTACCGAAGGCGACGGCCAGCGCACCGACACGGACCCCTCACGGAATGCCGGCGGCGGTGTTGCCCAGGACGCGCGCGGTATGCGAAGCGGCAGTGCGGACATGGGAGGCAGCATCGGAGTTGCCAGGTGCGGAGGAGGCGGTGACGAGTTGGGGTCGGGCCGCGCGGGCGCGTTCGCCGAGGTGGTCGAGCGCGTTGGCGGCCTGCAGCCGAACCCAGCCATCGGGGTGGTTCACGAGGGTGTCCCCGAGGTAGCCGACGGCTTGCTGATTTTCGCTCGCTCGGGCGAGGGCTTCGGCGAGGGCGATTCTCACGTGTGGTGAGGGTTCGGCGTCGAATACGCGGTACAGGTCGTCGGTGGCCGGTGCGGCAGCGGTGTCGAGCATGCAGCAGCCGGTCGCCGCCCAGTAGCGGACGATGTCGTTGCCAGAGGTCAGGTTTCGCACCAGGTCCAGGAGGGCGGCGGGGTCGCGTTGGATGGCCGTGGCTGCGAGATCCATGATCGCGCGCAGCGGGTAGGCGTCCCGGTCGCGGCCAGCGGTGTAGCCTTCGGCGGCTTCGCTCTCGGGGATGAAGCCGTCGTCGACCACCGCCAGCATGTGCTCGTCCAGGGCTGCGCTCATCCGCCGTAGGTCGGTCGCGTAGTCGGGATCGGTTGCGAGATTATGGATTTCATCGGGGTCGGAGTGGGTGTCGTAGAGCTCCTCTGCCGGGCGCGGTTGCCAGAACCGATCGGTGAGCTCGTCGAGGCGGCCGTCGTGGTGGAGTTGATCCCATTCGCGGTATCCGGCCTGGAGCCACATGAACTGCACGTGTAGCCCATTCGGCAGATGGGGCAGATAGTTCCGGATGTAGCGGAAGCGTTCGTCCCGCGCGGTGCGGACCATGTCGTAGCGCTCATCCATCCGATTGCGCATGCCGAACGCATAGCGCGCCGCGGCACGGCGGGGCCCGGCGAACGGGGTGCCGTCCATCCAGATCGGCGCCCCGACGCCGGCCAGGTCGAGAATGGTCGCCGGGAGCGCGGTTCCGCTGCATACGGGTTCGTCCAGGGTGCTGCCCGTCGGCGCGGGGGCCAGGTCGGCGACATTACGGCCGAATCGGGCGATCAGCGGGATGTGCAGTCCGCTGTCGTAGCAGAATCGCTTCGAGCGGGGCAGCACACCGGCGTGATCGCTGTAATACAGGACGATGGTGTCCTCGGCGAGGCCCGCCTCATCCAATTCCCGCAGCCGTGCGGCCATCTCCTGATCCATCTGATTGATCTGATTCATGTACAACGCCGCATCCGAACGGGTGGTCGGAGTGTCGGGATAGTACGGCGGGATACGCACCTGATCGGGGGTGGTAGGACCGCCGAGGATCGGGGTCGACGTGACGGTGTGCACGCCCTGGAGTTCTTCCAGATACGGGGTGGAGAGTCTGCCGTCGAGCTGGTCGAGGCCTGGCGCGTTGAGGAAAACCGACGATTCGTGTGTGATCGTGGGATTGAAGATCGCGAAGAACGGCGCCCCGCCCGGGCGATTGCGCCAGTGCGCGTGCAGCGAGGATTCGTCCCAGGTCGCGCCGATGTCGAGATCGGCAGTGTTGTAATCCTCTTTGGCGTTGTTCGTGCAGTAGTAGCCCGCCTGTCGTAGCAGCCTCGGCCATCCGGCGTGATCGAGAAAAGGCGGCAATGCTCCGGCCGCGCGCATGTGATTGGCCGGTGCGCAGCTTTCGGGCACGACTCCGGAGATCATCGCGAACCGGGACGGCGCGCACACGGGCGCCGCCGAGAAGCAGTTACGCCACCTGATCCCCTCCGCGGCAAGCCGATCCAGGGTCGGGGTGTGGGCGACGCCCCCGTAGCAGCCCAGGTGCTGCGCACCGCAATCCTCACTCACCAGGCACAGGATGTTCGGGCGCGAGCCGTCCTCTGCCCGGGCGAGGCCCGGCACGAGCGCGGCGGCCGCCGCTGCGGCCGCGCCACCCAGGAAGGTCCGGCGTGCGATTCCGGCGTCGGTCCGCCGATTCGATGCAGTCATGGCCCGAACGATTCCTCTCGACTTACACGTGTAAACAGACCGGAGGTTACACGAGTAAGCTACGATCGTCATGACTGTCGCACCGAGAGGAGAATTCGATCCGTGACCGCGGAGGCACCGATCACCAGGCCGAACAGCGCCGACGTCGCGCGCCGGGCGGGAGTATCGCGAGCCACGGTGTCCTACATCCTCAACGGCCGCACCGACGTGCGCATCAGCGAACAGACCCGCGATCGGGTGCTCGCAGCGGTCCATGATCTGGGGTACGCGCCCAATGCCACCGCCCGCACCCTGCGAGCCGGACGCGGCAATACCGTTCTCATCCCGATGCTCGAATTGCCCGCCAGCCCCGCCAGTGACGCGTTCACCGCACACTTCGCCCGCGAACTGGCCGAACGGGATCTGTGCCTGCTCGTCCACGGCGGCCGCGAGCGCGCGGGCCTGGAGGCCGCGCGAGCCTGGGCCGAACTCCGCCCGGCCGCCGTGATCGCGCACGCCCAGCAGTGTCCACCCGAGAGTGTCGATTTCCTGCGGCGCGCCGGAGTCGAGGTGGTGGCGCTACTGGGTGCGCACCCCGACCCCGCGACCGCTGCGATCCCGATCCCAATGGATCCCAATGCCGTCGCCCGCGCGGCGGCCGACCATCTCATCCGGAGAGGCTGCCGGCGACTGGCCTGCCTGGTGCCCGGCGATCCATTGACCATCCTGAGCGTTCCCCGCTTCGAGACCGTGAAGGAGGTGGCCGCAGCCTCCGGCCTTCTGGTCGAACGGGTGGACTGCGACCTGACCGAACAAAGCCTCACCCCCACGATCACGAGATGGCGTGCCGAACCCGAAACCCGCCCCGACGGCATCTACGCCTACAACGACGAACACGCTCTACTGCTGATCGAGGTACTCAGGGAAGCGGGACTGCGGGTGCCCAGCGACATCGCGGTGGTCGGGTCGGGCAACTTCCCCATGGGCCGCATCCTAAGGCCGCACCTCACCACCACCTACGTTCCCGCCGAGCACATGGCCGCACTGGCCGCGGCGGCGATCCGAGCGGCTCTGGACGCCGATGACACGCCGCCGCCCGCGGAGCCACCACATCCCGAGCTCATAGTGCGGGAATCCGCTTAGCCCGCAACAACATTGGCAGCGGGCGCTCCTAAGCAACCAGCACGAAACACCATGCTAGCCAGCAACATAACAAAGTGATGGTCGAGTAGTCACGGTGTCCATCAAGTCCAGGTGGCCGATTGTTGGGGCTGCGCCACTGCGGCTGCATTCGGCAGTAGCAGACGTTCTGCGGCGCACCAGGGTTCCGGCCGGCGTCGCCCCGTGCTGGCCGGTTCGGTCAGCGCGGTATGCGGCAGGAGAGTGCACTGCCATCGGCGGACCGATCGCAGTGCAACCGTTCTAAACGCGCACTACGGCTGAGGAATTAGTGCGAAACGGCGGTTCGATAGCCGATCGTGCGAGATTGGACCGTCATCCGCAACTCGGCAGTAGCGGACGTTCCGCCTGCCCCGGATCGACACGGCCAGTTGATATCCCGATGCCCCGCGCTGGCCGGTTCGGTCAGCGCGGGTCCAGCGCTTACTTCGAGCGGTCATCGACCGCTCTGGTGTAGGGGGATCATGGCTTGGGTGGCGTTGGCGAACATGGCGTAGTGGCCGCCGTCGACGAAGTGGGTCGTTGCGTGGGGCAGCCGAGAGGTGATCTCTCGCCCGGATCGAGGACTGACGGTGGTGTCTTGTTCGCCGTGCCACCATTCCACCGGGCCGGTGACCTCGCCTAGGTCGAACCCCCACGGGCGGCACAGCATGGCGAGGTCGTCGGTCGGGCCAGCGGAGCCCTGCCGGTATCCGTCGCCGAGTGCCTCCATCGCGGCCCGGGTCTGGTCGGGGTACTTCCTGGCGAACTCGGCATCCGGTGAACTTCCGCGTGCGACCAGCGCCATGAGCCGGTCGACGGCCTCGGCTGATCGTGGGGCGCTCAGCGCAGAGAGGGCTCCGTACAGCCGTGGCGTGTGGACCGCCATCCCGTTGTAGAACCGGGACATACGCGACACCACGCCCTCGGCCCGGGTCCAGTCCTCGCTGTAGGGCGGGCTTCCCGCGCCGACCACCGTGCAGGTCACGCGGTCGGGAAACCGGGATGCGACAGCGAGGGCGTAGGCCCCGCCGGCGGAATGGCCGAGTAGCCCGAAACGCTCCAGTGCCAAGTGGTCCACCAGTTGTTCGACGTCACCGGCCCAATCGATCAACCGTCGGCGAGGGGCCGGGTCCGAGTGTCCCAGGCCGGGTCGGTCCACGGAGATCATCCGGATTCCGCCGGCCGTGGCCACCGCGTCCAGCGCGACTCCGGCGTGTCCCGAGGTCGCCGACCCGGGCAGGAACACACACGGCGAACCGGACCGGTCGCCGTGCTCGTACCAGCTCAAGTTCCGACCGTCAGCGAGGACCATCGACTCCGGCATCCGGCTGTCGTCACGGCTCATGAGAGATTCCTGTCTCTAGCTTGCTGAAGAGTTCTTGCCATTCCGCGAGTAGCTGCGACAGACGCTCGGCCACGAAGTCGGCAAGCGAAGCCATGTCCTCCAAATGCCGACGCCGCTGCGGGCTCTGATCCCGCACCGCGGGTGACTCCGGCGGCAGCGACGATCTGATCGACGGACACGGCGGCGAAGCCGTGCTCGGCGATCTGACCCGTGCCGATCCCACATGCTGTCCGACGGTGCTGGCACCGCGCTGTCAGCCAATTGCCAGCGCTCGAGTCGATGCGCCGTGAGGGCCGCCGCATCGACGACGTGCTGGCACATATCAGCCCGGCGCACAGTGAGAACGTCAACTTCTTCGGCGCCATCGAGTTCGACATCGACGCCGAACTCGCCCGGCTCGGCCCGACCGGGTACCACCGCTGCGCGTGCGTGACACGTTGTTCTGAACGTCCTTGGGCCGTCATGGGCACACTGTCATTGGTGGCCGGGTCTGAAGCAGTTATGGGTGGATGCGCGTCGCGGCTACGGTGAAGGTCACGCTTCCGACGATGACTGCGCCGCCGGTCGCCAGGAGGAGCAGCCCCAGGGGCGAGTGTTCGGTGACCTCGCCGAGCAGGGACCAGATCGCGCCGCGCAGGGCCACCGTGGCCGGTACTGCTAGCGCGGCGGCCGTGGAGGCGGCACGGACTGCGCGATGTATCCGGTTCGGCCGCGGGGCCGGGGCTATGAAGACGAGGACGTGGTTCGCGAGCATTGCCATCCCGAAGAACCCGCTGGTGGCGGTGACTATTGCGAAGACGATCAGCAGCGGGTCGGTCCACCTCTCGCCGATGGCTTGCGCGGCTGTGACTGCTGCCCCTGCGGACACGGCCGCCGCCGCGAGGACGGCGATGTCGTGACGGCGGGTGAACGCCGCGACCGAGCTGTAGTGGGAGGGGCGGACAATGGCCCGGCCGCCGGTGAGCAATGCGGCCAGGGGTTCGATGTCGTCGAGCCAATCACCGTCGTGCACTCGCTCGGATACCGGCAATCGCAGCGCTTTTCGCTGCAGCATCAGCCCGGCGGCGGTGACGGCCGTGAGGACTGTGAGTGCAGTGATCAGCACCGGCGTGGTCGTCGCGGTCCAAGCCGTGCGATCGGCGTCGACCGCGACCGCGATCCAGTCCGTCGTCGCAGTCATCGCCACGAGCCCCGTTATCGCGGCTGCGGTCCGTGCCAGCTGTGCGACGCGGAAGGCTGGTTGTGGTTGACCGTTGCGCCACAACAGCATTCGCAGTGCCATCAGCAACAGCACTGCTGGTACCACGAATTCGGTGAACGACACCACCACGTCATATGGGTCGGCTTGCCACGGGCTCGCCGCCCGCACGGTCTTGGCCTGCGTCGTGGTCCATGCGAAGGCGACGAACCCGGCCCCTGCCACGAAAGAGGCCATCAGCGCCGCACCCGTGACACTCCGGACCTGGCTGCCGACCGATACCACCTGTTCATCCGCCACCGCTACCGCTCCTTTCTGACCGGCCGAGCCGATCAATCACGCGCATAGTACGCGCTGCGTACTATGTGGCGCGAGCTACGCAATGTGTACTAGTCTGCTGGGAAGGGTCGAACGAGGAGGTCCTGATGCTCGCCAACGACGCACAGGTACTGGTGTTGTGCGCGCTTGCCGAGGGGCCGTTGCACGGCTACGCGATCAATGTCGCGATCGAGCACTTGGTCGGGGAGCGGCTGGCGGCCGGCAGCCTGTACGGCGCGCTGGCACGGCTCGAAGCCAAAGGGTTGATCGAAGCTGTCGACGGTGTCGGGCGGCAGCGCCCGGTTCGCCTGACCCCGCAGGGCGCCGCGTTGCTGGAACGGGAACTGCGTGCCATGGCCGAGGTGTCGAGGACCGGATTGCGGCGTCTGGGGGTGAGCCCGGCGTGACCAGCTGCACGCAAATCCTCGTGCGGTTGTTGTATCCGCGGCCCTACCTCGACCGGTGGGGTGAGGACCTGTGCGACGCCGCGCGTTCGGAAGGGTGGCGATCCTGGCCGAATCTGGTGGCGAGCGCGGCCGCCATCTGGCTGCAACCGGCGATCTGGCCACCTCGTCACCGAGGGCAGCGCACCGCCCGCGCGACCGCGATGGTCCTCGCGGTCGCGGGCTGCGGATGGTTCATCGCCAATCTCCTTACCGAGGACGCCGGCCCCGTCCTCAGGCAGGTGCTGCGGGGCTGCGCGGCGGCCCTGCTGGTGGGGTGCGCGCTGGTGACACCGTTGCCACACCTGAACCGGACTGCGCTGGCTGCGGCGGTTCGGCGGTCCACGCGATTTTTCGCTGTTCCGGTGGCCCTGGTCGCGACGGTGGTGATCACCGTGCATGGCAGTGTGCTGCCCCGGATTCCGCCGGTGCCGATCCGGCTGGCTGTCGTGTCGTTGTGGTGGATCGGTTGGCTGCTGGCCGTCGGCGCAGGTTCACGAGTCCTGGCCAACCTCGGCCCCGAAACCGTCATCGCACCGAGTCGCTGGCGGGCCGGTGCCGGCGGCGTGGTCCTGGCCGCGGTCGCCGTGGTCACCGGTGCGGTCTTGCTGATCTTCGCTTTCTCCGGTGCCCGATTCGATCCGTTCGCAGCCATCTGCGGTGCACTCACGCTGGTGTTCGGGGTCGCGGGAACCGCAGCACTGTGCGAGCTCCCATCTCTCGCGGACGACTAGCCCACGGCCCCGACGCGGCAACCAATCCGGCCAGCAGGAATATCGCGATCGGCGCACTCGGTCGCACGAATACGCGAAAGCAGCTAGCTGGGCGGAAGCCAACCTGCAGGCTTGTCCGGCGAGGCGAACCGCTCGGCGGCGGAAAGAGCGAACCAACTCCGTGCGCCTTCGTCTGGCAGGAAATCCTTGGTGATGTACATCTGGTCAATGGTGCGGCGGGTCATCCGCCAGACACCGTCGGCGTCCTTACGGAATCTGTCGGTCGACGCGGCGGTGCGCCGTGAAGGTGGACGCCCGCGTAGGTCGGGTCCGGACCCCGGGTCCGGACCCCACCCAAGCCGAAAACCGGTCTCCGAAGGAAAA
>NZ_JBSGCB010000036.1:0-106816 GCF_053601595.1 Nocardia sp. NPDC004711 | reverse complement strand
GACCGCCGCCCCGGTCGCGATGCCGCCCGCCGCCACGATCGGCGTGTCGTTCCCGAGCGCGGCCATCTCGGCGCGCAGCAGTTGCAGCAGCGTCAGCAGCCCCAGCGGGTCGGTGAGGTCGTCGGCCGGATCGTCGACGAAGACGCCGCGGTGCCCGCCCGCCTCCGCGCCCTGTGCGATCAGCACGTCCGCGCGCGCGGCGACCGCTTGCCGGGCCTCGGCCGCGGTCGTGACCGTCACCCACACCTCGGACCCGGCCGCGTGCAGGCGCGCGATCTCCCCGGCGGACGGACAGCCGAAGGTGCTGGACACCACCGGCACTGGATCGGCGATCAGCAGATCCAGCTTGGCGGCCCAGTCGTCGCTGTCGTAGCGGGCCTCGCCGACCGGGAACTCGGCCGCCAGCGTCCTTATATATGTATCGAACCGATCGGTCGGACTCGGTTCGGAGGGATAGAACAGATTGACCCCGAACGCCCCGGAGGTCAGCGCCCGCGTGGCCTTGATCCGGGCGGCCAGTTCGCTCGTGGGCAGGTATCCGGCGGCCACGAAGCCCAGCCCGCCGGCCTCGGTCACGGCGGCGGCCAGTTCGGGGGTGGAGGGTCCGCCCGCCATGGGGGCAAGAACGATCGGCGTATCCAACTCGTCGAGAACCATCTCGCCAGTGTGCGCCTTCGGTTACGGTTTGTGACCAAGGGTTCGAGCACTCGACCTGGCGTTATCGCACAAAAGGTTGCGAATTGGTCACGAGCGAGTACTGTTTCCGTCACAGCGATGCCGAATCGTTACCGGACCCACCGAGCGCTAGGACTTGCAGTGCCGCACCATCGAACGACCGCGAACTCTGTCACAGTCATGGATCTGCTCGGTGATTCCGGTGCGGGCAGCACTGTCACCATGCCGCGCCGCCGCCACCGGGCCGAACCCTCCACCGCCGAGCGCGTGAAGACCGCCGCGGGCGTGGCCGTCGCCGCCGGCGCCCTGATCGGCACCGGAACCCAGCTGGTCCCGGCCCTGGCGCACGCCGCGCCGCTGCTACCCACGCACGACGAGAAGCCCGCCACCATCGGCGAGGACGTCGCCCCGGCCGAGCAGGCCGACCTCGATCTGAAGCAGGCCAGGGACTCCGCCCCCGCGGCGCAGACCCCGCAGGCCCAGCCGATCGCGGCCACCACGCCCGACCCGGCCCCGTTCGGCCTGCAGAACCTGCCGCCGGAGATCTCCGCGCCGTTGCAGCAGGCCGAGCAGACCCTCAAGAACCTCCAGCAGCAGCTGAACCCGGGCCCGAACGTGGTCAAGCCGGTCGACGGCCAGCTCACCTCCGGCTTCGGCATGCGCTGGGGCGCAATGCATTACGGCATCGACTTCGCCGACCCGATCGGCACGCCGATCCACTCGGTGATGGGCGGCGAGGTCATCTCCGCCGGCCCCGCCTCGGGCTTCGGCCTCTGGGTGCGCGTCAAGCAGGACGACGGCACCACCGCGGTCTACGGCCACGTCAACGACATGTACGTGACCGTCGGCCAGCGGGTGAACACCGGCGATGTCATCGCCTCCGTGGGAAACCGCGGAAACTCCACAGGTCCCCATCTGCACCTCGAGATCTGGGACGCCGCCGACAACAAGATGGATCCGCTGCCATGGCTAGCCAGCAAGGGCGTTCTCATGCAGCAGCAGTGGGGACCGGACCAGTAGACCGTTCACCGCTGCCCTCGACCGGACGCTTTCCGGACCGGCGCCCGCCGGTGGGTGCGGTGACGACACTGGACGACCTCTTCGACCCGGCCTCCGTGCCCGGCCGCTCCTACGCGGTGCTCGTGCAGCACCCGCGCTCGACCGTGCTCGAGGTGGCCGAGCGGCTGACCATCCCGCCGCGCGCGGCCGAGGCCGCGCTGGAGGCGCTGTGCCAGCTCGAGGCCGCGGTGCGCCTCACCGACGGCAAGGGCGTGGTGCGTTTCGACGCGCATGCGCCGGAAGCCTTGTCGGAGGCCGAGACTCGCCGGCGTAATCAGGACATGCTGCGCATGCAGTCGGCCGCCGCGCGCCTGGGCGAGACCTTCCGCTCGGTGCGCCGCACCGCCGATGCCGACGGCGCGGTGGTGGCGGTCTATGAACGCCGCCAGCTGCTGGCCGATTTCGAGGACCTGCAGCACACCGCGCACGCCTGCGTGAAGGTGGTGGAGCGCGGCCCGTTCCTCTCCGATGTGGAGACCGAGGAGCGGATGTTCGAGCTGAAGTCCTCGCGCATCACCGCGGGCATCGCCTACCGCACCCTGTACCAGGAGACCATCTACCAGGACCCGGAGCGGCTGCGCCACGTCCTGGCCACCAATGCGATTGGGGCGCAAGCGCGTACGCTGCCCGACCCGCCCATGAAGCTGATCGTCGCCGACGATCGGCGCGCGGTGCTGGTGCTGCACACCGACGAGCGCCGCGGCGACCCCATGGGCGTGCGCGTCGGCCCGTCGCCCACGCTCGACCTGCTGGTCAAGACCTTCGACTCGCTGTGGCTGATGGCCACGCCGATCTCGGTGAACCCGGCCGAAGCCCTCGACGAGCGCGACAAGGCCATCCTGACGCTGATGAGCATGGGCGCCACCGACGACACCATCGCCCGCCGGCTCGGCCTCTCGCGTCGAACGGTGGTGCGCCGCACCGCGAGTCTGCTCGAGCGACTGGGCGCCAGCACGCGGTTCCAGGCCGGCGTGCAGGCGACACGCCGCGGCTGGCTCTGAACCGCTGTGGTGCAAGTCACTTCATAGCAACAATCATTGCTGCTCAGCGATAGTCACTGTGCTCGGGCCGCTCGAGGCCGCGCGCGAGCATCGATATGATTGTTTGATCCGCTCACCCGTTGGCGATCCATAGGGAACAAGACGCCATTTTTCGTGGGTCGGGCCGAGTGTCTTCGGCCTGCGGAAAAGATGAACCCGAGAGGTGAATGCACGCGAATGGATACTGCCCGCCGTACAGCTCGCGGTAATCGTCGGCGTCGGTCCGGCAGCCCACTCTTCGGGCAGTTGCTCACCGCCGCGGTCGAGTCCGCCGCCGACGACGTCGCCATCCGGTTCAATCCCACTGGAAACCCGGCCGACCAGCGCGAGATCAGCTACCGCGAACTCGATGCCGGATCCTCGCAGCTCGCCCGGGAATTGATCGGCCGCGGCGTCGGCCCCGGCGACATGGTCGCGATCGGCATCACCCGCTCCATCGAATCGGTGCTGTCGGTCTGGGCCATCGCCAAGACGGGCGCCGCCTACGTGCCGGTCGATCCGGCCTATCCGCCCGATCGCATCGAACACCTGCTCACCGACTCCGGCGCGGTGCTGGGCCTGACGACGCGGGAGTACCGCGCCGCGCTGGGCACCGCCGCCGAGTGGATCGAACTGGACGATCCGGCGCACGCGCAGCGTATCGCCGCGCACCCGGATCACCCCATCTCCTACGCCGACCGGCCGGGCACGCTCACCGAGCAGCATCCGGCCTATGTCATCTACACCTCCGGGTCGACCGGAAAGCCCAAGGGCGTGGTGGTCACCCACACCGGCCTGGCCGGGCTGGTGGCCGCCGAGCGGGAGCACTACGCGGTCACCGCGGATTCGCGTGTGCTGCACGTCTGCTCGCCGAGCTTCGACGTCTCGGTGCTGGAACTGCTGCTGACCTTCACCGCCGGTGCGACCCTCGTCATCGCACCGGCCGGGGTTTTCGGCGGCGTGGAACTGGCCGAGCTGCTGGGCCGCGAGGCCGTCACCCATGTGCTGATCACCCCGGGCGCACTGGAATCGGTGGATCCGGCCGGGCTGACCGAGCTGACCACCGTGGTGGTGGCCGGTGACAAGTTCGGTCCGGAACTGGTGTCGCGCTGGGCGACCGCCGAGCGCTCCTTCTACAACGGCTACGGCCCCACCGAGGCGACCATTCTCGCCACCTCGAGCGCCCCGCTGCTGCCCGGCGAGCCGATCACCATCGGCTCCGCCATCCCGGGTGTCGGTGCGTACGTGCTGGATTCGCGCCTGCGGCCGGTGCCGGACGGCGTGGTCGGCGAGCTGTACCTGTCGGGTCCTGCGCTGGCGCAGGGCTACAAGGGGCGACCGGGGCTGACCTCGGAACGCTTCGTGGCGAGTCCCTTCGGCGAGGCCGCGGGCACGCCGGGCGCGCGCCTGTACCGCACCGGCGACCTGGTGCGCCGCACCCCCGCCGAATCGGACAACCCGGGCGTCATCGAGTACCTGGGCCGCTCCGACTTCCAGGTCAAGATTCGCGGCCTGCGCATCGAACTCGGCGAGATCGACAATGCGCTGAGCGCGCACCCCGACGTGGATTTCGCTGCGACACTGGGCAAGACGCTGCCCTCCGGCGCGACCGCGCTGGTGTCGTACGTGCTGCCGCGGCCGGGCGCGACCCTGGACACCGCGGCGCTGGCGGCGCACGTCGGCGAATCGCTGCCTGCCTACATGGTGCCCGCCGCCCTGCTGGTGCTGGACGAGATTCCGCTGACCCCGGTCGGCAAGCTGGACCGGAATGCCCTGCCGGAACCGGTTTTCGCGGCCCGCGAGTTCCGCGCCCCCGCCACCCGCGCCGAGGAGATCGTCGCGGAAGTGTTCGCCGCCTTGCTGATTCCGGACAATCCGGACGCGCGGGTGGGTGCGGACGACGACTTCTTCGAACTCGGCGGCAACTCGCTGCTGGCCGCACAGGCCGCCGCGCGCATCGGCACCGCACTCGGTGTGCGGGTCCCGGTCCACGCGCTGTTCGAGGGCTCGACCGTGGCCGAGCTGGCCCGCCGGCTCGACGGCGAATCGGCCCCGGCCACCGCCGGACCGGCGCTCGGCTCGCTGCCCCGCCCGAACCGGGTGCCGCTGTCGTTCGCACAGCAGCGCATGTGGTTCCTCAACCGCTTCGACCCGAACAGCGCGGTCGACAATATGCCGCTCGCGGTACGGCTGTCCGGCGCCCTCGACGTGGACGCCATGCGCGCCGCGGCCGCGGATCTGGTTGCGCGCCACGAGGTCCTGCGCACCATCTACCCGGAGGTCGACGGCGAGGGCTACCAGCTGGTGCTGCCGGCCGGCGATCCGCGGGCGCTACCCGAACTGCCGGTCGTCGACATCGACGCCGCCGAGATCCCGGCCCGGGTGGCCGAGGTGGTCGGCGCCGGCTTCGACGTCACCGCCGCGCCGCCGCTGCGGCTGCGCCTGCTGCGGCTCGCGCCCGACGAGCACGTGCTGGTGGCCGCGATCTATCACATTGCCGCCGACGGTGTTTCGATCGGCGTGCTGGCTCGCGATCTGGTCTCCGCCTACGCCGAGCGCATGCGCGGCGGCGCGCCGCAGTGGGCCCCGCTGCCGGTGCAGTACGCCGATTACGCGGTGTGGCAACGGGAATCGCTGGGCAGCGAGGACGATCCGGACTCGGCGCTGTCCCGCCAGATCGCCTACTGGCGCGAGGCTCTCGCGGGCCTGCCCGACGAGCTGGTGCTGCCCTGGGATCGGCCGCGGCCCGCCGTCGCCTCCTACCGCGGCGGCACCCACGCCTTCCGCATCGACGACGAGATCTACGCGGCCGCCCGGCATTTCGCCGAGACGCACAACACCACCCTGTTCATGGTGGTGCACTCGGCGCTGGCCGTGCTGCTGGCCCGCCTCTCCGGCACCCGCGACATCGCCATCGGCACGCCGGTGGCCGGACGCGGTGAGGCCGAACTCGACGACCTCATCGGCATGTTCGTCAACACCCTGGTGCTGCGCACCGACATCGACCCGGCCGTCTCCTTCGCGGACCTGGTGGCACGGGTGCGCGAGACCGACGTGCGCGCCTTCGGCCACGCCGACGTGCCGTTCGAGCGCCTGGTGGAACTACTGGACCCGGCCCGCTCGCAGGCCCGCAATCCGCTGTTCCAGGTCATGCTGACCTTCCAGAACATGGCGCCCACCCGCCTGGAACTGCCCGGGCTCACGGTGGCCGGCGCGGACCTCGAGATCCCGTTCGCCAAGTTCGACCTGCAGCTCACCATGCAGGAGTCGCACGACGAGCACGGCGACGCCACCGGCCTGGCCGCCGAATTCTCCTACGCCCTGGACCTGTTCGACGCCGCCACGGTCGCCGAGCTGGCCGCCCGCTTCCAGCGGGTGCTCGCCGCGGTGACCGCCGCCCCGGCCGCTCCGGTCGGCGATCTCGCGCTGTTCTCCGCGGGGGAGCGGCAGCGGGTGCTGGGCGACTGGAACGCCACCGCCTTCGACGTGGCGGCGACGCTGCCGGAAGGCGCTGCGGCGACCCTGGTTTCGCGATTCGAGGCGCAGGTGGCGGCCACCCCGGACGCCGTCGCGCTGAGCTTCGCGGAGGAGACCCTCACCTATCGCGAGCTGTCCGAACGGGCCAATCGCCTGGCGCGGCTGCTCATCGCCGAGGGCGTGGGGCCGGAGTCACTGGTGGCGCTGGCCCTGCGGCGCTCGACGGAACTGGTCGTGGCCATGTACGCGGTGCTGCACGCCGGCGCCGCGTACGTGCCGCTGGATCCGGACCAGCCGCTCGACCGCATCGGCCACATTCTCGACACCGCGCGCCCGCGTCTGCTGCTCACCGCCGAGCGGGACGAATTCGACACCGGTGCACGTGATGTCGTGACCGTCACGGTGGAGCGGGCGGAGGCCGCGGCGCGGTCGCACAGCGGCGCGCCGATCACCGATGCCGAGCGCGTCCGGCCGCTGCGGCCGGAACACACCGCCTACGTCATCTTCACCTCCGGCTCGACCGGCCGCCCCAAGGGCGTCGCCGTCGAGCACCGGGCCATCGTCAATCGCCTGGTGTGGATGCAGCACGAGTATCCGCTGACCGCGGAAGACGCGGTGCTGCAGAAGACCCCGGCCACCTTCGACGTGTCGGTATGGGAGTTCTTCTGGCCCTTGCAGACCGGTGCGCGCCTGGTGGTCGCCAAACCGGACGGGCATCGCGATCCGGTGTACCTGGCGCAGATCATCGCGGAACATGGTGTCACCACCGTGCATTTCGTGCCGTCGATGCTCGCGGTATTCCTTGCGGCACTGGGTGAAGCCGGCCAGATGGTTCGCGGCGCGTCTCGTTCTGGACCGAGTGGAGCGGGGGAGCGAAGCGGAGGAGCGGAGGGAGGGAAGAACGAGACCTTCAGCGCCGCGAACCCGCCCGGAGCGGAGCGGAGGGCAATCAAACTCCGTCGGGTGTTCGCCTCCGGTGAGGCGCTGCCCGCACCCACCGCGCGGCAGCTGCGGGAGCTGACCGGTGCGCGGCTGCACAACCTCTACGGTCCGACCGAGGCCGCGGTCGACGTCACCTATCACGAGGTGACCGATGCCGACACGGTGTCGGTGCCGATCGGCCGCCCCGTTTTCAACACCCGTGTCTACGTGCTGGATTCGCGCCTGAATCCGGTGCCCGTCGGTGTCGCGGGCGAGCTGTATCTCGCCGGTGTGCAGCTGGCGCGCGGCTACGTCGAACGGCCCGATCTGACCGCCGACCGCTTCGTGGCCGATCCGTTCGGCACGGGTGAACGGCTGTACCGCACCGGCGATCTCGTGAAGTGGGATGCTGCGGGTGAACTGGAGTACCTGGGCCGCACCGACTTCCAGGTGAAGCTGCGCGGACTGCGCATCGAGCTGGGCGAGATCGAGGCGGCGCTGCTGGCGCAGCCGGGCGTCGCGCAGTCGGTCGTGGTGGTACGCGCGGACGCGCACACCGGTGATCAGCTGGTCGGCTACGTGGTGAGCCCCGAGGCCACCGCCGAGGAGCTGAAAGCCGGTCTGGCCCGGGCGCTTCCGGCCTACATGGTGCCCAGCGCCGTCGTGGTGCTCGACGCGTTCCCGCTCAATGCCTCCGGCAAGCTGGACCGCAGGGCGCTCCCGGCCCCGGTGTTCGAGGCCAGGACCTTCCGCGCGCCCTCGACCCCGATCGAGGAGAGCGTGGCCGATGTCTTCGCCGAACTGCTCGGCGCGGACCGGGTGGGCGCGGACGACGACTTCTTCGAGCTGGGCGGCAACTCGCTCATCGCCACCCGCGCGGTGGCCCGCATCAACGCCGCCCTCGACGCCAATGTGGCCGTGCGCGAACTCTTCGAGACCGCAACGGTTTCCGGTCTGGCGGCGCGTATCGTGCCGGGGGCCGCGACGGGCGTGCGTCCGCCGTTGGTGGCGGGGGAGCGTCCGGCGCGCGTCCCGCTCTCCCTTGCGCAGCAGCGCATGTGGGTGCTCAATCAGCTGGATCCGGAGTCCCCGGCCTACAACATTCCGATGGTCGTCCGCCTCACCGGCGCACTGGATGTGCCCGCCCTGCGGCACGCCGTCGAGGATGTGCTGACCCGCCACGAGGTGCTGCGTACGCGCTACCCCGAATCGGCTCCGGGCGCACCGGCCTACCAGGAGATCCTCTCGGTCGCCGATGTGCTGCCGCACGGCCTCGAGGTGGAGCGGTCCGGCGATATCGGCGGCCGGGTCGCCGAGCTGGTCGGCACCGGATTCGATGTGGCCCAGCGGGTTCCGGTGCGGGTGCGCCTGATCACCGGCGACGACCCGGAGGATTACCTGCTGGTCCTGGTGGCCCACCACATCGCCGCCGACGGCGCCTCCATGGCCCCGCTGGCCCGCGACCTGATGACCGCCTACCTCGCGCACGCCGCCGGCGAGGCCCCGGCGTGGGCGCCGCTGCCGGTGCAGTACGCCGACTACGCGGTGTGGCAGCGGGCGGCCATCGGCGTCGAGGACGACTCGGACTCGCCCGCCGCCGCGCAGGTCGCGTTCTGGCGTGAGCAGCTGGCCGGACTGGCGGACCGCCCGATCCTGCCGCTGGACCGGCCGCGCCCGGCGGCGGCCGCCATGCGCGGCGCGCTGCTCGACTTCACCCTGCCCGCCGAGGTGCACGCGGGGCTGAATCGCCTGGCGCGCAACCACAATGCGTCGCTGTTCATGGTGGTGCACGCGGCGGTGGCGGCCTGGCTGTCGCGGCTGTCGGGCAGCGCCGACATCGTCCTGGGCACGGCGGTCGCCGGGCGCGGCGAGCGTGCGCTCGACGATCTGGTCGGCATGTTCGTCAATACCCTCACCCTGCGCACCCGGGTCGACGCGGCCGCGCCGTTCGACGAGCTGGTCGAGCGGGCCCGCGAGACCGACCTGTCGGCCTTCGCCCACGCGGATGTGCCGTTCGAACGGGTCGCCGAACTCGCCGCGCCCGGCCGAACTGCGGCGAATCCGCTACTGCAGGTGGTGCTTTCGCTGCAGAACACCGAGACCCCGGTGCTGG
Source organism: Nocardia sp. NPDC004711 (assembly GCF_053601595.1). Taxonomy (NCBI): domain Bacteria; kingdom Bacillati; phylum Actinomycetota; class Actinomycetes; order Mycobacteriales; family Nocardiaceae; genus Nocardia; species Nocardia sp. NPDC004711. Next base: position 97,552 of record NZ_JBSGCB010000036.1, on the reverse strand, counting down.
AGCTGCCGGGCCTGACGGTGGCGGCGGTCGACACCCAGCTGGCGACGGCCAAGTTCGATCTGCAGATCAGCGTGGAACCGCGCCCCGGCGCGGCGGGCGCTGCGGGTGAGCTGGCCGTGATCCTCAACTACGACACCGAGCTGTTCGAGGCATCCTCCATGGCGTCCTTCGGCCGGGCCCTCGAGCGGGTGCTCACCTCGGTCGCCGCGGATCCACAGCTGCCGGTCGGCGACATCGTGCTGCTGGACGTCGCGGAATCCGCTGCGGTGCAGGCACTGTCGCAGCCCGCGCCGGAACCCGCCGGGCTCGGCGTGCGTGGTGCCGCCCTGGCCCAGGTGCTCACCACCGCCGCCGAGGACGACCCGGACGGCCCGGCGCTGGTGTGGGGCGACGAGGCGCTCACCTATCAGGAACTCGACGCCCGCTCCTCCCGGCTGGCCCGGGTGCTCATCGCCCGGGGCAGCGGTCCGGGCACCGGCGTGGTGCTGCGCCTGGACCGTGGCGTCGACCAGGTGGTCGCGGCGTGGGCGGTGCTGAAGGCGGGCACCATGGTGGTGCCCTTCGCCGCCGCGGAAGTCCCGGGCCGGGATGTGAAGGTCGGCATCACCGTCGGCACCGCGCCCGACAGCGTGCGCGGCATCGAATGGCTCTCGCTCGACGACTCCGAGACGGCGACCGAGATCGCCGCCGAATCGGCGCGACCGGTCACCTACGCCAACCGGATTCGCGCACTGAGCGGCACCGACATCGCCTACGCGGCGGCGGACCGGACCCTCACCTACGACGGCCTGGCCGCCGCGGTGGACCGGGCCCGCGCTCTCGACCTGACCTTCGAGTCGCGCACCTTCCACCACGGTGCGGCCGATTCGGCGCTGACCCTGATCGAAGTGGTCGCGGCGGGCGCGGTCGGAGCCTCTGTGGTCCTGGTGGATTCGGCCGGACCGGATCTCTCGGAGACGCTGGCCGACGAGTGGGTCACCCACGTCTTCGCCGACCACGATCGCCTCGGCGAGCTGAATCCCGCTCCGCTCGAGGATCTTCGGGCCGTGGTGCTCGACGCGCCGACGACGGCCGCCGAGCGCTGGACGGACGCCGCCGTGCTCGTCCTGCCCGAGTAGCCGAGCGCTAGCGGGCCGTGCTCGCGCCGCCGGATCCACCTCCCGGCGGCGCGAGTGGTAGCGAAAAGCAATCGCTATGGCGCAGGTCACATGGTGCAACGCCGGGGCCGGGCCGCCGATAGTCCCTCCAGTTCGAGCCGCCGTAGCTGCTGTGCGCGGCTATGCTGTGCCGGTTCGCCCGGGCGAGTCGGTTTCTCGGCCCGGGCTGTCGAAGAAATTCGACGTGTGTGGATTGCTGGACGTGTGAGGTGGACAACACGGATGGATACAACCCGTAGATCAGTCCGTGGGAGCAGACGCCGCCGGTCCGGCAGCCCCTTCTTCGGTCAACTGCTCACCGCGGCAGTCGAATCCGCCGGCGATGCCGTCGCCATCAGCTTCAATCCCACCGGAAACCCTTCCGACCAGCGCGAACTCACCTACCGGGAGCTCGACGAGCAGTCCTCGCGGGTGGCGCGCGAACTCATCGCCCTGGGCATCGGCCCAGGTGACGTGGTGGCCATGGGCATCGCGCGCTCGGTGGAATCGGTGCTGGCCATGTGGGCCATCGTGAAGACCGGCGCCACCTATCTGCCGGTGGATCCGACCTATCCGGGCGACCGGATCGAGCACATGCTCACCGACTCCGGTGCGAAATTCGGTGTCACCCTGGCGACCCACCGGGCCGGGCTGGGGACCGCCGCCTACTGGATCGAACTCGACGATCCCACCCGGGCCGAGCGCATCGCGGCCCGGCCCGCGCACCCGATCTCCTACGCCGACCGCACCCGGCCGCTGACCGAGCAGCACCTGGCCTACGTCATCTACACCTCGGGCTCGACCGGCAAGCCCAAGGGTGTGGCCATCACCCACTCCGGGCTGGCCGGGCTGGCCGCCCGCCGGGAAAGTCGTGCGGTGACCGAGGATTCCCGCATCACCCAGCTCACCACCCCGAGCTTCGACTTCTCCATCGTCGAGATGCTGTACGCCTTCACCGCGGGCGCCACCCTGGTCGTGGTGCCGCCGGACGTGTTCGGCGGCCACGAGCTGTCCGAGCTGCTCCGCCGCGAACGGATCACCCACATCTGCATCACCCCGGCGGTGCTGGAATCGCTGGATCCGGCTGTCCCGCAGGACCTGCGCGCCATCATGTGCGGCGGCGAGCGGGTGCCGCCCGCCCTGGTGGACCGCTGGATCACCCCCGACCGCGACTTCCATATCGAATACGGCCCGACCGAGGTCACCGCGCTGTCCACCGGTACCGCGGCGCTGCCGCCCGGCGGCGGCACGCACATCGGCACCCTGCTGCCCGGCATCGGCGCGTACGTGCTGGACGCGGGCCTGCGGCCGGTGCCGCCCGGCGTGGTCGGCGAACTCTATCTGGCCGGACCGGCACTGGCCGCGGGCTATCTGAACCGGCCCGTGCTGACCGCGGAACGCTTCGTCGCCGGACCCTACGGCGAACCCGGGCAGCGGCTGTACCGGACCGGCGACCTGGTCAAACGCCTGGAGAACGGGAACTTCGAACACCACGGCCGCACCGATTTCCAGGTCAAGATCCGCGGTCTGCGCATCGAACTCGGCGAGATCGACAGCGCCCTCACCGCGCACCCCGGCGTGGACTTCGCGGTCACCTTGGGCACCACCCTGCCCACCGGCGCCGCCGCCCTGGTCACCTATGTGCTGCCCAGCCCCGGAACCGCGCTGGACACGGCGGAATTGGCGGCCTTCGCGGGAGAATCGCTGCCCGCGTACATGGTTCCCGCCGCCATCATGGTGCTCGACGAGATCCCGCTGACCCCGGTCGGCAAGGTCGACCGCGAGCGGCTGCCGGAACCGGTCTTCACCACCCGGGCCTTCCGCGCCCCCGCCACCGCCGCCGAAGCCGCTGTCGCGGAGGTCTTCTCCGGCCTGCTCACCCCGCCCGGCGCCGAGCCGCTACGTGTCGGCTCCGACGACGACTTCTTCGAGCTGGGCGGCAACTCGCTGCTGGCCACCCAGGCCGTGGCCCGCATCGGTACCGCGCTGGACCTGCGGGTTCCGGTGCGCGTGCTGTTCGAGGCGTCCACCGTCGCCGACCTGGCCGCACTGCTGGCCGGGGAGGCGAGCGGGAATACCGCCCCCGCACTGGTATCCGGGCCGCGGCCCGATCGCGTGCCGCTGTCCTATGCGCAGCAGCGCATGTGGTTCCTCAATCGGTTCGCGCCCGGCAGCGCGGTCGACAATGTGCCGCTCGCGGTGCGGCTCTCGGGCGAACTCGACCTCGAGGCCATGCGCGCCGCCGTCCGGGACCTGGTCGAGCGGCACGAGGTGCTGCGCACCGTCTACCCGGAGGTGGACGGCGAGGGCTATCAGCAGGTGCTGCCGCTCACCGATCCCCGTGCGATACCCGACCTGCCGATCGAGGACATCGATGCCGCGGAGCTGACCACCCGGGTGATGGCTCTCGGCGGGACGGGCTTCGACGTCACCGCCACCCCGCCCATCCGGTTGCGGGTGCTGCGCCTCGGACCCGGCGAGCAGGTGCTGGTCGGCGTGGTGCACCACATCGCCGCCGACGGCTTCTCCATGGGCCCGCTCACCCGGGACCTGATGACCGCGTACGTATCCCGCAGTTCCGGGGCCGCGCCGCACTGGGCTCCGCTGCCGGTGCAGTACGCCGACTACACCCTGTGGCAGCGCACGGCACTCGGCGCCGAGGACGACGAGAACTCCACGCTGGCACGGCAGATCGCCTTCTGGCGCGAGACACTGGCCGAACTGCCCGACGAACTGGTGCTGCCGTCGGATCGCCCGCGCCCGCCGGTCGCCTCGTATCGCGGCGGCACCTACCGCTTCGAACTCGCCGACGACGTGTACGCCGCCGTGCGTCGGCTGGCCCGCGGCCACAACGGCACCACCTTCATGGTCGTGCACACGGCACTCGCGGTCCTGCTGGCTCGGCTGTCCGGCACCCGGGACATCGCCGTGGGCACGCCGGTGGCCGGGCGCGGCGAGGCCGAATTGGACGACCTCATCGGCATGTTCGTCAATACCCTCGTGCTGCGCACCGACGTCGATCCCGCCGCCGGGTTCGCCGACCTGCTGGACCTGGTGCGCGACACCGACGTGCGCGCCTTCGGCCACGCCGACGTGCCCTTCGAACGACTGGTGGACCTGCTCGACCCGGCCCGCTCGCAGGCGCGCAATCCGCTGTTCCAGGTGATGCTCTCGTTCCAGAACCTGGCGCCCGCCGAATTCCGGCTACCCGGGCTCACCGTCTCCGGCACCGACCTCGAGGTGCCCTTCGCCAAGTTCGACCTGCAGCTGACCGTACAGGAGACGGTGGACGAGCGCGGCGACGGCACCGGGATGGCGGCCGAATTCTCCTATGCGCTGGACCTTTTCGACGAGCCGACCATCGCGTCGTTCGCCCGCCGCTTCGCCCGCGTGCTGGAACTGGTCGCGGCCGACCCGGGTGCACCCGTCGGGGACCTCGACCTGCTCGCACCCGAGGAACGCCAACGCGTCCTGACCGACTGGAACGCCACCGGCTTCGACGTCACCGCCGCGGCCGGCCTGCCGAACGCTGTCGCGCCGACCCTGATCTCGATGTTCGAGGCGCAGGTCGCCGACACTCCGGACATCGTGGCATTGGTCTGCGCGGACGAGCGCCTCACCTACCGGGAACTGGCCGACCGCGCCCGCCGGCTGGCCCGCGAACTCATCGACGGCTACGGGGTCGGGCCGGAAACCTCGGTGGCCCTGGCCATCCGGCGCTCCACCGAGCTGGTGGTGGCCATGTACGCGGTCCTCATGACCGGCGCCGCCTACCTGCCGCTGGACCCCGAACAGCCGCTCGACCGCAACGAGCACATTCTCGGCACCGCCGGGCCGCGCCTGGTGCTGACCACCCGGCGGGACGGCTTCGACAGTGGGAGCGGCACTCCCGCCCGCTTCGTCGAGGAGGCCGAGGAACGGGCGCGGAGGTGGACGAGCACCCCGATCTCGGACGCCGAACGGACCCGTCCGCTGCGGCCGGGGCACCCGGCCTATGTCCTGTTCACCTCGGGCTCGACCGGTCGGCCCAAGGGCGTGGCCGTCAGTCACGCCGCCATTGTCAATCGGCTGGTCTGGATGCAGGCGCGGTACCGCCTGACCTCCGCGGACGTGGTGCTGCAGAAGACGCCCGCCACCTTCGACGTCTCGGTGTGGGAGTTCTTCTGGCCCTTGCAGACCGGCGCACGCCTGGTGCTCGCCACCCCGGACGGGCACCGCGATCCGGTGTACCTGGCCCGGGTGATCGCCGAACAGGGTGTCACCACCGTGCATTTCGTGCCGTCCATGCTCGCGGTCTTCCTTGCGGCACTGGGTGAGAGCAACCCGCCCGGAGCGGAGCGGAGGGCAATCGAACTCCGTCAGGTGTTCGCCTCCGGCGAGGCACTACCCGCGCCGACGGCGCAGCGACTACGGGAGCTGACCACCGCCCGCCTGCACAACCTCTACGGTCCGACCGAGGCCGCGGTCGACGTCACCTATCACGAGGTGACCGACGCCGACACCGTGTCGGTGCCGATCGGCCGGCCGGTCTTCAATACCGCACTGTACGTGCTGGATTCGCGGCTGCGACCGGTCGCCCCCGGCGTCGCGGGCGAGCTGTATCTGGCCGGTGACCAGCTGGCCATCGGCTATGTGGCCCGCCCGGACCTGACCGCCGACCGGTTCGTCGCCGACCCCTTCGGTCACGGCGCGCGCATGTACCGCACCGGCGACCTCGTGAAGTGGCGTGCCGACGGCGAACTGGAATACCTGGGCCGCACCGACTTCCAGGTGAAACTGCGCGGCCTGCGCATCGAACTGGGCGAGATCGAGGCGGCCCTGCTGGCCCAGCCCGGGGTGGCCCAGTCGGTCGTGGTGGTGCGCGCCGATGCGCAGGGCGGTGAGCAGCTGGTCGGCTACGTGGCCCGCGACCCCGCCGCGGAGGTCGATCCTACCCAGGTGAAAGCCGCTCTGACGCAGCTGCTTCCGGCCTACATGGTGCCCTCCTCGATCGCGGTCATGGACGCCTTCCCGCTCAACGCCTCCGGCAAGCTGGACCGCCGGGCCCTGCCCGCCCCGGTGTTCGAGCCCCGGCGTTTCCGCGCGCCGTCGACCCCGATCGAAGAGATCGTGGCGGGCGTCTTCATGGATCTGCTCGGCGCGGACCGGGTCGGCGCGGACGACGACTTCTTCGAGCTGGGCGGCAACTCGCTGATCGCCACCCGGGCGGTCTCGCGGATCAACGAAGCGCTGGAAGCCACCGTCTCGGTGCGCGAACTCTTCGAGACCGCAACGGTTTCCGGTCTGGCCGCCCGGATCGTGCCGGGCACCGCGACCGGTGCGCGTCCGCCGCTGGTGGCCGGGGAACGGCCGGCGCGGGTGCCGTTGTCGCTGGCGCAGCAGCGCATGTGGGTGCTCAATCAGCTGGACCCGGAATCCCCGGCCTACAACATCCCGATGGTCATCCGCCTCACCGGCATCCTCGACGTGCCCGCGCTGGCACGGGCGGCGGAGGACGTCCTGACCCGCCACGAGGTACTGCGCACCCGCTACCCGGAATCGGGCCCCGGCGGCGCTCCCTATCAGGAGGTGCTCTCGGTCGCGGAGGCGCTGGCGGGTGGTCTCGAGACGGAGCGCGCCCGCGACATCGGCGCGCGGGTGCAGGAGCTCATCTACGCCGGATTCGATGTCGCGCACCAGGTTCCGGTGCGCATGCGACTGCTCACCGGGGACGCGCCCGACGACTACCTGCTGATCCTGGTCGCCCATCACATCGCGGCCGACGGCGCCTCCTTCGCGCCGCTGGCCCGCGATCTCATGATCGCCTACACCGCGCGCGCCGCGGGCGAGACGCCCGGCTGGGCGCCGCTGCCCGTGCAGTACGCCGACTTCGCACTGTGGCAGCACGCGGTGATCGGCTCGGACACCGACGAGAACTCCGTCGCCGCGGCGCAGGTGGACTACTGGCGCGGACAGCTCGCCGGTCTGCCCGCGCGGCCGCTGCTGCCGCTGGACCGGGCCCGCCCGCCGGCGCCGTCCATGGCGGGCGCGCTGGTCGACTACGTGGTGCCCGCCGAGATCCACGCCGAGCTGAATCGCATTGCGCGCCGCCACAATGCGTCACTGTTCATGGTGATGCACGCGGCCGTCGCGGTCCTGCTGGCGCGGCAGTCGGGCAGCCGGGACATCATCGTCGGCACCCCGATCGCGGGGCGCGGCGAGCAGGTGCTCGACGGCCTGGTCGGCATGTTCGTCAATACCCTCACCCTGCGCAGCACGGTCGATCCCGCCGCCTCTTTCGACGATCTGGTGGCCGCCGCCCGCGAAACCGATCTGTCGGCCTTCGCGCACGCGGACGTGCCGTTCGAGCGTGTGGTGGAGGCGGTCGCGCCCGGCCGTGGCCAGGCCGATCCACTGCTGCAGGTGGTGCTGGCGCTGCAGCACAACGAGGTGGCCGAGCTCGAGCTGCCCGAAGCGCGGGGAGGCGGAGCGCTGTCGGTCTCCGGGGTGGACGCGGCGCTGGAGGCCGCCAAGTTCGACCTGCAGATCGGCGTCGAGGCCGGGCCGCTCGCCGCGGACGGCACCCCGGGCGACCTCGCCGTCGTCTTCTCCTATGCCACCGAGCTTTTCGACGAGTCCACCATCGAGGCCCTGGGTGCGCGCCTGGTGCGCATTCTGGCCGCGGTGGCCGCCGATCCGCACGTGCCGGTGGGCGACATCGACCTGCTGAGCCCGGCCGAGCGCGCCCGCGCCCGGGCGCTGCCCGCGCCCGCGCCGGCGGTGACCACCACCGCGCACGGCACGGCGCTGCCACAGTCGCTGTCCGCCGCGGTCGAGGACGACCCCGACGGTCCGGCCCTGGTCCGGGGTGAGGAGACGGTGTCCTACCGGGACCTCGACGCCCGCTCCTCGCGACTGGCCCGCTTCCTGATCGGGCGCGGCTGCGGCCCCGGCACCGGCGTCGCCGTGCGGCTGGACCGGGGAGCCGACCTGGCCGTGGCCACCTGGGCCGTGCTCAAGACCGGTGCGGCGGTGGTGCCGCTGGCCGGTCTGGACCGGCTGCCGCCCAGCGGACTGGACGTGAAGGTGGGCCTGACCGCCGGGAAACCGGTCGCCGTGCCCGGCATCGACTGGCTCGCCCTGGACGATCCCGGGGTGGCCGCCGAGGTCGCCACCGAATCGGCCCGGCCGGTCACCTACGCGCACCGCATTCGCGCGCTGCGCGGCGATGACACCGCCTTCGCGGCGCCGGGCCGGGCGTCGCTGAGCTATGACGAGGTCGCGGCCATGGTGGATCGGGTGCGGGCCGAGTCCGAGCTCATCTTCGAATCACGCACCTATTGGTCCGGTTTGGCGGATCACCCCCTCGCGCTCATCGAACCGGTCGCCGCCGGCGGCGTCGGGGCGTCAATGGTCCTGGCGGAGGCCGGAGCCGATCTGACCGAGACCCTCGCCGACGAATGGGTCACCCACCTGTTCGCCGACCGGTCCCGGCTCGATGGGCCGGACCCCGCGGAACTGGACGATCTCACCGCCCTCGTGGTGGACGGGCTGCCCGTCCCCGCGCGGTGGTCGGGTCTGACCGTCGTCGCCGTCCCGGGGGCCGCCACCGCCCGATGAGCGCCTGGTGAGCGGCCCGGAGTGGCCCTCCCGCCCGCAGGACTGAATACTCCTTTGGGGAAGCGCGCGTGACCGGTCCCTCGGCGGGGGACCGACAGCCCTGCCACCAGCAGGGTCGAGTAACGCGGCCTGCGTGAGCCCGATGAACAATGTCGGTGCACGCGGCGGTATGGGCAATGACGGACAGGATGAGGACAGGCTGCATGATTCGGGTGGTCGGGGACCGGAAGATCGAGCTCGTGGCGGTGGCCGCATGACCCGCACGGCTCGCGTACGTCCCACCCGGACCCGCCGTGGACCCCACATTCCGACATTGCCGCAGCTGCTGGCGACCGCGGTCGAGGCCAATCCGGGCGGCCTCGCCGTCACGGTCGCCGACGCCGACCGCAGCCTGGCCGCGCTGAGCTACGCCGAACTCGACGAGCGTTCGAACCGGCTGGCGCGCCTGCTCATCACCCGCGGCATCGGCCCGGAGGATCTGGTCGCGGTCGGTATCCGCCGCTCGCTGGAGTCGGTGGTGGCGGTGTGGGCGGTCGCCAAGACCGGCGCGGGCTTCGTCCCCGTGGACCCCAACTATCCGGCCGACCGCGTGCGGCACATGATCGCGGACTCGCGGGCGGTGCTGGGCCTGACCGTGGCCGACACCCGCTCGGGCCTGCCGACCACGCTGCCCTGGCTGGAACTGGACACCGAGGAGATCGCGGCCGCCGCCCAGGGCTATCCGGCCGAACCGGTCACCAACGCCGACCGCGCGCGCCCGCTGCGGGCCGAGCATCCGGCCTACGCCATCTACACCTCGGGGTCGACGGGCCTGCCCAAGGGCGTCGTGGTCACCCACACCGGCCTGGCCGCGCTGACCGCGGAGATGCGCGAACGCTTCGGCATCGGGCCGGAGTCGCGGGTGCTGCAGGTCGCCACCCCGTCCTTCGACGCCTCGATCATGGAGCTGCTGATGGCCATCGGCGCGGCCGCGACCATGGTGGTCGCGGTGCCCGAGGTGTACGGCGGTGACGAACTGGGCCGCCTGATCGCCCGGGAGCGGGTCACCCACGGCCTGATCACGCCGTCGGTGCTGGCCTCGCTGGACCCGGATCAGCTCACCACCATGGAGGCCATCGTCGGTGGCGGCGAGGCCATTTCGGCCGAGCTGGTGCGCCGCTGGTCCGGCGACCCGTCCGGTCGGCGCCGCTTCCACAATGCCTACGGCCCGACCGAGGCGACCATCGCGACCAATATCTCCGATCCGCTGTCCCCGGACCGGCCGGTGACCATCGGCGCCCCCATTCGCGGCGCCGGCGCGTACGTGCTGGACGAATGGCTGCGGCCGGTGCCGGTCGGCACCCCGGGCGAGCTGTACATCGCCGGTGCGCTGCTGGCGCGCGGATATCACGCCCGGCCCGAACTGACCGCGGCCCGCTTCGTCGCGAACCCGTTCGACGGGGGCGCGGGCGCCCGGCTCTACCGCACCGGTGACCTGGTGCGCGCCAATGCCGCCGGTGAGCTGGAGTATGTGGGCCGCAACGACTTCCAGGTGAAGATCCGCGGCCTGCGCATCGAGCTGGGCGAGATCGACGCGGTGCTCGCCGGGCACGAGTCGGTCGACTTCGCGGTCACCGTCGGTCACGAGGTGAACGGCCGCGCCACCGCGCTGGTCTCGTATGTGCATGCGGCCCCGGGCTTCCCGGCGGACACCGCGGTGTTGTCGGAGCTGGCCGAGCGGACGCTGCCCGCGCACATGGTGCCCGCTGCCATCATCGTTCTCGACACCATCCCGTTGACGCCCGCGGGCAAGCTGGACCGCCGCGCGCTGCCGGAGCCGGAGCTCGAGGTCACCGAGTACCGGGCCCCGGAGACGGCGGCGCAGCAGGCGGTGGCCGAGGTCATCGCCGAGGTGCTGCGCCTGGACCGGGTCGGCCTCGACGACGACTTCTTCAGCCTCGGCGTGGATTCCATCACCGCCATCCAGATCGTGTCCCGGGCCCGGGCCCGGGGTCTGGGCTTCAAGCCCAAGGAGATGTTCGCCGCCCGCACCGTGGCCGCGCTGGCCGAGCTCGCGGTGCCGTTCGACACCGCCGCCGCCACCGAGGAACTCGCCACCGGACCGCTGGTCGAGCTGAGCGCCGACGACGAGGCGCGGCTGCGCGAGCGCTACCCGAACCTGTCGGAGGTGTGGCCGCTCACGCCGCTGCAGACCGGCATGCTGTTCCATGCGCGGCTGGCCGAATCCTCCGTCGACGCCTACATGGTCCAGTTCGCCCTCGACCTGGCCGGTGAGATCGACGTGGCGCGCGTGCATGCCGCCGCCCGCGCCATGCTGGACCGGCACGTGAACCTGCGGGTGGTCTTCGCCGAGGACAGTGCGGGCAATCCGCTGCAGGTCGTCCTCGACGAGGTCGAACTGCCCTGGCAGTACCTGGATCTCAGTGACCGGGTGCCCGCCGAGGCGCTGGCCGAGACCGACCGCCTGATGGCCTTCGACGTGGCCCGCCACTTCGATATGAGCGCCGGGCCGCTGCTGCGCGTGGCGCTGTACCGCACGGCCGCCGACCAAGCGCAGGGAGGTGGAGCGTACCGGGTGTGCGTCACCAGCCACCACATCCTCATCGACGGCTGGTCCATGCCGCTGCTCATCCAGGACATGCTGCTGCTGTACGCGGCCGGCGGCGACGCGGCGCAGATCCCGGCGGTGCGGTCCTACCGCGACTACCTGGCCTGGCTGGCCGCGCGCGATCACGCCGCGGCGCGGGAGGCGTGGCGCGAGACCCTCGACGGGTTCACCGAGCCGACACCGCTCGCGGCCGTCGATCCCTCGCGCGAGATCACCTCGGGCATCGGCGAAGTCGCCTTCCAGCTGTCCGAGGACGACACCGCCGCGCTCACCAGGGTGGCGCACGAGGCGGGCGTCACCCTCAATACCGTCGTGCAGGCCGCGTGGGGTCTGCTCATCGGCCGCAGCACCGACCGCGACGATGTCGTCTTCGGCGCCACCGTGTCCGGCCGTCCGCCGCAGCTGGCGGGCATCGAGACCATGATCGGCCTGTTCCTCAACGCCATCCCGGTGCGGGTGCGGCTGACCCCGGGCAGCACGCTCACCGAGGTGCTGCGGGCGCTGCAGGACGAGCAGGCCGCACTGCTCGACCACCACTACGTCGGGCTGGGCGAGATCCAGGAGATCGCCGGAGTCGACGGGCTTTTCGACTCCATCGTGGTGTTCGCCTCCTTCCCGGTGGACGAGCAGTCCCTCGACGACGCCGCCGCGCCCATCGACGGCGCGGGCATTCTCGGCGCGTCCGCGGTGAACGGCACCCACTACCCGCTCACCGTCATGGTGCAGCCGCGCGGCAAGGGCCTCGGCTTCGGCGTGAAGTACCTGCGCGACCTCTTCGAGGCGGACGCGGCCCAGGCCATCGCGGACCGGCTTTCGGCGCTGCTGTCCCGCATCGCCGCCGACCCGCGGGCGCGGGTGGCCGCGGTGGACGCGCTGCTCGACGGCGAGCGCCGCGAGCTGGCGGCCGTCAATGCCACCGAAGTGCCCGAGCTGCTGGACGATTCGACACTGCTCACCCTGTTCGACGCCCAGGTGGCGCGGACCCCGGACGCCCCGGCCGTGATCTTCGGCCGCACCACCCTGACCTACGCCGAGCTGGACGCCCGCTCCCGCCGTCTCGCGCAGGAGCTCACCCTGCGCGGCGTCGGCGCGGAATCCCGGGTGGCCGTGGCCATGCGGCGCGGCATCGATCTGGTGGTCGCCGTCTACGCGGTGCTGCGCTCCGGCGGCGCGTACGTGCCGGTGGATCCCGATCACCCGGCCGAGCGCAACGAGTACGTCCTCGCGGGTTCCGCGCCGGTGTGCGTGCTCACCCGCGCGGCCGACGACTTCGAAACCGCCTCCGGCGTTCCGCTGTTCTTCGTGGACGCGCTCGCGGGCGCGGATCCGTTCGTGGAGGTCGCCCCCGCGGGTGTGCGCCCGGACAATGCCGCCTACGTCATCTACACCTCCGGCTCCACCGGCCGCCCCAAGGGCGTGGTCATCACGCACCGGCAGATGGCCAACCAGTTCCGCTGGGCCCAGCGCACCTACCCGCACCGCGCGGGCGACGTGGTGCTGCACAAGACGCCCATCACCTTCGACATCTCCACCTGGGAGCTGTTCTGGCCGTTGCAGACCGGCGCGGCCGTGGTGGTGGCCGAACCGGACGGGCACCGCGACCCGGCCTACATCGCGCGCACGATCGACGAATACGCCGTCACCTCCGTGCATTTCGTGCCGTCCATGCTCGACGCCTACCTCGACGGCGCGGCCCGGCGGCACCCCTCGCTGCGCTGGGTGTTCGCCGCCGGTGAGGCCCTCACGGCGGAGAGCGCCACGAAATTCGCTGCCGCGCTGCCGGATACCGAGCTGGTGAACTGGTACGGCCCGGCCGAGGCCACCGTGGTCACCGCGCACCCGGCCGAGCGCACCCACGGCGTCGCCGTGCCGATCGGCAGCCCCGTCGCCAATACCCGGGTGCTGGTGCTGGATCGGCAGCTGCGGCCGGTGCCCTTCGGCGCGGCCGGTGAACTCTATGTCGCCGGCGTGCAATTGGCGCGCGGCTACCTCGGCGCGCCCGCGCTCACCGCCGAACGCTTCGTCGCCCACGAGGACGGGCAGCGGCTCTACCGCACCGGTGACGTGGTCCGCTGGATCCACGTCGGCGGTGCCGAACCCGCGGCCGGCGCCTCGCATGCCCTGGAGTACCTGGGCCGCAGCGACTTCCAGGTCAAGCTGCGCGGCCAGCGCATCGAGCTCGGTGAGATCGAGACCGTGCTGCTCGGCCACCCGGCCGTGCACCGGGCCGCGGTCTCGCTGGTGCGCGGCGCGAGCGGCGACCGCCTCGTCGCGTACCTGGTGCTCGAGGACGGCGCGCAGGTCACCGACGCCGAACTGCTCTCGCACACCCGTGAATCCGTGCCGTCCTACATGGTGCCCTCCGCCGTGGTGCGGCTGGACGCCATGCCGCTCAACGCCTCCGGCAAGCTGGACCGCAAGGCGCTGCCGGTGCCGCAGTTCCAGGCTCGCGAATACCGCGAGCCCGCCACCGCCGCCGAGCGCACGGTGGCCGAGGTGTTCGCGACCGTGCTGCACCTGGACCGGGTGGGCGCGGACGACGACTTCTTCGAGCTGGGCGGCAACTCGCTGAACGCCACCCGGGTGGTGGCGCGGCTGGGCGCCGCGGTCGGCACCCGGGTGCCGGTGCGCGCCCTGTTCGAGGCGCCCACCGTCGCCGAACTCGCGAATTCGCTGGGCGCACTGGATGATTCGGCCGTCGCGCCGCTGCGGCCGATGCCGCGGCCGGAGCTGGTGCCGCTGTCCTACGCGCAGCAGCGCATGTGGTTCCTCAACCGCCTGGACACCGACGCCGCCACCTACAACCTGCCCATCGCGCTGCGCGTCACCGGCCCGCTCGACGTGCCCGCGCTCCGCGACGCCGTGGCCGACCTGGTCGCCCGGCACGAGGTGCTGCGCACCTACTATCCCGAGCACGAGGGCGTCGGCCACCAGGTGATCCTGGACGTCCACGAGCCCGACGCCATGCCCTCGCTGCCGGTCGTCCCGGTCACCGAAGCCGAGGTGGCGCAGGTGGTCTCGGAGGCCGCTTTCGCGCCCTTCGACGTGACCGCCGCCCCGCCGCTGCGGCTGCGGCTGCTGCGCCTGGATGCCGAGGACCACGTGCTGGTCTGTGTGGTCCACCACATCGCCGGCGACGGCTTCTCCGGCGGCCCGCTCACCCGCGACCTCATGACCGCCTACTTCGGCCGCATGCAGGGGCAGGAACCGTCCTGGACGCCGCTGCCGGTGCAATACGCCGACTACGCGCTGTGGCAGCGCGAAAGCCTCGGCGACGAACACGATTCCGGCTCGCTGCTGGCCCGCCAGTTCGACTACTGGCGCGCCGCCCTGACCGGACTGCCCGATCAGCTGGAGCTGCCCACCGACCGGCCCCGGCCGGTGGTGGCCTCCGGGCGCGGCGCGGTGCACGCCTTCGATATCGACCCGCACGTGCACGGCGCCCTGAACCGGGTTGCGCAGCAGCACAATACGACGCTGTTCATGGTGTTGCACGCCGCCTTCGCGGTGCTGCTGGCGCGGGTGTCCGGCACCTCCGACATCGCCATCGGCGCGCCCATCGCGGGCCGCGGCGAGGCCGAGCTGGACAACCTGATCGGCATGTTCGTCAACACCCTGGTGCTGCGCACCGAGGTCGACCCCAACGCCAGCTTCGCCGAACTGCTCGCCGCCGTGCGGCAGACCGACCTGGCCGCCTTCGAGCACGCCGACGCGCCGTTCGAACGCATTGTGGAGCTGCTGGATCCGCCGCGCTCGCAGGCCCGGCACCCGCTGTTCCAGGTGTCACTGACCGTGCAGAACATGACCCCGGCCGTATTCGAACTGCCCGGCGTCACCGTCTCCGACGTCGACCTGACCGTGCCGGTCGCCAAGTTCGACCTGGACCTGACACTCGTCGAGCGGATCACCGCCGACGGTGTGGCGCAGGGCATTTCGGCCGCGTTCACCTACGCCACCGACCTGTTCGATCCGGAATCCCTGGATCGGCTGGCCGAGCGGCTGCGCCGCACCCTGGTCGCGGTGGCCACCCACCCGGAGCGGGCCGTCGGCGACTTCGACCTGCTGGCCGTGGACGAACGGCAGCGGGTGCTGTCGGACTGGAACGCCACCGCCGTCGACGTCGCGGCCGGGCTGCCCCGCGCGGCCACCGCGACCCTGGTGTCGCTGTTCGAGACCCAGGCGCTGCGCACCCCCGAGGCCATCGCCCTGGTCCATGACGGCGAGCAGCTCACCTACGCCGAGTTCTCGGCCCGCGTCCACCGCCTGGCCAGGCGCCTCATCGCCGCGGGCGTCGGACCGGAATCGCTTGTGGCCCTGCACATCCGGCGCTCGCTGGACTTCGTGACGGCCGTCTACGCCGTGCTGGCCGCGGGTGGCGCGTACGTGCCGCTGGACCCGGACCAGCCCGCCGAGCGCATCGCGCACGTGCTCGACACCGCCGAACCGGTGTGCGTGCTCACCACCTCCCGCGACGCCTTCGACGCGGGCGCGCACCCGGTGCTCGAGATCGACACCGCCATCCTCGCGGGCTACGCCGATCATCCGGTCATCGACGTGGAACGCCGTGCGCCGCTGCGCGCGGAGAACACCGCGTACGTCATCTTCACCTCCGGCTCCACCGGCCGCCCCAAGGGCGTGGCCGTGCCGCACGCCGCCGCCGTGAACCAGATCCGCTGGATCACCGCCGAATACGCGCTCGACGGCGACGACATCGTGCTGTTCAAGACCCCGGCCACCTTCGACGTGTCGGTGTGGGAACTGTTCGGCCCCTTGGCCACCGGCGGCCGCATGGTCGTGGCCACGCCCGACGGGCACCGCGACCCGCTGTACCTGGCCGATGTCATCGCCGCCGAACGGGTCACCCTCACCTCGTTCGTGCCGTCCATGCTGCGCGCCTTCTCGGCGGCCGCCGATCCCGCGCTGCTGTCGTCGCTGCGGGCGCTGCTGGTGGCCGGTGAGGCCTTCACCTCCGACGCGGTCGACGCCTTCCGTGCGATCAGCCCGGCGGAGCTGCACAACCTGTACGGCCCCACCGAATTCACCGTGCACGCCACCTACGCGCCGGTCGCCGGCGACGTCTCCGGCGCCGTGCCGATCGGCGGCCCGGTCTGGAACGCCCGCGCCTACGTGCTGGACTCACGCCTGCACCCGGTCGCCCCCGGCCTGGTGGGTGAGCTCTACCTGGCGGGCGCGCAGCTGGCCCGCGGTTACGTCGGCCGCGCCGACCTGACCGCGGATCGGTTCGTGGCCAGCCCCTTCCAAGCGCAGGGAGGTGGAGCGCGCGGCGAGCGCCTGTACCGCACCGGCGACCTGGTCCGGTGGAACGGCGACGGCGACCTGGTCTACCTGGGCCGCACCGACTTCCAGGTGAAGTTGCGCGGCCTGCGCATCGAGCTCGGCGAGATCGAGGCCGCCCTCACCTCGCACGCCTCCGTGGACCAGGCCGTCGTCGTCATGCGTTCCGACTCGGACCTCGGCGACCAGCTCGTGGCCTACGTGGTCCCCGAGAGGTCGAACACACAGGTTCGCGGCGCGTCTCGTTCTGGACTGCGCTCCGCCTCCCCGCGCTTGGAGCGGGGGAGCGAAGCGGAGGAGCGGAGGAGGGAAGAACGAGACTTCAGCGCCGCGAACCCGCCGGAGCGCAGCGGAGGCAAATTGAGCACAGCGCTGAAGGCGCACCTGGCTGCCCGGCTGCCGTCCTATATGGTGCCCGCCGCCCTGGTGGTGCTGGACGCCATGCCGGTCAATGCCAACGGCAAGCTGGACCGGAAGGCGCTGCCCGCACCGGAATTCGAGGCCCGCGAGTTCCGCGCCCCGGTCTCCCCGGTCGAGCAGACCGTCGCCACCGTCTTCGCCGAGACCCTCGGCCTCGGCCACCCGGTCGGCCGGGACGACGACTTCTTCGCCCTCGGCGGCAACTCCCTGGTCGCCACCCAGGTGGTGGCCCGCCTCGGCGCGGCCCTCGACACCCGCGTCCCGGTCCGCATCCTCTTCGACGCGCCGTCGGTGGCGGCGCTGGCCGCCGCCCTCGAATCGGCCACCGGCACCGGCCGCCGCGCCCTGGTGGCCGGTCCGCGCCCGGAGCGCATTCCGCTGTCCCCGGCGCAGCAGCGCATGTGGTTCCTCAACCGCTTCGACATCGAGTCCGCCGCCTACAACATCCCCGCCGCGGTCCGGCTCACGGGCGCCCTGGATGTGGCTGCGCTGCGCGCGGCCGTCGCGGATGTGGTTGCGCGCCACGAGATCCTGCGCACCATCTACCCCGAGACCGACAACGGCCCCGTGCAGGTGGTGCTGCCGGTCGCGCAGGCGACGCCCGTCCTCGAGGTCCGCGCCGTCGCCTCCGGCGAGGTTCCGGGCGCTGTGCTCGCGGTGGCCTCGCACCTGTTCGACGTCACCACCGAGGTGCCGCTGCGCATCGCGCTGTTCGAGATCACCGACGCCCCGGGCGAATACGTGCTGGCCCTGGTGATCCACCACATCTCCGGCGACGGCTCGTCGGTGACCCCGCTGACCCGGGACCTCATGGTGGCCTACGCCGCCCGGTCCATGGATCTGGAACCGGCCTGGCAGCCGCTGCCGGTGCAGTACGCCGACTACGCCATCTGGCAGCGCGAACTGCTGGGCGACGAGCACGATCCGCAGTCGGTGGCCGCCGCCCAGATCGGCTACTGGCAGCAGGCCCTGGCCGGACTGCCCGACCAGCTCGACCTGCCCTCGGACCGGCCGCGCCCGGCCGTGCAGTCCTTCCACGGCGGCAAGGTCGAGCTCAGCATCGACGCCGCCGGCCACCGCGCGCTGGTGGAGCTGGCGCGCGCCGAGGGCGCGACGCTGTTCATGGTCGTGCACACCGCGCTGGCCGTGCTGCTGGCCCGGCTCTCGGGCACCGACGACATCGCCATCGGCACCCCGATCGCGGGCCGGGGCGAGGAGGTGCTCGACGACCTGATCGGCATGTTCGTCAACACCCTGGTCTTCCGCACCCGGGTGGACGCGGGCGCGAGCTTCACCGAACTGCTGGCGCGGCAGCGCGAAACCGACCTCGCCGCCTTCGCACACGCCGATGTCCCGTTCGAGCGCCTGGTGGAGGTGCTCAACCCGGTGCGCTCCACCGCCCGGCACCCGCTGTTCCAGGTGGGCCTGTCCTTCCAGAACCACAGCCAGGCCGGTCTGGAACTGCCGGAGCTGACCGTCGCGGGCCTCGACATCGACACCGAGCTGTCGCAGTTCGACCTGCACCTGATCGCCGCCGACCGCTACAGCGAAACCGGTGAGCCCGCAGGCATTCTCGGCCACTTCACCTACGCGACCGCCCTGTTCGACCAGGCCACCGTCGCAGGGTTCGCCGAGCGCTTCGTGCGGCTGCTGACCAGTGTGGTGGCCGAGCCGGCCACCCCCGTGGGCGAGGTGGAGCTGCTCGCCACCGCGGAGCGGGCCCGAATCCTGCAGGGCTGGAACGACACCCGGCACGAGGTCGACACCCGCGCCACGCTGGCGTCCCTGCTCGACCGGACCGCGAGCGCCCACGCCGGGCGGACCGCCCTGGTCGCCGACGGCGAGGGCGAGCTGACCTACGCCGAACTCGCACAGCGGGTCAACCGCCTGGCACGCCACCTGATCTCGCTGGGCGTCGGCCCCGAGTCCCGGGTGGCGCTGGCCCTGCGGCGCTCGACCGACCTGGTGGTGGCCATGTACGCGGTCACCGCGGCGGGCGGCGCGTACGTGCCCGTCGATCCGGATCAGCCCGCCGGGCGCACCGGCCACATCCTGGAATCGGCGGCGCCGGTGTGCGTCCTCACCACCAGCGCGACCGGCTTCGTGACCGGTCTCGCACCGATGGTCCGCATGGACGAGCTGGCGGCGGATTCGGTTGCGGCCGGGCCGATCACCGACGCCGAGCGGGTCGCGCCCCTGCGGCCGGCGAACACCGCCTACGTCATCTTCACCTCGGGATCGACCGGCCGCCCCAAGGGCGTGGCCGTGCCGCACGCGGCGATCGTCAACCAGTTGCAGTGGAAGACAGCGGAATTCGATCTCGGTGTCGACGACGCGGTACTGCTGAAGACGGCGTCCACCTTCGACCTGTCGGTGTGGGAATTCTGGTCCGCCGCCGTCTCGGGCGGCCGCCTGGTCATCGCCGAGCCCGACGGCCACCGCGACCCCGTGTACCTGAACGCGCTCATGGCCCGCACGGCCGTGACCGTGCTGCACACGGTGCCGTCCATGCTGGACGCGCTGCTGGCCGAATCGAATTCGGCCGTCGGACTGGGCGCGCTGCGGCGCGTGCTGGCCATCGGTGAGGCGCTGCCCGCGACGCTCGCGCAGCGGTTCCGCGCCGCCTTCCTGGCGGTGGGCCTGTACAACCTGTACGGCCCGACCGAGGCCGCGGTGTCCATCACCAACCACGAGGTCACCGCCGCCGACCGCGTCTCGGTGCCGATCGGCGCGCCGGAATGGAACAGCCGCGTCTACGTGCTCGACGCCCGGCTGCGGCCGGTGCCCGCCGGGGTGCCGGGCGAGTTGTATCTCGCCGGTGCGCAATTGGCGCGCGGCTACTTCGGGCGATCGGATCTGACCGCGGATCGCTTCGTGGCCGACCCGTTCGCGACCGGCGAGCGCATGTACCGCACCGGTGACCTGGTCGCGTGGAACTCGACCGGCGAGCTGGAGTACCGGGGCCGCACCGACTTCCAGGTGAAGATCCGTGGTTTCCGTATCGAGCTCGGCGAGATCGAGGCGGCGCTGCTGGCCCAGCCGGCGATCGCCCAGACCGCGGTGCTCGCCAGGACCGACGCCAGGACCGGCGACCGGCTGGTGGCCTACCTGGTCCCGTCCGGCTCGGATATCGAGGTGCCGCAGGTGAAGTCGGCCCTGTCGGCGGCGCTGCCGTCGTACATGGTCCCGGCCGCCTTCGTGGTCCTCGACGCCCTGCCGTTGAACGTGAACGGCAAGCTGGACCGCGCCGCGCTGCCCGACCCCGAATTCGAGGCGGCCGTCTTCCGTGCCCCGGCCACCGCCCTGGAACAGACCGTGGCGGGGGTCTTCGCCGACGTGCTCGGCCTGGAGCGGGTCGGCGCGGACGACGACTTCTTCACCCTCGGCGGCAACTCGCTGCTGGCCACCCAGGTGGCGAGCCGCCTGCGCACGCTGACCGGCGCCGAGGTCCGGGTGGCGTGGTTCTTCACCGCGCCGACCGTGGCCGGACTCGCCGCGCAGATCCTGGCCGCGCTCGAGGGCGAACACGACTTCGACTCGAATTCCGAAGCCGGACTTCAGGTCGTGCTGCCGATTCGCGCCACGGGCACCCGGACGCCGATCTTCTGTGCCCCGCCCATGTCCGGAATGTCGTGGTGCTACGCCGGTCTGGCGCGCTTCCTCCCCGAGGACCAGCCGCTGCTCGGCCTGCAGTCGCCCGCCCTCACCGAGGCCGACTACGACCCGGCCGACCTGGCCGACGTGGCCCGCCGCTATGCCGCCGAAATGCGCGCCATCCAGCCGGAGGGCCCCTACCGGGTGCTCGGCTACTCGCTCGGCGGCATCCTGGCCTACGCCATCGCCACCGAGCTGCAGGCCGCCGGACAGCAGGTCGACCTGGTCGCCATCCTGGACTCCTACCCGGAGTCGAAGTCCGACTTCCGGACCTCGATCCTGGACGAGTTCGCCACCATCGGCGTCGGCCCCGAGGCCTTCCCCGACGGCGACCTGCTGAATCTGAGCGAGGAAGCGCTCAGCGCGCTGCACGGCGCGGTGCCGCCGGACCTCGGCGTCCTCACCCTGGACCGCCTGCGCCGTATCTACCGCGGCGCGGTGCGCAGCCTCGAGCTCGAATCGCAGTACCGGCCGCGGCATTTCGACGGCCGCGTCGAGCTGTTCCGGGCCGAGTTCCTGAGCGCCGGTGTCCCGCAGGCGAAGTCGTCCGCCGACTGGCGTCCCTACGTCAGCGGGGCCGTCGGCGAGCACCCGGTGCCCGGCACCCACCAGCTGATGACCACCGCGGAAGCCCTCGCCGTGATCGGCCCGGTGCTGGCCGGCCTCATCGAGCGCGCCGACACCGAACCGGCCGGCGATACCGCCGCTGCCGCCGAGCCGGTGGGCACCCTGCCCGAGCTCATGGCCGCCGCCGTCGAGGCGAATTCGAACGGCCCGGCGGTGATCATCCGCGGTCGTGCCTTCACCTACGCCCAGCTCGATGCCGAATCCTCGCGTCTGGCACGGGTTCTCATCGATCAGGGCGCGCGCCCGGGCACCCGGGTGGCCGTGGCGCTGCCCCGCTCGGTGGCGCTCATCCTCGCGGTGTGGGCGGTCGCCAAAACCGGTGCGACCGTGCTGCCGGTGGATCCGGCCACCGGTGACACGGGTGCGATCGACAACCGGACCACGCACGGCCTGACCCTCAGCGCCGCGGCGGCCGCACTGCCTCCGCTGGCCGCCGGCGGGGAGTGGCTCGTGGTCGACGATCCGCGCGTCGGCGCGGATGTCGAATCCCGTTCGCCCGCACCGGTCGCCGACTCGGACCGCCGCGCACCGGTCGCGCCCGGCGACGCGGCCTGGGTCGATCGCGCGGCCGACGGCTCCGGCGAAGTGGTGCTCGCCCAGGCGGACCTGTATGCGATCGCCACCCGGACGCTGTCCTTCGGCCTGCACGGCGAGGCGCGGGCGATCTATCTCGCGGCGGCCGGGTCGAGCCTGTCGCCGCTGGAACCGCTGCTGCCGCTCGGCGCTGCCGCCGCCCTGGTGGTCGCGCAGCACCGGGCCTACGAGCCGGGCGAACTCAGCGAGCTGCTCACCCGCGAGGCGGTGACCCACCTGGTCCTTGCCGAACTGGTGCGGGACGCCCTGTCCCCGGCGGTCCCCGCGGACGTGCGGGTCATCGCCGCCGCGGACCTGCGCGCCCGGCCCGTGACCGGCACCCGCGACGATGCCGTGTCCGCGACCGGCGAGCCGGTGTCCGCCACGGACGAATCCACGTCCGCCGCAGGGCAGTCCGAGGAGCTCGAGGTCGACTGGGCCACCACCGCGGTGCTGCCGGTGATCAGGCCCGAGGACCTCGAGCGGTCGGTGAGGCTGCGCGATCCGGAACAGCCCGCCGAACCCGAATCGGTCCGGGATTCCGGGCCGGATCCCGATATCGCGTTCCGGCCGGTTGCCGAGCCCGAGCCGGTGCGCCCGGCCGCCGCCGTCACCGCCGTCACGCCGGAGACGGACGCGACGGCCGCACCCGAGGAGACCGCACCGGCCGCGCCGCCGCGCGTGGCCGTCAAGAACCCGGTCATGGGGCCGAGACTCAGTGCGGTGGGCGAGGTTTCGCCGCTGCCCGCGGGCGCCATGGGCCTGCTCGAGGTGGAGCCGTCCGGGGTCTGGGTCCGGGCCATCACCCTCGATATCGCCGCCGGCATCTCCGGCACCCGGGTGCGCCGCTCGGTCGCCGGACTGCTGGACCGGCATCCGGGCCTGTGGGCGCGACTGCGCCGCAACGGCGACGCGGTGGCGCTCGACATCCCGGCCGCCCAGCCGCGCGGCGCCGCGGTGGTCTGGCAGATCGACCCCAACCTGGAGGCCGTCGGTGACCCCATCGAGGCCGTGATCCACGCCGCCGCCGCCGAATTGGACCCCGAGAAGGGGTACAACATGCGCTTCGTGCTGGTGGAGAACGCGGCGACCGACCCGGCGGAGGACCCGCAGGACCGGCCCGCCGCCATGCTCGTCGTGGTCGCCAATGGCCTGGTCGTGGACGACGCCTCCTGGCGCACCGTCATCGAGGACCTCACCGCCTCCTGGTCCGGCGGCCACGCCACCCCGCACAGCGCGGACGCCCACCCGCTCGGCATCGCCCGCGCGCTGGCCGAACGCGCCGTGGACGCCGACACCATCGACGAATTGGACTGGTGGCGCGGCCAGCTCGCCGACGTCGCGGAGGGCGTGTCGCCGGAGCTGGTGCTCGGCGACGCCGATTCCGGCGCCCGCGGCCGGGTCTCGGTGTCCATCACCGGCGAGGGCGCGGCGGCCGTCGACGGCGTGGCGCGCCGCTACGGCGCCAGCATCGACGACGTGCTGCTGGCCGCCCTGGCCGCCACCCTGCTCGACCCGGCTGCCGAAACCCTGCGCGACACACTGGGTTCGGTGGTGCGGCTGATCGCCGACGGCCGCACCCCCGGCGATCCGGCCGGGGTGCGGACGGTCGGCGCGTTCAGCACCACCTACCCGTTCCCGCTGCGCCTGGACGGCGTCGACCTCACCGAGGTGCGGGTCGGCGGCCCGACCGCGGGCGCGGTGATCGAGCAGATCCGCGACCGGACCCGCGAAGTACCCTCGCAGGGAGTCGGTTTCGGGCTGCTGCGGCACCTGAACCCGGAGACGGTGGCGGAGATCGCCGTACTCCCGGTGGGCCGCATCGGCTTCCGCTACCGTGACCTGCGCCCGGCCCGGGTCTACCCGGAACCGGTCGCCGACGACCTGTACCTGGACGTCACCGTGGACACCAGCCAGGACGGCCTGATCGCCCGCTTCGATTTCGTGGGCACGGTGCTCGGCCTGGACCAGGTCAAGCAACTGGTGGAGGGCTGGGTCCAGGCGCTGGGTGGACTCGCCGAGCACGGGCGCTGACGCCCGCGGTGTGACCGACCCGTAGTATCAGCTGAATTCGACACGAGATGAAGGTGCGAAACATTGATTCGTCGACATGTCCGGAACGGGCGGCGCGGGCTGCGAGCCGCGGCCTTCCTTGCTGCCACAGCGGTTCTCACCGGTCTGATGACCGGCGTCGGTGGCGGCACCGCCTCCGCTGACCCGATCATCGACGGCAAGAAGCTGCTGGCCGATCCGGTCTCGGCGGATGGTTCGAAGATCACCAAGGCCGAGATGAAGGACGACCGGAACATACGGCTCTACGTCTACTCCGCGGCCATGGGCGCCACCTACCCGGTCGACGTGCAGCGGCCCGCGGACACCTCGGTGCCGCGCCCGACCCTGTACCTGCTCAATGGCGCGGGCGGCGGTCAGGACGACGCCTCCTGGGTCAAGAAGACCAATATCGTCAACGGCTTCCTGGGCGACAAGAACGTCAATGTCGTGCAGCCCATCGGCGGCAAGTGGTCCTACTACCAGGACTGGGACAACGACGATCCGGTCCTCGGCCGCAACAAGTGGACCACCTTCTTCAGCGAGGAACTGCCCCCGCTGATCGACGCCGCCCTCGGCACCAACGGCGTCAACGCCATCGCCGGCATCTCCACCTCCGGCACCACCGTGCTCACGCTGGCCGAGGCCAAGCCGGACCTGTACAAGTCCGTCGCCGCCTACTCCGGCTGCGCCCAGATGGCCGACCCGCAGGGCCAGGAGTTCATGCGCCTGACCGTCGAGACCTGGGGCGGCGGCAAGCTCGAGAACATGTACGGCCCGGCGGATTCGCCCGAGTGGGCCCAGCACGATCCGGTCATCAACGCCGAAAAGCTGCGCGGCATCAACCTCTACATCTCCTCCGGCAGCGGTCTGCCCGGCGTGTACGACACCCTCAACGGCCAGTACGCGCTGCCCGGCGCCTACGGCCTGGCCAACCAGATCATCATCGGTGGCGTGATCGAGGCCGGCACCAACTTCTGCAGCCACAACCTGGCGAACAAGCTGAACTCGCTGGGCATCCCGGCCACCTACAACTTCCGGGCCACCGGCACCCACTCGTGGGGCTACTGGAACGACGAGTTCATCAACTCGTGGCCGGTCCTCGCCCAGGGCCTCGGTATCTGACCGAAGGTCCACGCGGACAACGCAAGACAGCCCGGCACCGGCACGGTGCCGGGCTGTTGCGCGTTATGGCTGTGGTCACAGCTTGGCAGGAGGGGCTAAACAAAAAGTTCGGGTACCCGTAAACTCGGTGTGTGAGTACCAGCCTGGCCTATCAGCGCAGCCCGTTCCAGCGAGCGCGGTCGGCCGCGGTGCTACTCGGCCCGGCCTTCGTCGCCGCCATCGCGTACGTCGATCCGGGCAATGTCGCCTCGAACATCAGCGCCGGCGCGCAGTACGGCTACCTGCTGGTGTGGGTGGTGGTCATGGCCAATGTGATGGCCGGGCTGGTCCAGTTCCTGTCCGCGAAACTCGGCCTGGTGACCGGCAAGTCGCTGCCGGAGGTGGTGCGGGAGAAGTCCGGCCGTCCGGTGCGGCTCGCGTACTGGGCGCAGGCCGAGACCGTGGCGGTGGCCACCGATCTCGCCGAGGTGGTGGGCGGGGCGATCGCGCTGAACCTGCTGTTCGGACTGCCGCTCATGATCGGCGGCATCATCACCGGCATCGTGTCGATGATCCTGCTGCTGATCCAGAATCTCCGCGGGCAGCAGCCCTTCGAGCGCGTCATCATCGGCCTGCTCGGCATCATCGCGATCGGATTCCTTGCCTCCCTGGTGTTCTCGCCGCCGTCGGCCTCGGAAGCCGTGGGCGGCCTGGTGCCCCGCTTCGACGGCTCCGGCAGCGTGCTGCTGGCCGCGGCCATGATCGGTGCGACCGTCATGCCGCACGTGGTCTACCTGCACTCCGGCATGGCCCGCGACCGGCACGGGCATCCGGAGGTGGGCGCCTCGCGAAACCGGTTGCTGCGCGTCACCCGGTACGACGTCGGCCTGGCCATGCTGCTGGCGGGCACGGTGAACCTGGCCATGCTGCTGATGGCGGCCAGCACGCTGCGCGGCCGCAACGGGGTGGACACCATCGAGGGCGCGCACGCCGCGGTCCAGCAGGTGCTCGGCCCGGCGGCGGGGCTGTTGCTCGCGGTCGGCCTGCTCGCCTCGGGCCTGGCGTCCACGTCGGTAGGGGCCTATGCGGGGGCCATGATCATGCAGGGCCTGCTGGACCGGCACATTCCCCTGGCCGTGCGCCGCGTGATCACGCTGATTCCCGCCCTGGTGGTGCTCGCGCTGGGCGTCGATCCCACTCGCGCCCTGATCATTTCGCAGGTGGTGCTGTCGTTCGGCATTCCGTTCGCGCTCGTCCCGCTGGTGCGCCTCACCAGCGATGCCGGGCTCATGGGCGCGAACGTCAACCACCGCGTCACCACCGGCCTGGCCTGGCTGGTGGCCGCGGTCATCACCGCCCTGAACGTGGTGCTGATCTACCTGACCGTCGCCGGAAAGGGCTGACGCGCCACGCTATTCGGCGAAGACCGCCCGGCGCTTCTGCAGCATGGCGGCCGCGCCCTCGGCGAAATCGGCCGAGCCGAGCAGTTCGCACTGGCCGGCCTTCTCGGCGGCCAGGGCGGCGTCGAGCGAGGTCAGCGCCGCCGCATTGAGGGCGCGCTTGGTGAGCTCCAGAGCGCGGCGCGGGCCGTGCGCGAGCTTGGCAACGACCGCCTCCAGCTTGGCGTCGAGCTCCTCGTCGCCGTACACGCCCACGATCAGGCCGTGCTCCACGGCCTTTCGCGCCGGGAGCCGCTCGCCGAGCAGTGCCATCTCCGCGGCCAGCGGGCGACCGGCCGCGGCCGCCACCAGGGCCGCCGCGCCGCCGTCGGGCATCAGGCCGATATTGATGAAGGCCAGCAACAGGTAGGCGTCCTCGGACGCGTAGGCCAGATCGGCGGCCAGCGCGAAGGCCACGCCCACCCCGGCCGCCGCGCCCTTGACCCGGGCGACCACCGGAACGGGGGAGTCGACGATCGCTTTGATCATCCGGTTGGCCACGTCCATGGTCATCTCGGGCGTGATGCCGCGTTCCTTCTCGCCCGGGGCGGCGGCCAGATCCGCGCCGGTGCAGAAGTCGCCGCCCGCTCCGGTCAGTACGATGACCCGCACGGCCGGATCCTGCGAAGCCGCGAGCACGGTATCGCCCAAACCGGCCATGGTGTCGTAGCTGAGCGCGTTCTTACGCTTGGGATTGGTGATGGTGATACGCAGTACCCGCCCGTCCTGAACCGCTGTGTACCCCGGCGTGGTCGCGATGTTCGTCATCGGGCGCTCCCCAGATATATATGCGGCAGCGATGCCGCAGACTGTGTTCGGCTTTGCGAATTGTGGTTAACTTAGGGGGGTTCGTCCGGCACTGTCAACAGCCGGTGTTCGTCGAGAAGGAGAAACTGTATGGTCGCCGATCGCAGCGAGGCAACCCTCGCTTCCGCGCGACCGGACAGTAGCTCCGGGCCATCCGACAGCGAACCCGGTCCCCGCCGCCGCCCCAAGAACCGCAAGGCCCAAATCGTGCGGGTAGCGGCCCGGGCGTTCGCCGAACGCGGCTACCACCCGGTCGGGGTGGACGAGATCGCGGCCGAGGTCGGCATCTCCGGTCCGGCACTGTACCGCCACTTCACCAATAAATACGCGCTGCTGGTGGCCGCCGCGGAAATGGGCGCACAGCAATTGCTGGATGCCGCCAAGGCCGCCGACCATCCCGAGCTGGAACCGGAACCGCGACTCACCGCGCTGATCCGCGGCATCGCCGAGTACACCATCGACGTGCGCCGCGAGGGCGGGCTGTACCGGTGGGAGCGCCGCTACCTGGAACGCGCGGACCGCGACCGCATCCGCGTCATCTACAACGAACTGCGCGCCACCCTCGCCGCCGCCATCGCCGAGCTGTACCCCGACGCGGACACCGCCGACATCGAGCTGCGCGCGGCCGCGGTACTGAGCGCCATCGGCTCCATCACCGCACACCGCACCGCGCTGTCCACCACCCGCCTGGTCAACCTGATCACCGAGATCTGCTGGGACCTGCTGCGCTGCGACCTGCCGCCCGCGCCCGCCCCGGCCACCGGCGACCCGCTGGTGCGCGGCCTGCCGGTCATCTCCAAGCGCGAGCAGCTGCTCACCGAGGCCATTCGCATCTTCGGACGGCAGGGCTACCACGAGGCCAGCATCGAGGAGATCGGCGCCGCCGCCGGCATCAACGCCTCCAGCGTCTACCGCTACTTCGCCAGCAAGGCCGACCTGCTGGCCGCCGCCTTCCACCGCACTGGCGAACGGGTCGCCATCGGCAACAACGAGGCGCTGGCCGAGGCCATCAGCCGCGCCGACGCGGCCGTGCGGATCGCCGACCGGTTCTCCCGCATGACCTTCGCCATGCCCGAGATCCTGCCGGTCTACTTCTCCGAATTCTCGAATCTGCCCGCCTCCGAACAGCATCGGCTGCGCTCGGTGCAGCGGCAGAACGTGCTCGAATGGGCCAACCTGCTCGAGGGCGACCAGGTCGAGGCGCGCTTCCGGGTGCACGCGGCCATCGCCCAGGTCATCGATGTGGGCCGGCGCATCCGCTTCGACGGGCGTCCCGAGAACCTGGCCCGGGTGAGCGCGCTCATGCGCGCGGTGCTGCTAGGCGTGCCCGCCGCCGAATAGTCTCCGGCGGCAGCCACTTCCACCGTCAGACCCGGTGCCGCATCCGGAACAGCGCGCGGGCCACCCGCAGACGGCGCGGATGCTTCTCGAAGGTGCCCGAGGTGATCTGGTCCGGCGGATGCTTCTCGGTGATCGTCTGCGGCCGCGCGAATTCCCGCAGCGTGCGCGGATCGCGAATGCGGCCCGGCCCGTTGACCCCGTAGACCGGGGCCGCGTTGACCGTGATGAGCTCGCTGCGCAGCCGGGCCGCGAACTCCGGGACGCTGCGGGTGTCACGCGTGAAAACCGAGACGGCGCGCGGCCTTTCGGCGGCATTCACCCGATCGGCGGCCTCGTCCATGGTGGCCACCCGATTCACCACCAGCACCGGCCCGACCGCGTCCCCGGTGACCGCGGTGCTCACCTCGGGCACCTCGGTGAGCACGATCGGCTCGATATACGGTTCGCGGATCGACTCCAGGCTCCCGACCACCAGCCGCGCGCCCCGGGTGACGGCGTCGCGCACCTGGCGGCGCACCACGTCGATCTGGGCGTCCAGGATCATCGGGCCGTAGGAGGCGCGGCGATCCGCACCCGGGCGTAGCCGCCGGGCCTGATCGGCCACCAGCTCCAGGAACGGTTCGTACACCGAGTCGGCCACGTACACGCACTGCACGCCCGCGGGCTGCTGACCGGAATTGGCCATGGCGCCGTACACCGCGGCCGCCGCGGCGGTATCGAGCTTGGCGTCGACCTGGACCACCATCGACCCGCGTCCCCCCTGCTCGACGAGCAGGGGGGTGGACGCCTGCGCGGCCAGCGTGGCCACCTCCCGGGCCCCCGCGCCGGATCCGGCGTAGGCCAGCTTGTCCACGCGGGCGCGGCACAGGGCGGCGGCGGTGCCGCTGTCACCGGTGACCACCTGCAGCACAGGCTGATTCGGGGCCAGATGGTTCCAGGTGTCGGCCAGCCAGGCGCCCACGCCGGGGGTCAGCTCACTGGGTTTGAACACCACCGCATTGCCCGACGCCATCGCACCGGCGATCGAATTCATCGGTGTCAGAACGGGATTCTGCCAGGGGCCGAGCACGCCGACCACGCCCAGCGGCAGGTAGCCGACGGTGCCGCCCGCCTCGCGGCGCAGTGCGGCGCCCAGCCGGGTGGTGCGGCCCAGCGTCTTCTCCGCGTGCCGCGCAACCCAATCCAGATGTTCCACCGCCAGCGTCACCTCGATGGCCGCGTCGATGCGCGGCTTGCCGGTCTCGCTGCTGATCAGCTCGACCAGATCGCGGGTGCCGCGGGCCAGGCTGCGTTTCCAGTCCAGCAGCCAGCGTTTGCGCGCGTCGAATCCCAGTGCCGCCCACCATTGTTCGGCACTGCGTGCCGAGCGGACGGTCCGGGTGAGCTCGCCCGCGCCCATGCTGGCGTATTCGCCGACGACCTCCCCGGTCCGTGGGTCGAAGGATGTCAGCACCTTGGATCGGCGCGCATCGGCGCGCCCTGTTGCCGGCTGCGCCGACTCGGCCATGGTCAACCTCTCGTGGCCTGTGAATGTCTCTCCCCGCCAACGCCAGACTATGGTTCGAGTCGCAGATGCGACAAGGTAGCGAAATTGCCGCATACCGGCCGGTCTGCGCCTGGATCAGCAGCTATGCCGGAACCCGCTGGTTTGTGACCAAGCACACAGTTTGGAGAATGCTGCTTCGACAAAGAAACGGCCTTGTTTGGGATGCGCCGGTAACATCACGCCCGGCGGTGTGGATCATCCCGGCGGGCGGTAACGACCTATCCTCGCGGGATGTGGGATCCGCCGCACGGGGCGACATCGTTCAGCCCGACCAGCCGATAGTGGAGAGTTGATGCCCAGCTTGGACAGACCGCAACCCGGAGCACCCGATGATCCGGCCGTTTTCGTCGAAGACGTCCGTAAGTCCTTCGGCGAGGTGCACGCGCTGCAGGGGATCAGCTTCACCGCCGCCCGCGGACAGGTCCTCGGCATTCTCGGCCCCAACGGGGCGGGCAAGACCACCACGGTCAAGATCCTGTCGACCCTGCTGCGTCCCGACTCCGGCATCGCCCGCATCGCCGGGCACGACGTGCGCTCGGACCCCGCCGCGGTGCGCCGATCGATCATGATGACCGGCCAGTACGCGGCCCTCGACGAGAACCTCTCCGGTCGCGAGAACCTCGAGCTCTTCGGCCGCCTGATGGGCCTGCCGCGCAAGGCCGCCCGGCAGCGCGCCGACAATCTGCTCGAGGAATTCGACCTCACGGGCGCGGGCCGCCGCGCGGTGCGCCACTACTCCGGCGGTATGCGCCGCCGCGTCGACATCGCCTGCGGCCTGGTGGTCCGGCCCGAGGTGGTGTTTCTCGACGAACCCACCACCGGCCTGGATCCGCGCAGCCGCCAGGGCGTCTGGGATCTCGTCACCGCCCTCAAGAACCAGGGCATCACCGTCCTGCTGACCACGCAGTACCTCGAAGAGGCCGACGTGCTCAGCGACAACATCATCGTGATCGACAAGGGCACGGTCATCGCCGAGGGCACCGCCGACGCTCTCAAGGAGAAGACCGGCGGCAGCTACTGCGAGGTCGTGCCGCTGGACCCCAAACAGCTCACCACCGCCGCCGACGCGCTCGGGGACCTGGTGCCCGAGGCGGTGCGCGCGGAACTCGATGGCGGCGACCGGCTTTCGATCCCGGCCCCGGACGGCGCGGACACCCTGTCGGAGGCGCTGCGCCGGCTCGACAGCGCCGGGGTGCGACTTGCCGACATCGGGCTGCGCCGCCCCTCGCTCGACGACGTGTTCCTCACCCTCACCGGGCACTCCGGGACCAAGGAGGCGGAGGAATCGTGACGGCAGTGGAAAGCGAACGCGCCGCCGACCTCTTCGCCGGCGTACCTCAGGCCCGGCCCAACAGCTTCGCGCAGTGGCGGGCGCTGACCGGACGCATCGTGTGGGTGATGGCCACCAAGGGCGAACTGATCGTCGCGGTGATCATCCCGCTGGTCTTCACCCTCGGCTTCTACCTGCCGCTGAAATTCGTCATGCAGGTCAAGGGCATTCACTACGAGCAGTTCGTGATGCCGATCATCGTGCTGCAGACCATGTCCTTCACCATGATGTCGAACGCGCAGCTGGCCGCGTTCGAGGCCATGACCGGACTCAACACCCGCATGCAGACCATGCCCATCGGCAAGATGGTGCCGCTGGTGTCGCGGCAGTCCGCGGGCTTCGTGCGGTCGGTGGTGTCGCTCGTCGCGGCGCTGGGCTGGGGCCACATGATCGGCTTCCGGTTCGTCGCCGGGTGGGGTCAGGCCGTGCTGTTCTGCGTGTTCTCGCTCGCGGTCGGCACCGTACTGGCCATCGGCGCGGACGGGCTCGGGTCGCTGACCAAGAGCCCCGAATCCCTCAGCCAGGCGCTGACTTTGCCGACGCTCATCTTCGGCATGCTGTCCTGCGGCTTCGTGCCCGAGTCCGGATTCCCGGCGTGGGTGCGGCCGTTCGTGCGCAATCAGCCCATCTCGCAGTTCTCCTTCGCCCTGCGGGACATGGCCGACCACGGGGTGACGTGGCAGGTGTTCTGGGTGCCACTGGTGTGGCTGGTCGGCGCGGCGGTCGTCTTCACGCCGTTCGCGGTCTGGGCGAGTGTGAGGCGGTCATGAGTACGACGACCACGGCAGAAGTGGCGGAACAGGATTCGTGGGCGGGGCATCAGCCGCTGCCGACGGTGGAACCGCGCTCCGAGCGCACGCTCGCGATCTGGGTGGAGCAGAGCTTCATCCAGTGTAAGCGGCTGCTCATCGGCTGGATGCGTGATCCCTCCACCACCATTCAGACGCTCGTGTTCCCCGCGGCCACGCTGATCATGTTTCGGATCGTGCTGGGCGACTCCATCGAACAGGCCACCGGCATGCCCGCCATCTACGGCTTCGTGCCGATGGTCATGCTGGTGGCGGCCATGTCCGGATCCATCGTGAGCGCGCTCGGCTTCAAGTCGGAGAAGGCCACCGGACTGCTCGGGCGGTTCTACACCATGCCGATCCACCGCGCCGCCGGACTCACCGGACGGCTGCTGGCCGAGGCCGTGCGCGTGCTGATCACCTCGCTGTTCGTGCTGGCGGTCGGCCTCGCGCTGGGCTTCCGGTTCTGGTACGGGCCCGCGGCTTCGATTGCCATGCTGGCCATTCCGATCCTGTTCGCCATCGGGTTCGCGGTCCTGGTGACGGCGCTGGCCACGCTCACCGAGGGCGTCATGCTGGTGGCGGTCGTCGGCATCGTGCAGACGCTGCTGATGTTCTTCAACTCCGGCTTCGTGCCGGTGTTCGCCTACCCGGTGTGGCTGCAGAAGACGGTCGAGAACCAGCCCATGAGCACCGCCATCGACGCCATGCGCGGACTGTCCTACGACGGTCCGATCGCGACACCGCTGTGCAAGACCGTGGCGTGGTCGGTCGGCATGATCGTGGTGTTCGCCTACCCCGCGATCCGCGGGTACCGGCGGGCGGCCGAGACCGGAGCCTAGACACGCCCGGCCCGTTTCCCCGGGGCCGCACCGGAGTTCGAGTGGCGCGCGTCACGTTAAGGTGGGCGCCATGACTTACCTGGTTACCGGGGCAACTGGGTTCATCGGTCGATTTCTGCTTCCCGAACTCCTGAAACGCGGCGCGGACGTCCACGTCCTGGTACGCCCGGGCGAAGACTCCGTGCTGCGCTTCAACCGCTGTCTGCGCGACTGGGGCGCCGCCGACCGGGTGCGCCCGGTGCGCGGCGACCTCGGCGCGCCCGGGCTCGGCATCGACACGGGCTGGATAGCGGCGCACCGCGGTTCGATCGACCACATCTTCCACCTGGCCGCCGGCTTCGACACCCGCAGCGCGGGCGGCGGCACCCGGCGGGTCGCCGAACTCGCGGCGGCGCTGGAAGCCGGACGGCTGCATCATGTTTCGACGGTGCGCGTCGCCGGGGCCTGGGAGGGCCTGTTCACCGAGGACATGACCGATGTCGGGCAGTTGCTGCCCACCCACTACCAGCGGGCCATGCTGCGGGCCGAACAGGACGTGCGCGAGCAGACCGCGGTGCCGTGGCGGATCTACCGGCCCGCCATCGTGATCGGCCATTCCCGCACCGGCGAGATCGACCGCATCGACGGCCCCTACTACTTCTTCCGGCTGCTGCGGATGGCCGCGCAGCTGCCCCGCATCCTGCCCGTGATCGCGCCCGAACTCGGCGAAACCAATCTGGTGCCGGTGGATTTCGTTGCGCGCGCCCTCGACCACATCGCACACCGGCCCGGCGACACACCCGGCACCTACCACCTGGTGGATCCGCGCGAGCAGAGTGTCGCCGACGTCTTCAACCTCTTCGCCGACGAGGCCGGGGCGCCGCACCTCATCCAGGTCATGCCCAAGCAGACCCTCGACCTCACCCTGCGTGTGCCCGGCATGGGCTGGGTGTTGCGCCAGGTCGGCATCCCCATGGACGTCATCGAGGACACCGAACTGTCCTGCCGCTTCGACTTCCGCCACGCCGCGGCCGCGCTCGCCGGCACCGATATCAAGGTGCCGCCACTGGCCGCCTACGCCGCGATCGTCTGGAAGTACTGGATCGAGAACTGGGTCTGAGCCCCTGCCTCGGTCCGGCGTGCTACTGCGCGGTGTCCCCGGGTAGCAGATCCTCCCCGGGTAGCAGCAGATCCTCCCGGGGTAGCAACAGGTCGTCCAGGGGGCGCGGGCGGCCGTAATCCCAACCCACCCAGCGGTTCCGGTTCCGCCAGCCGACCAGGTCGTAGCGCCAGCGGAACGGCCGGGTGGTGCCGACCGTCATGAACAGCGCCGTGCCCAGCGCCGAGTAGTCATCGTGCGCCGACAGCAGCGCGCGCTGCTGCCGGGGCGGGCGGGTGAAGAACGCGTCGAACATGGCGATGGACTGGGCGGTCGTCAGCCGGCCCAGGCCGTACACGCCCCGCATGCGCATCCAATAGACCAGGCGCGCCTGCCACGGCCACAGCGCCTCGACCGGATCGTCGCCGCGGCGCACCGCGGCCAGGGCGGTGTCCACCAGCGCCAGCGAGTCCGCCACGCAGTAACCGGTGATCGGATGCATCATGCCGCCGCGCGAGCCGAACGGAATCACCCGGCCGCGACCGGCTTTCGGCGGCAGCTCGTCGAGCGGATAGTGGGCGGCCTCGGTCGGCTCGTCGCCGCGCAGCCGAATCCCGTGCGCCGCCAGCCGATTCAGCGTGCGCCGCCGCAGCTCGTGCTGCGGCATGCCGCCGCGCAGGCCCAGGCTGGTCTCCTCGAAGATCACCGTGCCGTCCCCGAGCGGCACCGAGTACAGGAACGACGGCGGCTCGTCCGGGCCCGCACCGTTCTCGTCGCGCCAGTCCAGCAGCAGGCCCTCGCCGGCGGTCACCATCGGGGCCGCGGTGTCCTCGTCCACGAAGATGCCGTGCGCGCTGGCGGTGCGCCGGGCGCCCGGCGCGGCCTGGCCGCGGGTGTCGAACACGGTGGCGGCGCGCACTTCGGTGCCGTCGGCCAACTCCACCCGGTGCGCCTCCACCGTGCGCGCGCGGCCCGCGATGACCGTCGCGTCGTCCAGCGGCAGCGCGTCGAACAGGCCCTGCTTGGACAGCACGCAGTAGGGCCGGGGAATCCGGTGCTCGGTGGTGGTCCACACCGCGGGCGCCTCGATGCGGCTGGCAATCGCGCCGTGCCCCAGCCACTCCGGCAGCTCGTCCACCCAGCACGAGAAGGTCGGCGCCCACAGCCGTGCCGGCCGCGGATCCACCGCGACCACTCGCATACCCGCCGCCATGGCGCGATGCGCCAGCGCCCGCCCTGTGGGACCGAGCCCCACCACGCACACGTCGGCCGCGCCGCCGACCTCACGGCCACTCATACCCGCATTCAAACAGTCGCGTCCCGGGCCCGCCAGGCCGACTCCGACTTCGCACCCCCGCGCTGTGCGGCCGAATCCTCGCCGCGCGCGGCACACCTCGGTGGTTATTGCCGCTTGCTATCGTGCGTGCCGTGGGCGACCCGGCGGATGCGACGCGGTGGGGGGGAGACGGAATGAACACCGGCAAGCGGTACTGGTGGGTGCCGCCGACCGCGTCATCGGTGCTGTTCGGGTTCGGACTGCCCGTCTACTTCGCGCTCTTCGTGCTCAGCGGGTTCGCCACCGACTCGTGCAACGGCCGCGACTCCTGCCCGAATACCTTCGGCCACCTCGACGACGCGCAGCAGCTGCTGCTGTTCGGGCTGCTCGCGGTGACCGCGCAATGGGTCGTCGCCTACTGGGCGCCGTGGGCGGTGCGCATCGTGCTGGCGGTGGTGCCGATCGGGCTGGGTCTCGCGGCCCTGGTCATGCTGATGAGTACCCCGGTCGGCCAATGAAAGAACCGGGGGCAGGGGCGGCAAGTCCATTGCGGCACAACGGACTTGCCGGCCATCGAAGGTTCGGTGTGACGGAACGGCTCACGCGGCCGGCGTCGGCGACGGCGCCGCGGGCGGGGTACCGCCGGGTGCGGCCGGCGGGGTGGCGCCGGGCGAATTATGCGGCGTCCCATTCATATTGGCGTGCTCGCGGGCGTGAGCGATGCGGGTCGCGGCAATGGCGCCGTTGGATTCCTGACCCTGCACCATGATCTGATCGCCGACCGCGAACTGCACGGCGGTCTCGCTCTTCGCCTTGGTGCCGAATTCCGTGGTGGAGGAGATGTTCACGGTCTCGGTGCTGCCGTCCTGCTTGGTGATCACCCAGGATCCGGAGCCTTCGCTGGTGATCTTGCCGCCGACGCCCCGGCCGCCTTGACCACCCTGGCCGTCGCCATGGTGTCCGCCGGGTTCCTGCTGCTGAGTGCCGCCGCCCGCGGAATTGTGATCGCTGGACCCGCAGGCGGCCAGGCCCAGCGTGGCCGCCAGGGCCAGCGCCGCGCCGGCCACGGAGAGGGTGACGCGACCGGGCCGGCGTCGTCCCGGAAGAGGGTGGGAACTGTCCGCGGCGGGAATTGAATCTGTCATGGCCGCAACGCTATTGACGGTGGCTGTGAGGTTCCTCGGCGTCGGCTGGTGAGTCACTTCCAGTCGGGTGTGACTACTTCGGGGTCACCCAGGTGGTGATGTCGGCGTGCACGACCTCCAGGCCCGCCCGGTCGAAGATCGACACCGGCACCACCAGATCCCGCCCCTCGGTGATCTGCGAGAAATCCGGAACCTCCGGCAACTTCGCGACCGCCCGCAGTCCCGAGTTCGCCTTCGCCAGATACTGCACGTTCATCGCCTTGGGGATCCACCGATGCGTCTCCGGCACCGTCGCCTCCGACAGCATGCCCATCGCCACCTCGGCGAGGTTGCACGCTGCGATCGCGTGGAACGTCCCCAGATGATTGTGAATCCCGAACCACTTGGGTGCGGTCACCTCGCACAGCCCCGGTTCCAGCCGCACCACGCTCGGCAGCACGGTCCCGAAATACGGCACCCGCGCCACCATCCCGAGCGAGAACAACGTGTGCCCGATCCGATTGTCGGGAAGCTTCTTCCACCCGCGATAAGTAGCGGTCTCTTTGGCCATGCCCATTATCTTACTCAGAAGTAAGTTAACCGGAAGCGTGGCGTTCCCGGGGGCTGCCGAATAGGTCGGCGAATCGGTCGGGTGGCGGGTTCGGCGGTGCGAGACCGTGCGGTTGATTGTTAGCTGGGTGGGTTGCGCCGGGGGCGCGGCTGGGAGTCGGCCTCAGATCTGCCGACATCGCTCGATATTGGAGTTCTCGACATCATGCGCATTCGTACCGCGGTGGCCTCGCTCGGCATCGCAGTCGCGGTGGCCTCGTTCGGCGCCACCGCTACGGCCGGGTCGGCTTCGGCGATCACGCCGATCATCGATCCGGGCAAGGGCATCTACCTCGCCGTCATCCTGAACGAGAGCGAGACCGCGGCTCTCGCCAACAGCCCCATTCCGGGGTTCCTGGACTCCGTCCTTCCGGCGGACCAGCAGTACTTCGTGCTCGACCCGGACTCGGTCCTGCCCTGGGACGGGACCTACGTCTACGCCGACATCAGCGAGATCACCACCGAGGCCGCCATTCGGCACGGCGTCGTCGCCCTGGGCATCTACGATCCGTCCCGCAACGACGGCGCGTTCTTCCGTGTCGTCCAGGTCCTCCCCAGCCCGGTCCAGCACGGCTCGACCTTCCGCTGACCGAGTGCCCCGAGCGGCCGTCACGGGAACCCTTCCCGTGGCGGCCGTTCGGCTTCGTGCCATTCCGGCGACCCGGTGTGACCAGGGCCATCGGGTTCGCGGTGGGGAGGGGGCGATTTGAAGTGGGCTGGGGACTCGAGGCATACTGTTCGGGTTGCCCACACCGGGTTGCGTCTTTTCCGTTGGATCGGCGCTGGTCGTGGGTGAGCAAGACCCAATTTTGCACCCCGCTGGATTGCGGCGTGGGTGCGTCCGGAACAATGTTCCGAGGCTTACAGGATTTTGGTCCGGGCTGAGGAATGGGCGGCGGAGCGACACGCCCGACCGCGTGGACCGGATGAACCATGACAGATGAACAGCGGCGATGGATCGGGCCCAGGTGGCCGGTCGTGTGGTGGCTGATGCGTCTTCGTGTGTTCGGGCTGTGCAAATGAGGGTGGTGTGAGAGCGAAAGCTCTTGGACCACAACGTAAGCGGAGAAAAGGACACTCAGCGTGGCGGGACAGAAGATCCGCATCAGGCTCAAGGCCTACGACCATGAGGCGATCGACGCGTCTGCGCGCAAGATCGTCGAGACGGTGACCCGTACCGGTGCCCGCGTCGTCGGCCCGGTGCCGTTGCCCACCGAGAAGAACGTGTACTGCGTCATCCGTTCGCCGCACAAGTACAAGGACTCGCGCGAGCACTTCGAGATGCGTACGCACAAGCGGCTGATCGACATCCTCGACCCGACGCCGAAGACGGTTGACGCCCTGATGCGTATCGACCTGCCGGCCAGCGTCGACGTCAACATTCAGTGACGGGGACTTCGAATATGACTGACAACAAGAGCCGTCCGGCCGCGGGCATCCTGGGCACCAAGCTCGGCATGACCCAGGTCTTCGACGAGAAGAACCGCGTCGTTCCCGTGACCGTCGTCAAGGCGGGCCCGAACGTCGTTACCCAGATTCGCACGGTCGAGCGTGACGGCTACTCCGCCGTCCAGGTCGCCTACGGCGCCATCGACCCGCGCAAGGTGAACAAGCCGGTCTCCGGCCAGTTCACCAAGGCCAACGTCACCCCGCGCCGCCACATCGCCGAGCTCCGCCTCGCCGATGTCTCGAACCTCGAGGTCGGCCAGGAGCTCAACGCTGACGTCTTCGAAGAAGGCGCCTACGTCGACGTGACCGGCACCTCCAAGGGCAAGGGCTTCGCGGGCACCATGAAGCGCCACGGCTTCCGTGGCCAGGGTGCCTCGCACGGTGCGCAGGCCGTGCACCGTCGTCCGGGTTCCATCGGTGGTTGCTCCACCCCGGGCCGTGTCTTCAAGGGCATGCGCATGTCCGGCCGGATGGGTAACGACCGCGTCACCACGCAGAACCTCTCGGTCCACAAGGTGGATGCCGAGAACGGTCTGCTGCTGATCAAGGGCGCGATCCCGGGCCGCACCGGCGGCGTCGTGATCGTCAAGAGTGCAGTGAAGGGTGGTGCCCGGGCATGAGCACCGAGACCAAGACCAACCTGACGCTCACGGTCAAGGCCGCTGGCGGCAAGACCGAGGGCACCGTCGAGCTCCCCGCGGAGATCTTCGACGTGACCGCGAACATCGCGCTGATGCACCAGGTCGTCGTGGCCCAGCAGGCCGCGGCTCGCCAGGGCACGCACGCCACCAAGACCCGCGGCATGGTCCGCGGTGGTGGCAAGAAGCCGTACCGCCAGAAGGGCACCGGCCGTGCGCGCCAGGGTTCGACCCGTGCGCCGCAGTTCGCCGGCGGTGGCACCGTCCACGGCCCGCAGCCGCGTGACTACACCCAGCGCCTGCCCAAGAAGATGAAGGTCGCCGCGCTGCGTGGCGCTCTGTCGGACCGGGCTCGCAACGAGCGCATCCACGTGATCACCGAACTGGTTGCGGGACAGACCCCGTCGACCAAGTCGGCCAAGTCCTTCCTCGCCGAGCTGTCGGAGCGGAAGAACATCCTGGTCGTCGTCGGCCGTGAAGATGTCACCGCGTGGAAGAGCGTGGCGAACCTGCAGGGCGTGCACCCGATCGCCCCGGACCAGCTGAACACCTACGACGTTCTCAAGAGCGACGAAATCGTGTTCTCGGTCGAGGCGCTCAACGCCTTCGTGCACGGCCCCGCCGAAGCTGCACAGGAGGAGAGCAAGTGACCACCATCGCCGATCCCCGCGACATCCTGCTCGCGCCGGTGATCTCCGAGAAGTCCTACGGACTGATCGAAGAGGGCACCTACACCTTCCTGGTGCACCCGGACTCGAACAAGACGCAGATCAAGATCGCCGTTGAGAAGGTTTTCGGTGTGAAGGTCACGAGCGTCAACACCGCCAACCGTCAGGGCAAGCGCAAGCGGACCCGCTTCGGTTACGGCAAGCGCAAGGACACCAAGCGCGCGCTCGTGACCATCTCGGCCGACAGCAAGCCCATCGAGATCTTCGGAGGCCCGGTCGCGTAAGCGGCTGGAGCTCCAGAAAGCAGAGAAGAACTCATGGCAATCCGTAAGTACAAGCCGACAACCCCGGGCCGCCGCGGTGCCTCGGTCTCGGACTTCGCCGAGATCACCCGCGCGACCCCCGAGAAGTCGCTGCTGCGTCCGCTCACCAAGACCGGTGGCCGTAACGCGCAGGGCCGCATCACCACTCGTCACAAGGGTGGCGGCCACAAGCGCGCCTACCGTCTGATCGACTTCCGTCGACTGGACAAGGACGGCATCCCGGCCAAGGTCGCGCACATCGAGTACGACCCCAACCGCACCGCCAACATCGCGCTGCTGCACTTCGCCGACGGCGAGAAGCGCTACATCATCGCGCCCAAGGGCATCGCCCAGGGCACGAAGATCGAGTCGGGCGCCGGCGCGGACATCAAGCCGGGCAACAACCTGCCGCTGCGCTCCATCCCGACCGGTACCACCGTCCACGCGGTGGAGCTGCGTCCGGGCGGCGGCGCCAAGCTGGCTCGTGCCGCGGGCATGTCCATCCAGCTGCTGGGTAAGGAAGGCGCCTACGCCGTCCTGCGTATGCCCTCCGGTGAGATCCGTCGCGTCGACGTGCGCTGCCGCGCCACCATCGGCGAGGTCGGCAACGCCGAGCAGTCGAACATCAACTGGGGTAAGGCCGGCCGTATGCGGTGGAAGGGCGTTCGCCCGACCGTCCGTGGTGTGGTCATGAACCCGGTCGACCACCCGCACGGTGGTGGTGAGGGTAAGACCTCCGGTGGTCGCCACCCGGTCTCCCCGTGGGGCAAGCCCGAGGGCCGCACCCGTAAGCCCAACCGTCCCAGCGACAAGCTCATCGTCCGCCGCCGCGGCAAGAAGCGTTAAGGAGGAGGTTAGACATGCCACGCAGCCTGAAGAAGGGCCCGTTCGTCGACGAACACCTCCTCAAGAAGGTGGACGTCCAGAACGAGAAGGGCACGAAGCAGGTCATCAAGACCTGGTCGCGTCGTTCCACCATCATCCCGGATTTCATCGGCCACACGTTCTCGGTCCACGACGGCCGCAAGCACGTGCCGGTGTTCGTGTCCGAGAACATGGTTGGACACAAGCTCGGTGAATTCGCGCCGACCCGCACGTTCAAGAGCCACGTCAAGGAAGATCGGAAGAGCAAGCGGCGATGAGCACTGAAACTCAGAACCCGACCGCGCGCGCGACCGCCAAGCACGTTCGCGTGACGCCGATGAAGGCCCGCCGAGTCGTGGACCTGGTCCGTGGCCGCCGTGTCGAGGATGCGCTGAACATCCTGAAGTTCGCGCCGCAGGCCGCGAGCGAGCCGGTCGCCAAGGTGGTGGCCTCGGCCGCCGCCAACGCGGAGAACAACCTCGGCCTGAACCCGGCCACGCTGGTCATCTCGACCGCGTACGTCGACGAGGGCGCGACCATGAAGCGTTTCCAGCCGCGTGCCCAGGGCCGCGCGTTCCGGATCCGCAAGCGCACCAGCCACATCACCATCGAGGTCGAGAGCGTGCCCACCGCCGGCGCTGCCACTCGTAGCCGCCGGAAGGGAGGGGCAAAGTAAATGGGACAGAAGATCAATCCCCATGGCTTCCGCCTCGGTATCACCACCGACTGGAAGTCGCGTTGGTACGCGGACAAGCAGTACGCGGACTACGTGAAGGAAGACGTCGCGATCCGCAAGCTCCTCGCCACCGGCATGGAGCGGGCCGGCATCTCGAAGGTCGAGATCGAGCGCACCCGTGACCGCGTGCGTGTGGACATCCACACCGCGCGCCCGGGCATCGTGATCGGCCGTCGTGGCGCCGAGGCCGACCGCATTCGCGCCGAGCTGGAGAAGCTCACCAAGAAGCAGGTTCAGCTGAACATCCTCGAGGTCAAGAACCCCGAGTCGGATGCGCAGCTGGTTGCCCAGGGTGTGGCCGAGCAGCTGTCGAACCGTGTGGCGTTCCGTCGCGCGATGCGCAAGGCCATCCAGTCGGCCATGCGTTCGCCGAACGTCAAGGGCATCCGTGTGCAGTGCTCCGGCCGTCTCGGCGGCGCGGAAATGTCGCGCTCGGAGTTCTACCGTGAGGGTCGGGTGCCGCTGCACACGCTGCGCGCCGACATCGACTACGGCCTGTACGAGGCGAAGACCACCTTCGGCCGCATCGGCGTGAAGGTCTGGATCTACAAGGGCGACATCGTCGGCGGCAAGCGTGAGGTCACCGCGGTGGCCCCGTCCGGCCGCGAGCGTGACGACCGCCCGCGTCGCGAGCGTCCGAGCCGTCCCCGTCGCAGCGGAGCCCAGGGCACCACCGCGACCAGCACTGAGGCCGGGCGTGCCGCGACTGCTGTCGCGGAGGCTCCGGCAGAGAACCAGGAGGGCTGACCTATGTTGATGCCCCGCAAGGTCAAGCACCGTAAGCAGCACCACCCGAAGCGCTCCGGTATGGCCAAGGGCGGCACCGCGGTTTCGTTCGGCGAGTTCGGCATCCAGGCTCTGGAGCCCGCCTACGTGACCAACCGTCAGATCGAGTCCGCTCGTATCGCGATGACCCGCCACATCAAGCGTGGCGGCAAGGTCTGGATCAACATCTACCCGGACCGCCCGCTCACCAAGAAGCCGGCCGAAACCCGAATGGGTTCCGGTAAGGGTTCGCCGGAGTGGTGGATCGCGAACGTGAAGCCCGGTCGGGTCATGTTCGAGCTTTCTTACCCGAACGAGGAGACCGCTCGCGAGGCCCTGCGCCGCGCGATGCACAAGCTCCCGATGAAGTGCAGGATCGTGACCCGAGAGGAGCAGTTCTGATGGCTACTGCCAATCCGGCCGCAGAGCTCCGCGAGCTCGACAATGACGCGCTCGTCGCGAAACTGCGCGAATCCAAGGAAGAGCTGTTCAACCTGCGCTTCCAGATGGCGACCGGCCAGTTGCAGAACAACCGGCGCCTGCGTGTGGTCCGCCACGAGATCGCGCGCATCTACACGGTCATGCGTGAGCGCGAGCTCGGCCTGGCCTCCGGTCCTGAAGGCAAGGGAGACGCGGCATGAGTGACGCCAAGGGCCCGGCCAAGACGCCGGCCAAGCAGGAGGAGCGGGGCCAGCGCAAGGTGCGCATCGGCTACGTCGTCTCCGACAAGATGACCAAGACCATCGTGGTCGAGCTGGAAGATCGCGTGAAGCACAAGCTTTACGGCAAGATCATCCGCACCACCTCGAAGGTGAAGGCCCACGACGAGAAC
Organism: Nocardia sp. NPDC004711; assembly: GCF_053601595.1. Classification (NCBI taxonomy): domain Bacteria; kingdom Bacillati; phylum Actinomycetota; class Actinomycetes; order Mycobacteriales; family Nocardiaceae; genus Nocardia; species Nocardia sp. NPDC004711. The sequence goes on along the minus strand of NZ_JBSGCB010000036.1, from coordinate 54,053 downwards.
GAGATCGCCGGTGTCGGCGACCGCGTGCAGCTGATGGAGACCCGTCCGCTGTCCGCCACCAAGCGGTGGCGTCTGGTCGAGGTCCTGGAGAAGGCCAAGTAAGCCTGCTCCATGACTTTGAACAAGTCATAGAACATTGGCCCGCTTCCCGAAAGGGAAGCGGGCCAATGTGTTTTGTGGGTGTGGGTGGACTCGGCTGCCCTTGGGGACACGTGGTTCGAGGAGTACGTCGCATATGTGTGGTTGTTTTTCTGTGGGTCGATAGGTTCTATGCGTGCCCGCGCTCGAGTGTGATCAAACCGAAACCCGGTATATCCGAACGGAATTGGCGTGTCGCCCCGGTGAGGCGCTAGTTTTGTCTGGCTATGAGGGATGCTGCAACAACTTCCGGGGCTTGGCGGATCGACGACCGGACCGCGGTGACATTCCGCGATGCGGCGGTGGCCTGGGCTCTGGCCGCCCACGAGGTGCTGGCCGAATGCGCCTCCGGCTACGGCCATTTCGTGACCATCAATGAGCTGGCCGAGCGGGCGCAGGAGATGTCGGGCATCCGTACCGACGCCCCCACCCGCACCTGGATGGACGCCATCCTGCGCAAGGTCGCCCGCCGCTGCCACAATGCCGGCGAGCCGCCGCTGACGGCCTTGTGCGTCAAGCAGAACCACAAGGTCGGCGACAGCTACAAGTACGTGCTGGAGCTGGCGCACCTGCCCGTCCCGGCCGACCTCGAGGTCCATGCCGCCTACGCCCGCTGGCAGTGCTACGCGGCCTACGGCGCGGACATCCCCTCCGACGGCGGTATCCCGCCCCTGATCCCGCGCAACGGCGGCGCGCCCCGCCGGGTCACTCCGGCCGGTCCGGTCTCCACCCCGAAGCCGGAGCCCGAGGCCCGCAAGGCGGTCTGCAACTCCTGCTTCACCGAACTCCCCGCCAACGGCGTCTGCTACTACTGCTGACGCGCGGTCGAGCCGGAACTCGAAGGCCCGCTTCCCCCGGAGCGGGTCTTCGAGTTTCCAGAGTCGTCACGCGTCCTTGTGGCAGACCGCCTCCAGCATGATCCCGTCGAAGCCGGTCCAGAACGTCGCGTAACAGGGCGGCGGGTACTGCGGGAATTCCTGTGGCGCGTGCAGGATTTCGTCCCCGCGCCCGGCCGCCCACTCGTGCACCCGCCGTACCGCCGCGCGCGTGGGCACCATGAACGCCAGGTGCTGAAGTCCCGGCAGCGCCCGCGCATACTCGCCCGCCGTCGCCGGGTAGAAGAACACGTAGGTGCCGATCTTCCGGGCCGCGGGCCAGTAGGCGAACTGGGTCTCGTCGGCCAGCAGCGGTGCATAGTCCAGCAGCGGCATCAGCTCGTCGTAATACTTCCGCGCACCCGCCAGATCGCTGACATTGATCCCGAGATGTCCAAGAGGCATGCCCCGAACCTACGTCCGGAACTTGTTGCGGGCGTCCCGAATTGGTCGCAGTACCGCCGCTGCAGATACCGACTCGAAGGAGTCCCGAGTTCCGTTGCGGTATTAGCCGGCCTCTTTCTGGAACCAGGCGAGCAGGTCTGGCTCGGTGGTGATCGCGGTCGGGGGTGCTCCCGCGGCCTTGGCGCAGTACACGCCTATGACGGGGTGGCCGTCGAGGGCCGCCAGCAGGCAGGGCTGGTGGTCGTCGGGGTGGATCGGATCGCCGGGGAACGGATAACAGGTAAACCGGCCGATCGGTTGATTGTTTCGGGTCCAGATGCTGTCCTGTCCCGGCCGACCGTCACAGGCGTGCCCCGAGTGCACGTTGATAATTGTTTGGTAGATCATTCTCGCTGTGTCGGCGGTGGGATAGCTCAAGAACCCTGCTGTGGGGTAGTTCACCGGTGTGTCACAGTCGATTTCCGCATTCGCGGGTTGTGATGGGTCTGTGTGTCGGCAGTTCGCGGGGGTGAAGTCTGGTCCGAGAAGCGACAGTAGGTTTCTGTCGGCGGCGGTGAATACGTCTGGGTCGTTCGCCACGTCCGGCGCCAGGAACTGTCGGTAGCCCCGCGCCGCGTCGTAGTCGCGTAGTTCTTCAGCGAGAGGTGATGTCCAGTCGGTGGGCAGGTAGGCGAAACTGGCGATCGCGAGGTCGGGTTCGTCGGTCACGGTCAGCACTGACGCGGCGGGGCTGACCGAAGCGTCGAGGCCGCAGGTCTTGCGCCCTACCAGTTTGTGCAGATTGTCGAAGACGGGTGCGTCTGGTCCTGGCGGGTCGCCCGGGCAGTTGCCGGTGTGCAATGTCCGGCCGATGGTCTGGAAGAAGTCGGTGAGTTTGTCGGCGCTGGAGAATCGGTAGAACTGCGAAAAGGGCGCGCCCGCTGCCTTGGTGGTTTCACAGACAATATGGGCGATCTGGCCCGGGTCGGGGTCGGAGTGGTAGCAGTTGCTGCGGTGGCTGCCGTTCGAGTTGATCAGCTCGAGCAGGTCGATGTCGGCCCCTCGAAGTGCTGTTTCGTCGGCGATGGGGTGCCCGGCTACGCCGGTACGGGCGACGTGCCAGCCACCCACGGCGACAGCGCAAGCGATCGTCACGGCGGCGGCTGTCATCGGTATGGCCCATTTCCGGGATATGGCCCATTTCCGGTCGCGGAGTCTGCGCCGGCCCCGGCCGTCGCCGCGTTCGATTGTCCGGTGTTCCGGTGAGAGAAGCGGCTCGGGTTCACTGAACACCTGGGCGATGGTCGGCGCGTCTTCGTGTTGCGCGGCGTCGGTGCCGCGCACCGGCGACATTGTCGGGACGTTCTCGCCGACCGGGTGGGGATCGGGCTCCATGGCTGTGTCGGTGGCGTCATCGGCCGGCGGCGTTGCCGTGCCGGTGGGGCTGGCGTCGAGCCAGTGGGCAGCCGCGGCGGCGATGGCGCGGCTGTCGTCGTCCAGCAGTCGGGTGATGGCGTCGCGGACGCGGGACCGGACAATGGCGCCGCCGGTGCGGTGCAGCTGGTCCAGGTCATCGAGCGCGTTGCGCCGATCGCGGACGGCCGGGCTCTCGAGTGCGGTTCGAATATGTTGCGGTACTTGCCAATTGCGGTTGCGGGCCAGGAGGGTGCGGCCTTCGATATTGTCTTGCTTCTTGGGTCGCTGGCGGGGGCGTTCGGCGACGACATGGTCGTGTACGTAGCTGTAGAGCTCGTCGACGGTGATGTCGCCGTCCTGGTCGAGGTCGGCGCCGCCGTCGCGCAGACCGGCGACGAGATGCCGGGTGAACACCGACTGCGTCGCCTGTCCGTGCGGAGTGTTGCCCTCGAAGGCGAACTGGGTGGCGTCGGAGGCGGTGAGCACGGTCCGGCCGCGGCCGCTGAAGGTTTCCAGGGCATGGACCTGGTCGTCGGCCTTGGCGATGGTGCCGACGGGGAAGGCGCCGCTGTAGCAGCAGTCCAGGATCAGCACCTGATGGTTGGAGTCGCATCCGGTCATGGCGTAGTCGATCTGATCGGCGGGGACCGAGGTGAACAGGGGGTTGAGCGGGCGGGTGTCGGTCATCGCGAGGTAGAGCTTGCCGGCGTCGTCCTTGAGTCCGTGCCCGCTGAAGTACAGCAGCGTCAGATCATCGCGTCGCCGGTCCGAGAAGAAATCGCCGATCGCCGCGCCGACCACGTGGTGCGGCTGGTTGATCAAGGTGGTGACCTCGAACCCGCCGATCGTGGGGTCGGCCAGCACCTCGGCGAGTGCCTCGGCATCGTGCGCGGGTGCGGTCAACTGCCGCAATCCGGGATCGTGGAACGTGTAGGTCGCCACTACCAGGGCGAATCGGCCGGTCATTGCCGTCACCCCGCCACGACGCCGCCGTTGCGGCGAATATAGGCGTCGACCAGTGCGCGCTGCTGGTCGCCGCTCGCGGCCTCGAGCTCGATGCTCTCGCCGTCGATCGTGACCGTCACCCGATGGGTGCCCGGGTGGCGGCCCAGCCAGTCCCGCACCGTCTCGATCAGGGTGGTGAACACCCCGCCGGAAGCACTCAGCGCCAGCACGATCGCGCCGATCGTGATGGGGTCGGCCACCTTCGTACCCGGCGCCGTTCCGGCGCTGTCCCGCGCCAGCGCCGCCGATTCGACGCCGTCCAGCGCGGCCAGCTCCGCCCGCAGCATCCGGGTCTGCCGGTCCAAGCGCTCGTCGTCGATCTCCGTGGCGGCCATCGATACTCGAACTGTCACGCCGCGGTGGTCGTTCTGCGCGATACCCATCGGAAACCTCTTTCCCGCCTGGGCGGCCGACGCCGACCAGGATGCGAATCGACAAGACCGATTCTCATCGCTGGTATCCGGCGTCTCACGCGTACGCGACTACCCGAACCTGGCAAAACGGGCAATGCGGCTCGTGCTATGCCATCATCCGCAGTGGGATGGAGCCGGCCATCGCCGCCGCGGCGCGCCGAGTCCGTTGTGGCACAACAAGATCGACAACCCACGAGTCGACCCTTCGCTGCGTGTTGTAGGTAGCCGACTACTTGCGGACAGCTATCGCAGGGCTCCGCGCCGCGGGTCGGTCCTGAGAATCAGGCTGTTGTGCGGAGCGATTCGAGGGTGTGGACGAGCGGTGCCAGTTCTGGATTGCGGGAGACCACGGTGAGGGCCTCGCGGTGGCCGTGGTGGGCGAGCTTTTACCGGGAGGTTGTGCCCGGAGTCGGTGACCTTGGTGTAGGTGCCGCTGCGGTGGTCAGGGCAGCGGTAGCGCTCGAGGGGCCCACGATCTTCGAGGCGAGTCACCAGGCGGGTGGTGGCGGATTGGAGAGGACGATCGTGTTGGCCACCCGCTTCATCTGGGTGCCGCTGGCCATGGCCATGACGGTGCTGGGTTTCGGCGGCGTGTTCGCGGCCATCACCTATATCGCCCCGATGATGACCGAGATGACCGGTTTCGCCGACGGGTCGGTGACCTGGCTCCTGGTGCTGTTCGGCCTCGGCATGTTCGCCGGAAACCTGGTGGGCGGCAGATTCGCCGACCGGGCGCCGATGCTCATGCTGGTCGCGCGGCCGGCGGGGCTCGCGGTGGCGCTGGGTCTGTTCACGGTGACCGCGCGCGACAGGATCGGGGAGCCGTGACGATCTTCGTGATCGGCGTGCTCGGCTTCGCGACCGTGCCGTCGTTGCAGAAACGGGTGCTCGATCAGGCGCACGCGGCGCCGACGCTGGCCTCGGCCATGAATATCGGTGCGTTCAACCTGGGCAATGCCATCTCGGCGTGGCTGGGCGGGCTGGTGATCGCGGCCGGATTCGGTTACCCGGCATCGAACTGGGTCGGTGCCGCGCTGGCGGTTTCGGCGCTGCTGCGGGCCTGCCTGTCGGAGGCGCTGGAGCGCCGTGCCGCACAGCAGCTTTCGACATTTCAGACGAACCAGGCGTACCGTACCGTCCATTCTTGAGCGCTTGTCCGCGCCGCGCTAACCTCGCCGACGTGCCCGGATTCGGTCACGGCTAATCGAGCGCGATCGGTGAGTTTGCATGCTCGACAATGTTTTACGGATCGCCATAGTTGGAGTGGGACCGCGGGGTCTGAATGTTTTCGAACGCATTTGCGCCAACGCTCGGCAGTTAGGCATCTCGGCCGGCGTCGAACTGGTGCTCATCGATTCGACACGGGTCGGTACCGGCGCGGTCTGGCGCACCGACCAGCCCGCGCACCTGCTCATGAACACGGTCGCCGAGCAGGTCACCATATTCACCGACGACACCGTCGAGATGGCGGGCCCGGTGGAACGCGGCCCCAGCCTCTACGAATGGTCGAACTTTCTGGCGAAGATCGGCAATTTCGCGAGCCTGCCCGGCGATGCTTACGCTGCGGCCCTGCGGATTTCCCCGGAGAGCTATCCACCACGGGCCTTCTACGGCCATTACCTGCGCTGGGCCTTCGAGCGCACCCGCGACAGATACGCCGATTGGGTGCGGGTAAGCGAAATCGTGGCAACCGTGGTGGATATGCGCGACGGCCCCGGCGGATTCCAGGAGCTGGAACTCGATACCGGCGAACGCCTGCGCGGATTGCACGCGGTGGTGCTCACCCAGGGCCACCTGGCCGAAGCGCCGCCCGGCACGGCCGGTTCGCTCGCCGACACCGCGGATCGCCTGGGCCTCACCTACATTCCGCCCGGCAATGCCGCCGATGTGGATCTGGACCGCATTCCCGAGGGCGACCCGGTCATCATCCGCGGCCTGGGCCTGACCTTCTTCGACTACCTCGCCCTGCTGACGGCGGGCCGCGGCGGCCGGTTCAAGGAGTCCGAGGCCGGGCTGGAGTACGTCGCCTCGGGCCGGGAGCCGCTCATCGTCACCGGCTGCCGCCGCGGCATCCCGCATCACGCGCGCGGCGAGCACCAGAAGGGGGTGGCCGGCCGCTACGAGCCGTTGCTGCTCAACGCCGACCGCATCGCCCGATTACGCCACCGCGCACGGAAATTCGGCGACGTCTCCTTCCGCCGCGACGTCTGGCCGCATATCGCGCGCGAGGTCGAATCGGTCTACTACACCCGCCTGATCGCGGACCGGGTGAGCCCGCACCGCCTGGCCTCCTTCCGCGACCGCTACCTGATCGCCCCGACCGCCGAGGACGCCGGGGAACTGCTGAACCGCTTCGGCGTGCCCCCGCAGGACCGCTGGGACTGGAGCGCACTCGCCGACCCCACCGGCGGCCGCTGCTTCACCGATCCCGGGGATTTCCACGCCTGGCTGCTGGCCTACCTCGACGCCGATGTGCGGCAGGCGCGCCTGGGCAATGTGCACGGCCCGGTGAAGGCGGCGCTGGATGTCCTGCGCGACCTCCGCAATGAGGTCCGGCTGGTCGTCGACCACGGCGGCATCGCGGGCTCCTCCTACCGCGACGACCTGGATCGCTGGTACACACCGATGAACGCCTTCCTCTCCATCGGACCACCGGCGCACCGGATTTCGGAACTGGCGGCACTGATTCGCGCGGGTGTGGTGCGAGTCGCCGGTCCCGGCATGCGGGTCCGGGCGGACACCGGGCACGAGTGCTTCGTCGCCGATTCACCCCTGGTGGGTGATTCGGTGGCGTCGGCACAGACTCTCATCGATGCCTGGATGCCCGCACCGGACCTGCATCGCACCGCGGATCCGTTGCTGCGCAACCTGTTGCATCGCGAGGAGGTGCGCGGCTACGTCATCGCCTCCCCGGACGGCAGCCGCTACCGCACCGGCGGCCTGGCGCTCGCGCCGGGCTCGTTCCATCCGGTGGACACCTTCGGGCGAATCCACCCGCGCCGCTACGCCTTCGGAGTGCCGACCGAGGCGGTGCGCTGGGTGACGGCGGCGGGCGCGCGACCCGGGGTCAATTCGGTGACGCTGGCCGACGGCGACGCCATCGCCCGCGAGATCCTCACCGCCCACCGGTACGAGGGCCCGGCGATCCCGCCGAATCAGCTTGGGGTGCAGCGGCATTTCGAACTCCGGCACGACAGTGAAAGGCACGATGACATGGCGCTGGAATGTGGTCTGCTGGCCCCCGTCGGGGTGGGCACGCCGGTGGAGTCCCTGCTGAGCGACGACGCCTGGATCGAGGCCATGCTGGAGGTGGAGCTGGCGCTGGCGCGCGCCGAGGCCCGCCTGGGCATGGTGCCCGACATCGTCACCGATCATCTGGCGGTGGCGGTGCGCGAGCACGCGTTCGACGCCCGCGAGATCGCGCGGGCCTCGCGTGGCGCCGCGAATCCGGTGGTGACCTTCGTGGAGCGCCTGCACGACGCGGTGGCGGACGTGGATCCGGTGAGTGCGAACTACGTGCACTACGGCTCCACCAGCCAGGACATACTCGATACCGCGACCATGGTGATCGCCGCCCGGGTGCTGGCCGTGCTGATCGCGGACCTGGACACCATCGTCGGCTCCCTGGCCGAGCTGGCCCGCCGCCACCGCACCACCCCGATCGCCGGCCGCACCCTCGCCATGCACGCGGTGCCGACGACCTTCGGCGCGAAGGTGGCGGTGTGGATGCAGGGCCTGCTCGACGCCCGCGAACGCCTGGACCGCGTGCGCGACACGCTGCCGGTCCAATTGGGCGGCGCGGCGGGCACTTTGGCGTCCTATATCGAATGCGCGCGCTGCGCGGAGTCGGAACTGTCGCAGGCGCCCGCCGGCGAGATCATGGAGCGCCTCACCCGCGAGTTCGCCGCGGAACTCTCTCTCACCGTGAGCGCCACCCCCTGGCACACCGTGCGCACGCCGATCGCCGATCTGGCCGCGGCGCTGGCCCTGACCTCCGGCACCCTGGGCAAGCTGGCCGTGGACGTGATCTCCCAGTCCCGCGACGAGACCGCCGAACTGCTCGAGCCCGCCGCCCCGGGCCGCGGCGAATCCTCGGCCATGCCGCAGAAGCGAAACCCGGTGCTGAGCACCATGATTCGTGCGGCGGCGCTGCAGGTCCCCGCGCTGGCCTCGACGCTGTTCGGCGCGCTGCTGGCCGAGGACGAGCGTCCCGCCGGCGCCTGGCACGCCGAATGGCAGCCGCTGCGCGAATGCCTGCTCCTGGTCGGCGGCGCCGCCCACACCGCGGTCGAACTCGCCGCGGGCCTGATGGCCGATGCCGACCGCATGACCGAGAACCTCTCGCTCACCGAGGGGCAGATCGTCGCCGAACGCCTCTCGATCCGCCTGGCCCCCTTGCTCGGCAAGCCGATCGCCAAGAAAGCCTTGCAGGCGGCCTCTTTCGAGGCCCGGACCACGACCCGGCCGCTGGCCGACATCCTCGCCGAATGCCCCGATATCGCCCTGCATCTGACCAAACCCCAACTGGCCGAACTCCTCCGCCCCGAGAACTATCTCGGCGCGGCGCCCGACCTGGTCGACCGGGTACTGCGCCGGATCTGATCCGATTCGGCGGTGGCGGAAGGGAGTTCAGCGCGGATGACCGAGCCGGGGCGTCGCGTTCAGTTGCCGAAGCGGTTCTTGGGCGGGCGGTTGGAGGCGGCGCGGCGGGCGGCCTCCTTCTCCTTGACGCGGTCGGCTTCCTTGCGGACGGCGACCAGATTCTCCCGTTCCCGGAGCAGCCATTCGGGCGGGTCGGCGAGCAGGGCCGCGATCTCGTCCGCGGTGAGGGCGTCGGCGACGCCGGCGCGGGCCAGACCGGAGTTGGAGATGCCCAGCTTGCGGGCCACCACATCGCGCGGGAAGGGGCCGTTGGCCCGCAGCTCGAGCAGCCACTGCGGGGGATCGGTGCGCAGTTCCTCGAGCTGAGCGCGGGTGACGGGTGAGTTCCGGAACTCCGCCGGGGTTGCCGGGAGGTAGATGCCGAGTTTGTTCGCCGCGGTGAGCGGCTTCATGGTCTGGGGGTTCTTGTCCGGGCTCACCGATCAAGGGTATCGGGCGGGTGGGGTGAACCTGCTGGCCGGTGCAATACCGTGGACGCCATGAGCCGGTTGGAGTCCATCGATCTGACGCGCCTGCGCTGGTTCGTCGCGGTTGCCGAGGAATTGCATTTCGCCCGGGCGGCGCGTGGCCTCGGTATTTCGCGGCAGCGCTTGAGCGGGACGGTCATCGAGCTGGAGGAAGAGCTCGAAACCAGACTGTTCGTACCGGGCGCGCAGCCCACCCAGCTGAGCGAGGACGGGCGGGTGCTGCTGGACGAGGCCCGCGCCCTCATCGCGGCCGCCGCGGCCGCGCAGCCGGCGCCGGCGCCGGCCGCGGCGGACCGCCTGCGGGTCGGCTTCGTCCCGGGCGTGACCGTCACCAAATGGGAGCGCATCTGGCGCGAGCGGTTCCCCGAGGTCGCGCTGGAGCTGACGCCGATCCCGATGAAGGAGCAGGAGCAGGCCCTGCGCACGGACGCGGTCGACATGTGTTTCGTGCGGCTGCCCATCGATCGCGATGGGGTGAGCGCGATTCCGCTCTACCGCGAGGTCCCGGTGGTGGTCGTCCCCAAGGATCATCCGATCGCCCTGTTCGATCAGGTCGCCACGGCCGATCTGTCCGATGAGCGCATGCAGGACGCCGCCGACCTGGACGACGCCGCCATGACCATGGAGCTGGTGGCCGCGGTGAGCGGGGCGGCCATCGTGCCGCACTCGATCGCCCGCCTGCACCACCGCAAGGACCTGGTCTACCGGACCGTCACCGATGTGCCCGAGACCGAGATCGCGCTGGCCTGGCCCGCCGACCGCACCACCGAGCTGGTGGAGGAGTTCGTGGGCGTGGTGCGCGGCCGCTCCCAGCGCAGTTCCCGTTCGCCGTCCGGTCAGCAGCCGGACAAGGCTGCGGGGCAACAGAATTCGCCGAAGCGGACGGGTGCGGCCAGGGCGGGCGGGGCGCGCAGTCAGGCCGGGGGGAAGAAGCCGCAGACCGCCGCGAAGTCGAAGCAGGGCGGTGCGAAGAAGCCGGGCAAGCGGCGCGGGCGCTAGCGAGCAGCTCCGCGTGGACGACCCACGAGGGCCCGCCTCCCGTTCGGGAGGCGGGCCCTTTCGTGTCCGGATGCTCGGGGAAGCATCTGGAGAAAGTTCAGGGTCGAGTCAGGGTTGCGCTATACGTATACGTCTACTTATAGTGGCTGAAGACGGGGAATGACCGTCCGGAACCCTGAGAAGTGCAGCGGCGCAGCGGGTATCGACCCACAGGGCCGTGATGTACACGCATGCCCATATGCGCATTCACTGATGATTTGGAGCACCCCATGGCCCTCGATATGGACAAGTCCAACGACGCCGACCCGCAGGACGCCCCGGCGCCGGAGGCCCCGGCCGCGACCGGCACCGAGCTGGTGCCGGACCCGCTGCCCGAGGGCATGCGCGAGATCACGCTGCGCGTCGGCCCCGGCGGTGGCCGCACCCAGCGCTTCGTCGGCCGGCTGCTGGCCGAGGCCCAGCACGTGACCAAGGAGGGCAGCGAGTCCGTGCAGGTCTTCCTGAGCCGCAAGGGCAAGCTGGTCGTTCACCGGCATTATGTCGAGTGGTCGGATTTCGCCCAGGCCTCCAAGAACGCCGCGCGCGAGCGGAAGGAGGAGTTCCGCACCGCCCGAAACAGTTCCGACCAGTCGGACCTTGCGGTATTCACGAACTGGGCCAAGGGATTTAAGAACTGGCGCGAACTCCTCGGCCTGGGTGAGGATGGCTATGGCGACTTCACATTGGAGATCGTGGACTCGCTCGCGGAACTGCGCGACCGCATTCCGGCGAAGGTCTATCGCATCGTCGCCGACGTGGTGGAGAACCCCTCCTCGCAGGTCCTCGACATCTGAATAACGCGGCCGAACCCGGAAAGGACTTCTCCCGCATGTTCTCCCGCTTGGGACGCTTCGTCGTCCGATTCCCGTGGCTGGTGATCGCCGCGTGGCTGATCGCCATTGTCGCGGTCGTCGCCACCGCGCCGAAGCTCACCGCCACCACCGACCAATCCGACTTCCTGCCTTCGCATTACGAATCCATCCAGGCAGCGAAGTTGCAGCAGCAGGCATTTCCCAGCAGCAATACCCCCGCTGCGCTCATCGTCTTCGAACGCTCCGACGGAGCCCCGATGACCGATGCCGACTCGACCGCGGTGGCCGCCGCCGCGACCAAGCTGTCGGAGCGGAACATCAAGGATGTCACCGGAATCCAAGCGGTGCCCCCCGCGGAGAACCGGTCGATCGAGGTGGTCGCGGTGCAGATGACCAAGGTCACCAGCGCCAATGACACCCACCAGTCCGACGCGGTGAAGTCCCTCCGGGACGCGCTGAAGGAACAGGTGAACGGCACCGACCTGAAGGCCGGCATCACCGGTACCGCCGCCCAGACCCTGGATCAGCAGGATTCCAGTACCAAGGGCCTGATCATCATCGGTGTGTCGACCGTGGTGCTGATCCTGGTGTTGCTGCTGCTCATCTTCCGCAGCCCGATCATCGCGCTGCTGCCCATCCTGGTCATCTTCATCGCGGTGTCCCCGCTGGCCAGCGGTCTGATCGCGATCGCCAGCAACACCTTCGACCTCAAGATCGACAGCTCGGTGCAGTCGCTGCTGGTCGTGGTGCTCTTCGGCGTCGGTACCGACTACATCCTCTTCCTGATGTTCCGCTTCCGGGAGCGCCTGCGCGCCGGTGAGGACGCCAAGACGGCTGTGGTCAGCGCGGTCACCCGGGTCGGTGAGGCCATCACCTCGGCGGCCGCGGCGGTGATCATCGCCTTCGGCGCGCTGACGCTGTCCACCCTGGGCATGTTCCGGTCCATGGGTATCGCCCTGGCCATCGCGGTCGCGGTGGCGCTGCTGGCCGGGCTCACGCTCATCCCAGCGATCGTCTCCCTGTTGGGCACCAAGGTTTTCTGGCCCTCGAAGGCCTGGCAGGTGGAGCCGACGGGTGCGCGGTTCGCGGCCGTGGGCGGCGCGCTGGGCAAGCGGCCGGGTCTGTTCGCCGTGGCGTCCGGTGGTGTCCTGATCGCCCTGGGCGTCTTCGCCTTCGGCTTCAATCCGACCTTCGACCTGAGCTCGGGTTCGACCTCGGGCAGCTCCGAATCCGTGGTCTACGGCAAGGAATTGCTCAAGGGCATGCCCGCGGGCAGCACCCAGCCCTCGCAGGTGTATCTGCGCAGCGAGCACGGCGCGCTGAGCGCCGACGAGCTGAACGCCTTCGGCGCGGCACTGCGCGGCGTCCACGGTGTGGGCGAGGTGGGTCCGCAGCCGGCACTGTCGGCCGACAAGACGGTCGCCGAATATCAGGTGACGCTGTCCGACAAGCCGGAATCCGATGCGGCCCTGAAGACCGTGAAGGGTCCGCTCCGGGATGCCGCGCATGCGGCGGCCCCGGTCGGCACCTCGGCAGTGGTGGGCGGCATGACCTCGGTGTTCGTCGACTTCCAGCACGCCATGAACCGGGACTACACGGTGGTGTTCCCGGTGGCGGCCATCCTGATCATGATCGTGCTGGCCCTGCTGCTGCGCAGCGTGGTGGCGCCCTGGTACCTGATGGCGTCGGTGTTCCTCGGCTTCGCCGCGACGCTGGGTTCGGCGGTGCTGGTCTTCCAGCATCTGCAGGGGGATTCGGGGCTGATCTTCACGCTGCCGCTGATCATGTACCTGTTCGTGGTCGCCCTCGGGACGGACTACAACATCCTCATGGTCGCCCGGTTGCGGGAGGAGGCGCGGGAGGGCAACGACCCGCACCGCGCGGCCGCCCTGGCCCTGCGCCACACCGGCCCGACGGTGGCGGCGGCCGGTGTCATCCTGGCGGGCACCTTCGCCTCGATGATGCTGGCGGGCAACGACACCCTGTCGCAGATGGGCTTCGCCATCTCGGTCGGTATCGCCATCGCCGCGTTCGTCATGGCCATGTTCTTCACCCCCGCGGTGACCGCGCTGATCGGCCGCCGCGCCTGGTGGCCGGGCCACGGCGGTGATGCGGAACAGCAGCCGCAGTGGGATACGGAATGGACGCCGTCCGATGTGGTGAGCGACGCTCGCCGCTGACGATCAGAGTTTGCTCCGAACGGTTCGGCCCGCTTCTCCTCCGGGGAGGCGGGCCGATCTCGTTGCTGCGATCATGCCGCTGACCTGCATGGCACCGCGTCTGACAGAAACGTGTTTCAGTATTTTCTCAAAAGTGCCACGCAATGAACTGGACAACCGATACAGTTCGCCGGACCGCAACGAAGCGGGTTGGCACCAAGGAGTTGAAGACATGACAGTGTCCCTGAACAAGCGCATCGCCCGGCGGGCCGGCGTCGGCCTCACCGCCGTCGCTGCGATGGCCTGTTCCGTGGGCCTGACCGCCTCCACCGCCTCGGCCGTACCCACCGGCCTGTCGGTGAACGCCCGCAATATCTATATGGGCTGCGTGTACCAGATCACCGCGACCTATGACAGCTGGATCCAGGCCTGGTTCTACGACAATGGCGCGATCATCTCGGGCAGCCCGATCACCCCGAGCAACGGGCAGGCCACCATTCAGTGGACCCCGCACAGCGCGGGCACCCACACCCTGTCGACCCTGCAGGGTTCGGCCTGGGAGCTGAAGGTGAACGTCCTCGAGCCCACCCTGACCGGCAGCGCCACCTGCGGCGCGGGCCCGCTGGGTTTCCTGGGCTCGTAGCAGAGCTTCCCGAGCTCGGAAAAGACTCGGTTCGGTATGGGCCCGACCCGCCGAACCGTCCCCGGGCCGGCTGACCATAATCCTCTGTTCCCAGGTCAGCCGGCCCCCTCTCCGTTCGCGCGCCCGGCCGCGGTCAGTGCACGGTCACGTGCCAGACCACGGCCGCGGCCAGCGCGCCCGCGCCGTTCACCGCCCAGTGCAGTGCGATGGGCGCGAGCAGGCTGCCGCTGCGGCGCCGCAGCCAGGTGAAGACCACGCCCGCCCCGGCGGTCGCGAGGACCGCGAGCCCGATGCCGAGCAGCTGTCCGGCCGGGCCGCCGCCGAGGAATCCGGTCAGTCCCTTGTTCCCGCTGGTCAATCCCAGCGACGAGGCAATGTGCCAGAGCCCGAACAGCATTGATCCCGCCGCGAACACCCCGCGCGCCCCGGCCACCCGGTCCAGGGTGCCGTGCAGCACGCCGCGGAAGGCGAGCTCCTCCGGGATCGCGGTCTGCAGCGGGATCACGATCATGGACGCGATGAGCGCGCCCGAGACCGCGGCGTAGCGGTCATTGAGGAAGAAGGGCCGGGTGATCGGCAGTGCCGCGCCGATGGCGACGGCCGCGAGCACCACGCCCACCGCCGCCAGCGCCCACAGCGACCCGCGCCGCCACTGTCGCGGCGACAGGCCGAGGTCCTCCCAGCCCAGCCCGCGGCGGCGCACCAGGGCGACCAGCATCAGTGCGGCAATCGGCACCGTGAAGATGCTGGCCCACCGGTTGGTGAAGTGCGCGATGAGATTCGTGCAGATCAGGACCACAACGACGACGGCCACATCCACGTAGGCGTGCAGCTTGTGGCCGGGCAGCGGGGGCGGGTCAGGGAGCACCGCGACCGCGCCGTTATCGTTTCGCGACATCCCGGCCAGTCTACGAGTGGATTCTTGGAACGGCCTTCGATTGTGGTTAATCCCGCTGTGCGGAATACCCGGCCGCCGGCGCTCGTCCGCTCGCCCAGCCCTCGGGATCGTCCCAGGCCTGCAGCGTGCGCGCGGTGTCGAAGCGGCGCGGCTCCCGGGTGATCGGATCGATGAACTCCAGTGCCGAGGCCAGCAGTTGCAGTGGCCGGGTGTAGTCGTCGACCGGTTTGTCGGTGAGTTCGGGATAGAAGTCGTCACCGAGGATCGGGACCCCGAGGCTGTTCATGTGCAGCCGGATCTGATGCGTCCGCCCGGTCCGCGGCCGGAGCCGGTAGCGCCCCAATCCGTCCCGCTGCTCGGTCAATTCGACGAGGGTCTCCGCATTCGGTTCGCCCGCGGTCTCGTAGGCGCGCAGCACCTGCCGCTCCTTGACGATCCGGCTGATGATCGTGCGCGGCAGCGCGAGCTCCGGATCGAAGCGCGCGACGGCCTCGTATTCCTTGTGCACCAGCCGCTTGTGGAACATGGTCTGATACGCCCCGCGCACCGCCGGATTCACGATGAACAGCACCAGCCCGGCGGTGACCCGGTCGAGCCGGTGCGCGGGCACCAGATCGGGCAGGTCCAGGTCGCGGCGCAGTTTCACCAGGGCGGTCTGCAGAATGTGCTGCCCGCGCGGGATGGTCGAGAGGAAGTGCGGCTTGTCCGCGACGAGGATGTCGTCGTCGCGGTAGACGATGCCGATGGGGAACGGAACCTCGGTCTCGTCCGGCAGATCGCGGTGGAACCACACCGCGCCGCCGGGCGCGTAGGGCGTGTCGAGGGTGATCGGGCCGTCCAGATCCACGATGCCGCCGGTGGACAGCAGTTCGTCGATGCGTTCGGGGCGCACCCGCGGCAATCGCTCCACGAGGTGGTCGCGAATGGTCGTCCAGTGGCCGTCCTCGGGTAGCCGCAACCGGGCCGGGTCCAGCCCGTGCCGCTTGGGTAGCGGTGGTTGCTGCCTGCGTCTCACTCGCCAAACCCTAGTCCCCGAGTTTGTCCGGACCAGGGGGTACGGTTGGCCAACGCCCGGAATGTCCGGGTCGAAACGAGTGATCGGGGGGTCTCGTGTACCCGAACGACCAACAGCCGCAAGGGTACCCGGGCCAGCCCGGTCAGCCGGACTACGGCCAGGTTCCACAACCCCCGCAACCGGACTACGGCCAGCCGCAGCCGGGATACGCCCAGCCCGCCTACGGCCAGCCGGGTCAGTGGGATTACAGCCAGGGTGGTCAGCCCGGCTACCCGCCCGGGTATCAGCCGATGCCGCCGGGCTATCCGATGGCGCCGGCGCCTCCGCAGGGCACCAATGGCCTGGCCATCGCCACGCTGATCCTCGGTCTGCTCGGCGCGTGTCTGCTCGCCGTCCCGTTCGGCATCATCGCGCTGACCCAGATCAAGCAGCGCAATCAGAGCGGCAAGGGGCTGGCCATCGTCGGCCTGGCCGCCTCCGGCGTGTGGGCCCTGATCGTCGTGATCCTGCTCGCCGTCGGCGCGGTGAACAGCCCGGATACCTCTGCGTCACAGGACAATACGACCCGTACCTCGGCCCTGCCGGATTCGCCCACCTCCATCTCGGTCGACGAGGTGAAGGTCGGTGACTGCCTGCAGACCGTCGAGGAGAACAACCACATTCGCAAGGTGACGGTGCTGCCCTGCGATTCCGCGCACGATGCCGAGGTGATCGCCCAGGTGCATCTGACCGGTTCCTGGCCGGGTTCGCTGGATGCCTCGTTCCAGCAGGCCAATGACGCCTGCCTGGACGAGATCGACAAACAGCTGAGCAAGAGCTCGATGTACGACCAGCTGGAGACCTTCATTCTCTACCCGGCGAACGAGACCCAGTGGAACAAGCTCAATGGCCGCGCGACGTGCATGGTCCACGACGCGAGCGGCAAGAAGCTGACCGGAAAGGTGCCGCGCTGACCGACGGTATGGTCGTTCAGCAAAAGTTAGCCTAACCTATCTTCTCGCCGGTGTTCGTGGGAGCGCCGGACCGAGGAAGGTGGGAGGCGGACTGATGACGGTCGAGTCACCGCCCGCGGTCGAGGCGCATGCCATCGATCCGGGCCCGGCGGCAGCCGACACGGGCGGGCCCGATGCGAAAGCGGAGGTGAAGGCGTGCCGGCGGCGAGAGGCCGCCGCGCGCAAGGAGATTCTCGCCCCGGTGCGCGGGCCGCTCACGGTGGCCGGGCTGATCGTGGCGGTGGCCGCGGTGTGCTCGGTGCTGCCGTTCCTGCTGATCGTCTCGGCCTGCCGTGAGCTGCTGCGGGATACGCCCGACACCGGCCGGGTGTGGCGGCTGCTGTTGATCGCGGTGCTGGTGCTGGTGGCCCGGGCGGTGCTGCAGGCGGTCGCGCTGACCTGGTCGCACGCCGTGGACGCCCGCTACCAGCTGACCCTGCGCCGGCTGCTGGCCGACAAGCTGACCCGGGTGCCGTTGGGCTGGTTCGGCGCCCGTACCTCCACCGAGGTGAAGAAGTACCTCCAGGACGATGTCGAGGCGCTGCACTATCTGGTGGCGCATGCGCGGCTGGACTTCATCGGTTCGGTGACGGTCCCGCTGGTCACCCTGGTCTACCTGGCGACCGTGGACTGGCGGCTGACGCTGATCCTGCTGCTGCCGCTGGTCGTCTACGCGCTGTGCATGCGCGCGATGCTGGACGAGCCCGGCCGCGAACGCCTGCTGGCCTACAACGCCGCCGAGCAGCGCACCCGTGCCGCGACCGTCGAATTCGTGGACGGCATCCAGGTGGTGCGGGCCTTCGGGCGAGCGGGCAGGGCGCACAGCGAGTTCCGGGCCGCCGTCGAGGAGCAGACCGAGCGGCTGCGGCGGCTGAAACTGCCGGTGATGACGGTGCAGTCGATCTCGGACACGGTGGTCTCGCCGGTGTTCGTCATGCTGCTGGTCGTGGTGGCCGGGCTCGCGGGCGTGGGCCTCGAGTGGATCGAGCCGCTGGATGTGCTGCCGTTCCTGCTGGTCGGGCTCGGGCTGGGCAGTTCGCTGCTGGGTCTGGGCTACGGCACCCAGGCGCTGCGCACGGCCGGTGACGCGGCGCTGCGGCTGCACGATCTGCTGCAGACCGCCGAATTGGCGTCCGGCACGGGCGATTCCGCACCGCGGCAGGCTCCCGCCGGGCTGATCCGTTTCGAGGGTGTGAGTTTCGGCTACCGCGCCGACCATCAGGTGCTGCGCGACCTCGACCTCGAGCTGGCGCCCGGCACCATGACCGCTCTGGTGGGCCCCAGCGGTTCCGGCAAGTCGACGCTGGCCAAGCTGCTGCCGCGCTTCTACGACGTGCGTGCGGGCCGGATCACCCTCGGTGGCCGCGATATTCGCGACTTCCCGAGCGAAGAGCTCTATCGCACGGTCGGATTCGTCTTCCAGGACGTCCGCCTGATCCGTGGCACCATCGCCGACAATCTGCGCCTGGCCCGCCCCGGCGCCGATGCCGCGGCCCTGGAGCGCGCGGCCCGCGCGGCCCGCATCCACGACCGCATCCTGGCGCTGCCGCGCGGCTACGACTCCGAGATCGGGGTGGACGCTGTGCTGTCCGGTGGTGAGGCGCAACGACTTTCGATCGCCCGCACCCTGCTGGCCGACACCCCGATCCTGGTGCTGGACGAGGCCACCGCCTTCGCCGACCCCGAATCCGAGGCAGCGGTGCAGGACGCGCTGGCCGAACTGGTGGCCGGTCGCACCGTGCTGGTCATCGCGCACCGGTTGCACACCATCACCGGCGTGGACCGAATCCTGGTGCTGGAGAACGGAACCCTGGTCGAACAGGGTGACCACGCCAGTCTGCACACCGCCGGCGGCCTCTACCAGCGGCTCTGGGAACTCAATGAGGCGGCCCTGGAGGCCGTCGCCGGCGCCGACCGCGCCGCCGGGAGTGTCGACCGGGCTTCGGGCGCACGGTCGGACGGAACCGACACGGTGGCAAGCGATCTCGGAGACGGCCGGGCCGGGACGAAGGCCGGCCTGTCCGTCGCTGCTGAGGAGGGCAATCGATGATCCGCAGGGTGCTCGGCCTGGTGCCGGGTGAATTCGCGCGGCTGACACCGCGACTGCTGCTGGCCATCGTGGCCCAGGCGCTGTCGCAGGCCGCCGCCTACGTGTTGCTGGTGCCGGTCCTGCAGGCGCTGTTCGACCGGGATCTGGGCCGGGCCTGGTGGTGGACGCTGTGGCTGGCGCTGGCCGTGGCCGGGGTCGTGGTGTTCGGTTACCTGCAGTCGGTGCTGGGCCTGCGCGTCGGCGTGGGCATGCAGCACGGTTTGCAGACCCGGCTCGGTGATCACCTGAATGCCCTGCCGCTGGGCTGGTTCGACGACCGGCACGCGGGGGAGCTGTCGCGGGTGATGGTCGAGAACGTCCGCGAGGTGCAGGGCCTGATCGCCTATCTGCTGGCGAAAATGCTGACCGGCGTGCTGGTTCCGCTCGGTGTGGCGGTGGGCATGCTGGTCGTCGACTGGCGTATTTCGCTGGCCATGCTGGTGACGGCCCCGGTGCTGTTCGTGGTGAATGTGTGGGCCAACCGCTCCTATGTCGCCGCCGATGAGCGCATGCACGAGGCCGCCGCCGAGGCGAACGTCCGGGTGCTGGAATTCGCGCAGGCGCAACCGGTGCTGCGTTCGCTGGGCGCGGTCGGCGCGGGTAATCGCGCGCTGGACGCGGCATTGGCCCGCCAGCGCCGGGCCGCCAATGGCCTGCTGATCGCCGCGGTGCCCGGCCTGATCGTCTTCTCGCTGGTGGTGCAGGCCGTCTTCCTGGTACTGGTCTACCTGGTGGTGGGCCGGGCCACCGACGGCGCGCTCTCCGCCGCCGCGGCGATCGCCCTGATCGCGGTGAGCTCCCGTTTCATCGAGCCGCTGACCCAGGCCGCGCAGCTGGGTGGCGCGCTGCGCTCCGCCGCCGCGGCGGCCGATCGGGTGAGCGCGTTGCTGGCGGAACCGGCACTGCCGCAGCCGGATTCACCGGTGCCGCCGGGCGCCCCGCAGGTGGAGTTCGACCGGGTCAGCTTCGGCTACGGCCCGGACGAGACAGTGCTGCAGGACATCTCGTTCACCGCGGTGCCCGGCACCACGACCGCCATCGTGGGTCCCAGCGGCGCGGGCAAATCCACGCTGCTGCGCCTGGCCGCCCGCTTCCACGACACCGATTCCGGTCGTGTCCTGGTCGGCGGCCACGATGTGCGCGAGCAGCCCGCGGCGACCCTGCTGAGCCGGCTGGCGCTGGTCTTCCAGAACGTCTACCTCTTCGATCGCTCTGTGCTGGAGAACATCCGGGCGGGCCGTCCGGACGCGACCGAGGCCGAGGTCCTCGCGGCCGCCCGGGTCGCACGGGTGGACGAGATCGCCGACCGGCTGCCCGACGGCTGGCAGACCGCGGTCGGTGAGGGTGGCTCCGCGCTGTCCGGTGGTGAGCGCCAGCGTGTTTCGATTGCCCGCGCCCTGGTCAAAGCTGCTCCGATCGTGCTGCTGGACGAGGCCACGAGCGCCCTCGACCCGCACAACGAGGCGGCGGTGGTGCGCGGTGTGCACGAACTCACCCGTGACAGAACCGTTCTCGTGGTGGCGCATCGTCTCGCGACCATCGCGCACGCCGATCAGATCCTGTTCATGGACGGTGGTCGCATCGTCGAGCGCGGTACGCACGCCGAGCTGCTCGCGCTCGGCGGCCGCTACGCCGCCTTCTGGACCGAGCGCACCCGTGCCTCCGGCTGGCGTCTGGCGCCGGTACCCGCGTAGCCGGACGGCCCCGGATTCCGCGCGAGTCCGGGGCCGTTCGGGGTGGGTCACTCTCGAATTGCCAGAGTCATGTCGACGGGTCAGAGGCTGCAGGGCAGCATCGCGACGCTCGCGACGGTGCACTCGCCCTCACGGGACAGCTTCCAGTCGCCGTCGACGAGCTTCCAGGTCAGCGGGAAGGTGAACGGATCGAAACCGTCGACGGCCGTCTGCAGGGTGGCCGAGAGGGTGTCGCCGTTCTCGGTGACCGGGCCCAGGATGGTCCAGCGGAAGCTCGGCGGGGCGGCGTTCATGGCGGTGCCGATCTGGTCCAGCAGCGGCAGTCCGGCCTCGCCGGCCTCGAGCTCGGCGGCCCGGGTGGCGGCCGGGGCGCCGGTGTTGAGGGCGGTCTGCAGCTTGGCCTTCAGGTCGCCGGTGCTCGGGGCGGCGGTGCGCACGGGGGCGAAAGCCGGTGCGGCCGTGGCAGTGACGGCGCTGACGCCGGTTCCGGCGAGCAGGGCGGCGGTGGCGAGGGCGGCACCGAGGAGGCGCGAGGTACGGGGCATGGTTTCCAGTCCAATCGTTTTCGTCACGAGCGCTTCGCAAGCGCTGCCAAGCAATATAAGGTAAGGCTATGCAAACCTAAAGTGGTTGGTGGGTTGTGCGAGGCAGACAACAGTGAGCAACTGGGACGGAGAAGCGGTGGAGACACTTCTGGTGGTCGGTGCGGGGCCGAAAGCCCTGGCGGTAGCGGCCAAGTCGCATGTGCTGCGGGAACTCGGCCTGCCCGCGCCGTGGGTGACCGTGGTCGAGGCGCAGACGGTCGGTGGCAACTGGCTACCCACCGGCGGCTGGACCGACGGCCGGCACCGCCTGGGCACCAGCCCCGAGAAGGATGTCGGCTTCCCGTACCACTCGACCTGGGCGCGCGGCCACAACCGCGAGATCGACGCCGCCATGCGGGCTTTCAGCTGGACCGCCTTCCTGGTCGAGCACGGCACCTACGCCGAGTGGATCGACCGCGGCCGGCCCAGCCCGCAGCATCACGTGTGGGCCAAATACCTGCAGTGGGTGGCCCGGCGCATCGACCTGGATCTGGTCCAGGGCACGGTGACCGGCATCGCCGCCGCGGCCGACGGCTGGCTGGTGTCGGTCGCCGACACTGCCGGCCGCACCGACGACACCGCCGGCCACCTGGACGAGATCGATTGCGACGCGGTGATGATCACCGGACCCGGCCGCAGCGACCGGGCCCTGGCCGAGCACCCGAAGGTACTCAGCATCTCCGAATTCTGGGAGCTGGCGGGCCGCCGCGAACTGCCCCCGTCCTCGCGGGTGGCGGTGATCGGCGGCGGCGAGACCGCGGGTTCGGCGCTGGACGAACTGGTTCGCCACGAGATGCTCACCGTCTCGGTGATCTCGCCCAAAGCGACGCTGTACACGCGCGGTGAAAGCTATTTCGAGAACTCGCTCTACAGCGATCCGACCAAGTGGGCGGGCCTGGGCATGGCCGAGCGCCGCGATGTCATCCGGCGCACCGATCGCGGGGTGTTCTCGGTGCGGGTACAGGAAAGCCTGCTGGGGGACAACCGGGTTCACCATCTGCAGGGCCGGGTGGTGAACCTCGCCGACCAGGACGACCGGGTCGCCCTCACCCTGCGCAACGACCTGCGCGCCGATCAGGTGCATACCTTCGATCTGGTGGTGGACGCCACCGGCGGTCAACCGCTGTGGTTCCTGGATCTGTTCGATTCGGCCGCAACCGATCTGCTCGAACTGGCGGTGGGCGGCCCGCTGGAGACCGCGCGCATCGAGGCGGCCATCGGCTTCGACCTGGCGGTGTCCGGGCTGGACGCCAAGCTGTACCTGCCGAACATGGCCGCCATGGCGCAGGGTCCGGGATTCCCGAATCTCAGCTGCCTGGGGGAGCTTTCGGACCGAATCCTGCAGCCGGCGGTGAATCCCGCGCCGCGCTACCGGATCTCGGGCAGGTCGGCGGCGCTACGCGGCAGCGCGTAGAGCGAGATGCGCCGATCCGGCCGGATGTCGAAGTCGCCCAGGTGCTGCCACCCGATCTTCTCCAACGCCTTCCGCATGGGGGTGTTGCGATGATCGGGTTCGCACAGCAGCCGGCGGCATTCGGGTTCGGCCGCCAGGATCGCCTGCCCCAGCAGGCGCATCCAGCCCGACATGACGCCGCGGCCCAGCAGCGTCGTGTCCGCGGTGGCGATGTGGAAGCCCATGTCGCGGGCGTCGGCGTCGTAGAGGCGCGCGATCTCGTCCTTGGCGGGGCGGTACAACTCCACATAGGCCACCTCGCGGTTGCCCAGGTCGGGGCGGTCCAGGGCGGCGAAGTCGTATTCGAGAATGCACGGGCGGGAGAAGGTTCCGGCGAGCTGGGCCGCGCAGTCGGCGCGGCGGCGATCGGCGTCCCAGGCCTGTTCCCAGGTCTCGAGCAGGTGCGGCCGGTGCATCCATTCGGTGATGGTCTCCGGATCGCGGGAGTCGAGGTCCACCGGCCGCAGCGTGAACGGTGCGGCGAACTCGGGCAGCACCGGTGCGGGCGCGCGGCGGATGTGGTCGGGAAGGTCCGTGAGTTCGCGCGCGAGGACGTAGGTCGTCCGGTTCATCGCTGTGGCGCTCCGTTCGTCGGTTAGCTTGATCACCCTGCTTGGTAAGGCTAGCCTATACTAAGTAGGTGGTGTTACGGTTGCCCGGACATTGCAAGGGGGACAAGCGGAACCGACGCCGAATGCGGTCGGGCAGTTGCGTAGGAGAGATGCGGGAAATGCCACGGGAACTCGGCTGGATCAGGCAATTTCAGGCCCCGAGTGCGGAATCCGCGCCACCGCTGCTGATCTTCCCGCACGCCGGTGCGGGCGCCTCCGCCTATCGGGTTTTCGCCAAGACGCTGGCTGCCGAATTCGATGTCGTGGTGTTCCAGTACCCGGGCCGTCAGGACCGGGCCCGCGAGGCGGCCCTGGAAACGCTGCCCGACATCGCGGCCGGGGCCTTCGCCGAATTCCGGGAATCGGCGCGTGAAAACGGTGTTCCCCTCACGATTTTCGGGCACAGTATGGGCGCGGTGATCGCGTTCGAATTCGCCCGCCTGGCCGAGGCCGCGGGGCTGAGCGTGCGACTGCTGGTCGCCTCCTCGGCCGCCGCACCCGCCCGGGTCGCCGCGCTGCCGGGGCATCCCACCGAGGACGAGGCCCTGCTCGACCACATGTCGGCGCTCAACGGCACCGGTGCGGAGGTGCTGGGCAGTCGCGAGGTGCTGCGCATGGCGCTGCCGGTCATGAAGGCCGACTACCGGGCCTTCGACGCGTATTCGTGCGCGCAGGATATTGCCGTGGACGCGCCCATTCTGGTGCTGGGCGGCGACGAGGACGAATTCGTCGCGCCGCGTGACCTGTACGCATGGGAAAGCCACAGCCGCGGCGGAATTCGGGTGACCCTGTTCGCGGGCGGGCATTTCTATCTCAACGACCATGTCGACGGCATCGCCGAACTGCTGGCAGCCGAGAAGAGCGTCGTCGCGTGAGCGCGCTGGATTCCGGCGATCCCATTGTGATCGTCGGCATGGGTATCGAGGCGCCCGGTGGCATCGACACCCTGCCGGAATTCTGGGCGGCCCTGGCGTCCGGGCGGGAATTGCTCGGCCCCTTTCCTCGTGATCGGGAATGGCCGCTGGCGGAATTGCTGACCCTGGACCGGCACGAGGGCTGGGGCGCGGTGCCGGACGCCGGCGGGTTCCTCACCGGCGCCACCGACTTCGATGCGCTGTTCTTCGGCATCACGCCGCGCGAGGCCGTGGCCATGGATCCGCAGCAGCGGGTCGGCCTGCGGGTGGCCTGGCGGGCGCTCGAGCAGGCCGGGATCAATCCCGGTGCGGTGGACGGTGATTCGGCCGGATGCTGGATGGGCGCCTCGGTCATGGAGTACGGGCCGCGGGCGGCCTCGGTCAACGAGTACAGCGGGTACCGGGCCACCGGCACCGCGCTGGGCGCGGTGGCCGGGCGGATCTCGCACGGGCTGGGCCTGATCGGGCCGTCGGTCACCGTCGACACCGCGTGCGCGTCCGCGCTCACCGCCGTGCATCAGGCGGCCGCCGCCATTCGGGCGGGGGAGTGTGAGTGGGCGCTGGCGGGCGGGGTGTGCGTCATGGGTTCGCCGGGCGCGTTCTACGAGTTCTCCAAGAACAATGCGCTGGCCGCCGACGGCCACTGCCGGTCCTACTCCGCCGACGCCACCGGCACGCTGTGGGGCGAGGGAGCGGGAGTCGTTGTACTGGAACGGGAGTCGCGGGCGCGTGCGCTCGGGCATCGGGTGTACGGGCGGCTGCTGGGTTCGCGCGTGAACCACAATGGCAAGGGCGCGCCGATCGCGGTGCCGAGCGCCGCGGCGCAGGAGCGGCTCATCCGCGACACCCTGGCCGTGTCCGGGATCTCCGCGGGACAGGTCGGGCTCATCGAGGGTCACGGCACCGGCACTCCGGTGGGCGATCCGCTCGAATTGGCGGCGCTCGCAGCCACTTACGGCCTCCCGTCCGCTGCGGGGCCGCGGCTGGGCTCGGTGAAGTCCAATGCCGGTCACGCGCAGGCCGCCTCCGGGGTGTTGGGCCTGATCAAGGTGCTGCTGGCGGGAGTGCACGGGCAGATCCCGCCCACCCTGCACGCCGACCGGCCGACCGCCGAAATCGATTGGGCCGAGACCACTCTGCGGCTCGCCACCGAACTCGAACCCTGGCCGGCCGTGGACGGCATGCGATACGCGGCCGTGTCCTCGTTCGGTGTCGCGGGCACCAATGCCCATGCCCTCGTGAGCCTGCCCGAGCTGGAGGAAAGCGATGTGTAGCCACCGGCTGCCCGATGGCAGCATCCCCGTCCTGCTCTCGTCCGACACCGCCGCCGGCGTGCGCGCCGAGGCCGCCGGCATCCTGGCCTACCTGGAGCAGCGGCCCGCCGTCGCCCCGGATCGGGTGGCGGACATGCTGTTCCGCACCCGCCCGGCCCGCCGCTACCGGGCGCTGGTCATGGTCACCGGGCGTGCGGACCTGCTCGATGCCCTGCGCGCCGTCGCCGACGGGACCTCGCATCCCGCGGTGGTGCTGGGTGACGGTCCCGCCACCGCGCGCCGGATCGGCTTCGTGTTCCCCGGTCAGGGCAGCCAGCGTCCCGGCATGGGCGCGCTGTACTACGACCTGTCGCCGCACTACCGGGCCGCCGTCGACGAGTGCGCGGCCGTGCACGCCGAGCGCTTCGGCCACGATCAGCCGCTGCACTATCTGCTCGGCACCGCGGGCGCGTACCAGGACACCGTGTGGGAGGTGCAGCCCGCCTTGATGTTCCACATGGCCGGTCTGGCCGCCATGTGGCAGGCCGCCGGCGTACGCCCGGCCGCCACCATCGGCCACAGCCAGGGCGAGCTGGCCGCGGGCGCGGTCTCGCGGGTCATGTCGGTGCGCGACGCCGTGCTGGTGGTGACCCACCGCGCGCGCCTGGTGGAGCGCCTCTCGCCGCGCGGCTACGCCATGGCCGTGCTGGCCATGAACCGCGAGGACTGCGAGGCGCTGCTGGCCCGCCACTCGGGCTGGGCCGAGCTGTCGGTGGTGAACGCCCCGCACATCATGGCCATTTCCGGCGACCGCGACACCATCGCCGACATGGTCGCCACCGCCATCGAACGCGGCCATTTCGCCCGCGAGATCGGCGTCGCCTACCCCGCGCACACCTCGATCGTGGCGGAGCTGCGCACCGAATTCGAAGGCTTCCTCGGCGGCGAGCTGAGCGACCCGGCCTTCACGGACACCGACATCCCCTGCTACGGCGCGACTCTCGGCGCCCCCATCACCGCAGACCTGATCCAGGAACAGTACTGGTACTGGAACCTGCGCAACCGGGTCCGCTTCGACCGCGCCGTGGTCGCCGCCGCCACCGACGGCATCGACACCCTCATCGAGGTCGTCGAGCACCCCGTCCTGCAACTGGCCCTCCAGGAGAACCTCTCCCTGGTCCCGCGCGACCCGTCCCGCGGCCCCCGCGACTTCAAGGTGCTCGGCACCTCCCTGCGCACCGCCACCTCCCTGCGCGAATTCACCCGCAACCTGGCCGCCATCGCCGTCCACGACCTCGCCTACGACTGGACCGCCCTGCGCGCCGACGCGCCCCCCGCCCTCCCATTGCGCGACTTCCCCCACACGGTCATGAACCCCAAGCGCCTGTGGGCCAACCCGGGTTACGCCCCCGACACGGTGGACCCGCCGACCCCGGCCGTCCCCAAACCTCAACGCCTGGTGGAGAAGTGGACCCCGTGGGAGCGCCGCGCCCTGACCCCGCCCCGACGCCTGGCCTTCGTCGATCCGACCGGCCGTTGCGCGGAACAGGTGGCTGCCCTGCTCGCCGCGGCAGACCGCTACGGCGCCACGGCCATTGCCCTCGAGCCGGCCGCGCTCGCCGCGACTTCCGGTAGCGCCGAGCGGGAACCGCTGGGCCGCACAGCGGTCGGCCGCTTCGATATCGGCTCGGTGCTGGATCTGGCCGAAATGGCGGCGGTCGCCGCGGAGAACGCCGGTCCGGGCGCGCTCGGCGAGTCGCTGGCCGTCGAAGCCGCCTCGACGCTGTCCGGCCCGGGTCGCGGCACCGGAAAGGAATCACCGCAGCAGGCGGACTTCGACAGCGTGGTGATCCTGTGGCCCGCGCTGCCCGAGTCGACCGCTGTGGAGGCGGTAATGGAGCTGACGGAGTTCTTCGCCGGGCGCACCTGGCTGTCCGCGGTGTCGGATGTGCGTGCGGGCGGTGAGGTCTGGCTGGTGACGGTCGGGGGTGAGGTTGTGGTGCCGGAGGATACGGTGCCGCAGCTGTTCCACGGGGCCGTGGCGTCCGGGTTCCGGTGTGTCGGAGTGGAGAAGCCCGGGGTGCTGTTCCGGCATCTGGATCTCGCGGCCGATGCCGGGGCCGGGGAGGCGAATCGGGTTGTCGCGGCGCTGCATACGGCGGGTGAGCCGGAGGTGGCGCTGCGTGGCGGAAAGGTGTTCGTCAAGCGGTTGGTCGCGGACGAGTCTGTGCCGGGGGAGGCCGCTGAGCTCGATCATGTGCTGATCGTGGGTGGCACCGGCAAGCTCGGGCTGTTGTTCGCCGAGCATTTCGCGCGGCAGGGCGCCGGGCGGATCACGCTGGTGAGCCGGTCCGGCGAATCCGGCTCGGCCGCCGCGGAAGTGGCGCGACTGCGTGCGCTCGGTGCCACCGAGATCGTGGTCGCGGCCTGTGATGTCAGCGATGCGGACGCGGTCGCGCGCCTCGCGGCAGGGCTGGGGGAGCGGCCGATGAGCCTGCTCGTCCATGCGGCGGTCAACTATGTGGACGCCGGGATCGCGGAGATCACCGCCGAGATGGTCGCCACCGCCGCGGCGTCGAAGGTGCTGGGCCTGGAGGCGGTGCTCGACGCGGTGCCGTTGCGTCCGAACGGCCGGGTGCTGCTGTGCTCGTCCATGGCCGCGACACTCGGTGGGCGCGGACAGATTCTGTATGCCGTCACCAACCGGATGCTGGATATTCTCGCCCGCCGCCTGCGCGAGCGCGGGATCGATTGCGCCGCACTGGCGTGGGGCCTGTGGAGTGTCGCGGGTCCGCTCGATGCGGCGGGTATGGCGCGGGTCGAGAGCGCCGGGGTGTACCCCATGAATCCGGCCGACGCCATCGCCGCGGGGTTCACCGGGCAGCCGACCGACGCGGTGGTGATCTCCGCCGACTGGCCGTTCCTGCGTGACGTCATGGGAGCCTTCGGCCAGGCTGCTGTGCTGTCGGAGGTGCAGGAGCCGCAGACGATTGCGCCGTCGCGTATCGCGGATACGGCAGCTGCCGTGGTGGGTGCGAATCAGCCTGTCGCAGAGACGAATCCGCCAGTACCTGCCGCTGATCACCAGCCGGTGGCGTCGGCACCGGACCGCCCGCTGGCGGACCAGGTGCTCGCCGAACTCGAACGGGTGATGGGCGTCGATGCCGGCGACACCATCGACCGCTCCACGCCGCTGGTCGCACTGGGCCTGGATTCGGTGCAGGCATTGGACTTCCGCAAGCGGGTCCAGGCGTCGCTGGACCGGGAGCTGCCGGTCGCGGCGATCCTGGGCGGCGCGTCGCTGGACGATGTCGTGCTGCTGATGGCAGAGAACACCAACTAGGGCTAGGGGCCAGATTTCATGTCAGACACCGATGCCACCGTGACCGTGGCCGGAACCTCCGTCGCGGACCGCCGCCGGGAACTGCTGCGGCGCAGGCTCGCCGAGCAGGGCCTCGCCGCCGCCACCACCGCGCCGGTGCGCCGCACCCGGGCCGGGGAACGGCGTCCGCTGTCGGCGGGGCAGCGCCGCATGTGGTTCCTGCAGACGCGCGACCCGGAGGACACCACACTGAATATCTGTGTGGCGTACCGGCTCACCGGCGCGCTCGACGAGCAGCGCCTGCGGACCGCGGTGGCGGCGGTGTTCGCCCGGCACGACGTGCTGCGCACCACCTTCGGTACGGACGCGGACGGCGAGCCGTTCCAGGTGTTCACCGACGACATCACGCTGCCGTGGCAATCGCACGATCTGACCGACCTGGCCGAGTCCGCCCGCCCGGTGCGGGTGGAGGTGCTGGCCCGCCGGGAATTCGGCCGCCCCTTCGACCTGGCCACCGAGCTGCCCTTGCGAATCACGCTGGTGCACACCGGAACCGCGGAGTGGGTGCTGCTGCTGGCCGCGCACCACAGCTGCTGGGACGACGACGCCTGGGGCGTGTTCTTCACCGACCTCAATGCCGCCTACAACGGAGCCCGGACCGCCGCCCCGGCCGCGCAGTTCGTCGATCTCGAGGTCCTGGACGCCCCGGCCGAGGACGAGGCGGACATCGCCTACTGGCGGAACACCCTGCGCCCCTTGCCGGAACCCCTCGAACTGCCCGGCTCGGCCGTGGTCGCGCCGTCGAAGCGGGCCGACCGCTGCACCGTCGCGCTACCGGCCGACCTCCTGAACCGGGTGGACGTCTTCGCCCGCGAGCAGGCGGCCAGCCCGTTCATGGTGCTGCTCGCCGGCTACGCCGCGCTGATCCAGCGCTACACCGCCGCCGGCGATTTCCTGGTCTCCATCCCGGTCACCAATCGCCGGTCGGCGGCCGCCGAACAGCTCATCGGCTACTTCGGCAACACCCTGCTGCTGCGCGAAACCTTCGACCCCGCCGAGACTTTCACCGGCCTGGTCGCGGCCACCAAACGCACCTGCCTGGACGCCTTCGCCCATCAGGCCGTCGGCATCGACCGCGTGGTGCGCGAGGTGAACCCGGAGCGCGTCGCCGGACGGGACGGCATGGATCAGCTGGTGCGCCTGGGCTTCAGCGTCCGCAAGAGCGCCGACGGCTTCGCGCTGGACGGCGTCACCTCGACCCAGCTGGACGAACTGGGCGCCCCCACCGCGCAGGTCCCGCTGGCCGTCGCGGTCGTGACCGAGAGCGCGCACGGCGCGGCGCTCGAGGCCGAATACCAGGTGGACGTGCTGCCCCGGCCACTGGTGCGGCGCATGCTCGAACACTATGTGCGGCTGCTGGATCGGGCGCTGAGCACCCCGGGCGGCCGGCTCGCCGACCTGGACATGCTGGGCGGTGACGATCGCTTCGCCATCCTGGAACAGTCGCGCGGCGCGGACGTGCCGACCGGCCCGGCCAGCATGGTCGACCTGTTCGAGGCCAGTGTCGCCGCCGGACCCGGCACCCTGGCCCTGGTCTCCGACGACCTCGAACTCACCTACGCCGACCTGAACCGCCGCGCGAACCGCCTGGCGCACTGGCTGATTCGCGAGGGCATCGGCAGCGAGGACATCGTCGCCCTGCGCCTGAGCAACTCGGTCGAGTTCATCGTGGCCGTCTACGGCGTGCTCAAGGCGGGCGCGGCCTACCTGCCCATCGACCCGGCCTACCCGGACGACCGCATCGACTACCTGATCGCCGACGCGGGCCCGCGCCTGGTGCTGGGCCGCGTCGAACTCGACGCCGCCGAGGACGCCGCCGCCGGGCTGCCGGACACCGATCCCACCGACACCGACCGCGTCCGCCCGCTGGTTCCGGCGAATCTGGCCTACGTCATCTACACCTCGGGTTCGACCGGCAGGCCCAAGGGCGTTCCGGTCTCGCACGCCGCCATCGCCGAGCACGTGCTCAGCTTCACCGCCGAATGGGGCATGACCGCCGACGACCGGCTGCTGCAATCGTCCTCGGTGAGCTTCGACGCCTCCCTGCTGGACATCTTCGTCACCCTGGCGCTGGGCGCGCGGCTGATCGTGCCGAAACCCGATGCCTTCCGCGACATCCGCTATGTCGCAGACCTGATCACCCGCCGCGGCGTGACCGTGCTGCACATGGTGCCGTCCATGCTCGGCACCTTCCTGCTGCTGCCCGAGGTGAGCGAATGGCGTGCGCTGCGCCATGTTCCAGTGGGCGGCGAGGCGCTACCGGGCGAGGTGGCCGACCGGTTCGCCGCCGTCTTCGACGCCGAACTGCGCAATCACTACGGGCCGACCGAGGCCGTGGTGTGCGCGACCCATCAGCCGGTGGCGGGCCCGCAGGGCACCGGGATCGTGCCCATCGGCGTACCCAATCAGAACGTGCACGCCTATGTGCTCGACGAGGCCCTGCAGCTGGTGCCCGCCGGGGTGGTCGGCGAGATCTACCTGGGTGGTGCGCAATTGGCGCGCGGCTACCTGGGCCGGCCCGCACTCACCGCGAGCCGCTTCGTCGCCGATCCGTTCACCGCCGGCGCGCGGCTCTACCGCACCGGAGATCTGGCCCGCCGCAACGAGTTCGGGGAACTGGACTTCGTCGGCCGCGCCGACGAGCAGGTCAAGGTGCGCGGCTTCCGGATCGAGCTCGGCGAGGTGGAGTCGGCCCTGACCGCGCATCCGAGCGTCGGGCACTGCGTGGTGATCGTGACCGAGGATCCGGCCGTGGGCGCACAGCTCGCCGCCTACCTGGTGCCCGCGGCCGGTGCGACGGTCGAAGTGGACCAGGTGCGCGCCCACGCCGCCGCCGCGCTGCCGGAGTACATGGTGCCCAGCGCTTTCGCCGTCATCGACGAGATCCCGCTGACCGTCAACGGCAAGCTGGACAAGCGGGCGCTGCCCGCGCCGGCGCCCGCGGTGGAGCGGGTGCACCGCGCGCCCGCCACCGCCACCGAGCGCCGCCTGTGCGCCATCTACACCCAGCTGTTCGGGATTCCGACGGTGGGCGCGGATGATTCGTTCTTCGAACTGGG
Source organism: Nocardia sp. NPDC004711 (assembly GCF_053601595.1). Classification (NCBI taxonomy): domain Bacteria; kingdom Bacillati; phylum Actinomycetota; class Actinomycetes; order Mycobacteriales; family Nocardiaceae; genus Nocardia; species Nocardia sp. NPDC004711. The sequence continues at coordinate 22,097 of NZ_JBSGCB010000036.1, read as the reverse complement.
TGGGCATTCGCTGCTGGCCGCGCGCCTGGTCGCGCAGATCCGCGCCGAATTCGGTGTGGAGCTGGATGTGCGGATCGTGTTCGACACCCCGACCCCGGCCGGGCTGGCCGCCGGTCTGGTCGCGCGGTTCCGCGACGAGTTCGGCATCGACCTGGATGCCATGGACGACGACGTGGACACGGCCGAGACCGCCGTGACCGCACCGGCTTCCGGGCGTCCGGCCGTCACCGCGCGCCCGCGTCCGGACCGGCTGCCGCTGTCCTACTCGCAGCTGGCCATGTGGTTCCAGTACCGCATGGAGGGCCCGAGCGCGGTCGGCAATCTGCCCTTCGCCGTCCGCTTCGACGGCGGCATCGATATCGCCGCGCTGCGGGCCGCCCTCGCCGATGTGGTGGCGCGGCACGAGGCGCTGCGCACCGGTTTCGGTGAGCAGGACGGCGTTCCGTACCAGGTGGTGCGAGCCGCCGGGGCGGTCGAGCTCGAGGTCGCCGGCATCGATGCAGACCGGTTGACGGACGAGCTCGCCGAGATCGGCCGCTATCCCTTCGAAGTCGAAGCCGAGCCGCTGCTGCGGGCGCGCCTGCTGGTCCTCGACCCGGGCACGCATGTGCTGTCGCTGCTGGTCCACCACATCGTGGCCGACCACGCGTCGCTGGGCATCCTGCTCGAGGACCTGATCGCCGCCTACCGTGCGCGGGTCGAGGGCGGGCGGGCGCCCCAGTGGACCCCGCTTGCCGTGCAGTACCCGGATTACGTGCTGTGGCAGCACGATGCGTTCGCCTCCGGTGCGGATGGCCAGCCCGGCGACTACGGCCGGGCGCAGCTGGACTTCTGGCGCGCCGCCCTCGCCGGTGTGCCGGACCAGATCGATGTCGCCCCTGATCGGCCGCGGCCCGCGGTCCTCGGCAAGCGCGGCGAGGTCGCCACCTTCGCGGCGCCGGCCGCCCTGCGCTCCGGGCTGGCCGCGCTCGCCGAAGCCTGCGGCGCAACGGAATTCATGGTGTACGAGGCCGCCGTCGCGACCCTGCTGCACAAGCTGGGCGGCGGCACGGACATCACCCTCGGCACCCCGGTGGCCTGCCGCGTCGACGATGCGACCGCACCGCTCGTCGGTCTGTTCGCCAATATGGCGGTGCTGCGCAACGATCTGTCGGCCACCCCGACCCTGCGCGACACCGTGCTGCGCGGCCGCGACGTGGTCCTGGATGCCCAGGCGCACCAGGAACTTCCGATCGAACGCCTGGTGGAGGCGCTCAACCCGCCGCGCTCGCGCTCCCGGAACCCGCTGTTCCAGAGCATGCTGCACTTCCGCGGCGCGGACTGGGCGCCCGCCACCCTGGCCGTGGCGGGCGCGACCACCGCCACCGTGCTGCCGGTCGACTTCGACGTCTCCTTCCTGGACCTCAATGTCTCCGTGAACGTCACCGGTGACGGCGGCCTGGCCGTGCGCGTGGTCGCCAATGCCAACCTGTACGACCCGGAGACCGTGCAGCACATCGCGACCGCGCTGGCCACCACCCTGGAGGCGTACGCCACCGCGCCCGACCGCACCGTGGCCGAGCTCGAGGTGCTGCCCGTCGACCGGCTGGCGCGGCTGCTCGCCGCGCCCGCCCCCGCCGCGGCGACCCGCGCCGCCGCCACCGGCGACCACGCCCGGACCGAACGCGCGCTCATCGAACTGCTCGAAGAGCTGCTGGATATCAGCGAGGTCGAGGCCGACGACAATTTCTTCGCCCTCGGCGGCGACAGCGTCATCTCCATCCAGTGGTCGGCCCGCGCCACCGCGCTCGGCCTGCCGCTCAGCCCGCAGCTGGTGTTCGAGCACCTCACCATCGCCGAACTCGCCGCCGCCGTCGACGCCGCCGAACCCGGTGCCGTGCAAGCGGAGTCGATCCCGCAGGAGGAATCCGCCCCCATGAGCGCCTCCGGCCTCGACGCCGCCGCCCTCGCCGCCCTCACCTCGTCCTGGCAGGCCCGATGACCACCACCGAAAACCGTACCGCGCCAGCGCAGATCGAGGACGTGCTGGCGCTGAGCCCGCTGCAGGAGGGGCTGTTCTCGCTGTCGCGCCTCAGCGGCGACGGCCTCGACCTGTACACCATGCAGTTCGTGGTCGATATCGACGGACCGCTGGACACCGAGCTGCTGCGGCGCAGCGCGCAGGCCATGCTGGACCGGCATCCCAACCTGCGCGCCGCCTTCTGGGACGAGAACGTGCCGCGGCCGGTGCAGATCGTGCCCGCACAGGCCGAACTGCCCTGGACCGAAAAGCTGGCTCGGCCTGCGGAATTCGACGCCATCGCCACGGCCGAACGCCACGCGCCGTTCGACCTGAGCCGCGGCCCGGCCCTGCGTATCCTGCTGCTCACCGTGCCGGACAGCGGCACCCGGCGCATGATCCTCACCGCCCACCACATCCTGATGGACGGCTGGGCGGTGGCGGTGTTCTTCACCGAACTGCTCGCCGTCTACCGGTCCGGCGGATCCGTTGCGGCACTGCCGAAACCGCGTCCCTACCGCGACTACATCGCGTGGCTGGGCGCACAGGACACCGCCGCGGTCACCCAGCGCTGGGTCGACTACCTCGCGGGGGTGAGCGGTCCGCTCATGCTGGCGGACGGCGCGCCGGTCGGCCCGGACGCCGTGCCGGAGAAGACCCGCCTGCTGCTGTCCGCCGCCGACACCGACCGGGTCCGTACCTGGGCCGGTGCGCACGGGCTGACCCTCAACACCGCCGTGCAATTCGCCTGGACGGTGCTGCTCGGGCGGCTCACCGATCGCCGCGACATCGTGTACGGCACCACCATCTCCGGTCGGCCCGACCAGCTTCCGGGCGTGGAGGGCATGGTCGGGTTGTTCATCAACACCGTGCCCGTCGCCCACCATCTGGACTCCGGCACCTCCATCGCCGACCAGTGCGCCCGCCTGCAGCGCGAGTGCGCCGCCATGCGCGACATCGGCTTCCTGAGCCTGTCGGCCGTGCAGCGCGCCGCCGGGCACGGCACCCTCTTCGACACGCTGTTCGTCTTCGAGAACGCCCCCATCGACGACGCCATCCGCACCGTCACCGCCCCCGACGGCGCCTGCTTCCGTCCGATCGAGATGGAGAGCCTCGCGCACTACCCGCTCACGGTCGTCGCGCACATGAGCGGCGACGAGCTGCTGGTCCAGCTCGAGGTGATGCCCGCCGCGCTGCCCTACTTCCCGGCCGCGGACCTGGGCGAGCGGCTGCTCGCGCTGCTGCGGCAACTACCGGAAACCGGTGCGGCCACGCCCGATTCGCTCAGCGTGCTCACCGCGTCGGAGCAGGAGATGTCCGCCGCGCCGATCAGTCTCGTCTCGCCCGCCGCGACGACGGAAGGGTCCACGACCGCGGTCGCCGACGCCGGCTCGGTCTGGGAGTTGTTCGAGCGGCAGGTGGCCGCTACGCCGGAAGCCGTTGCACTCCAGGACAGCTCCGGCTCCCGCTACACCTACCGCGCCCTGCACGACGCGGCCGTCCGGCTCGGCGCCGAGTTCGCCGCGCAGGGTATCGGTCCGGAAACGGTGGTAGCGATGGTGCTCCCACGCACCGTGCGATCGATTGTGGCGGTGCTCGCGGCCTTCGCGGCGGGCGGCGCCTATGTGCCGGTGGATATCACGCTGCCCGCCGCACGCATCGAGTCGATCCTCCGGCAGGCGCGGCCGACGCTGGTGGTCACCGACGACAACACCCGCGATCTGCTCGAAACTGCCGATTCCCCGCAGTCCGGTGCAGGTGTCGCAGCCGTCGGCGAGCATCGGGTGCCGGTGCTGCTCCTCGGCGATCCCCTTGCCGCCGGACAACCCTCGACCGCCCCGGTCGAACTCCCGCACGTCGTCCGCCACCCGGACCAGCTCGCGTACCTCATCTTCACCTCCGGCTCGACGGGTGAACCCAAGGGCGTCGCCGGGACCAATGCCGCCCTCATGGCCTACTTCGCCGACCATCGCGACCGGGTCTACCGGCCCGCCATGGCCCGCCTGGGCCGGCCACTGCGCATCGCGCACGCTTGGTCGCTGAGCTTCGACGCCTCCTGGCAGCCCATGGTGGGCCTGCTCGCCGGGCAGACCATCCACCTGTTCGACGCCACGGAAATGCGTGACGCGCAACGCTTGTGTGCGGGCATGATCGCCCACGACATCGACATGATCGACACCACCCCGTCGATGTTCGCGCAGCTCAACGCCGCCGGGCTGGTGGACCGCGAGCTGCCCGTGCTGGCGCTGGGCGGTGAGGCCATCGACGCCGCGCTGTGGGCGCGGCTGCGCGCGCTGGCCCCGTCCGAAGGCCGGTCCGGCACCGCGGTCTACAACTGCTACGGACCCACCGAGACCACCGTCGAGGCCGTGGTGGCCCCGGTCGCCGACTTCGGCACCCCGACCATCGGCACCGCGAACACCGGAATGTCCGGCTATGTCCTGGATTCCAGGCTGCGCCCGGTCCCCGGCGGCGTCGTCGGCGAGCTGTACCTGTCCGGGCCGCAGCTGGCCCGGGGCTATATCGGCCGCGCCGCAACCACATCCGACCGCTTCGTCGCCGACCCCTTCCGGCCCGGCCGCCGCATGTACCGCACCGGCGATCTGGTCCGCCGCCTCCCCCACGGCGGCTTCGGCTACCTGGGCCGCGCCGACGCGCAGGTGAAGGTGCGCGGCTACCGCATCGAGATCGGCGAGATCGAGACTGCCCTGCGGCGACTGCCCGGCGTGGACACCGCCGCCGTCACCGTGGTGCGCCGCGCGAGCGGGGCGAGCCTGGTCGGTTTCGTCGTGGGGGAGCGGGGCGAGTCCCTCGATCCCGCGCGCACCCGCGCCGCGCTCGCGGAACGCATGCCCGCCTACATGATTCCGGCCCGCGTGCTCGCCCTGCCGCGGCTGCCGGTGAACGCCAACGGCAAACTCGACGGTCCCGAGCTGACGCGGCTCGCCGAAGCCGCCCTCGCCGACACCGGGTCGGGCGCCGCGCCCAGTACCGCCACCGAGAAGGAGCTCGCCGAGGTCCTGGCCGAACTCTTCGATGGCCGCACCCCCGGCCTCGACCACGACTTCTTCGCCCTCGGCGTGGACAGCATCGTCGCCATCTCCCTGGTCAACAAGGCCCGCCGCCGCGGCCTCACCCTCACCCCGCGCATGGTGCTGGCCACTCCGACCCTGCGCGAACTCGCCGCCGCCCTCGACGCCGCGGACTCGAACGCCGCGGAGCGCATGGCGGATTACGGTGCGGTGCAGCCGCTTCCGGTCGTCTCCTGGATGTACGAGTACGGCAACTACCGCCGCTTCACCCAGACGGCCCTGCTCCGGCTGCCCGACGGCATCGACCGCGACACCCTCGAGGCTTCGCTGCAGGCCGTCCTCGACGGCTACGACACCCTCCGCTCACGCCTCGTCGACACCGACGACGGCCCGCGTCTGGTCACCGCCGCGCCGGGCACGGTCCGCGCGGCCGACATCCTCACGCAGACAGCCGATCCGGCCGACACCGCCGCGGCCGTCCATGCCGCGGCCCGGACGGTCATGGATCAGATCGACCCGCGCACCGGCGATATGGTGCGCGCCGTCTGGTTCTCCGGCACCGAGCACGGCGATGTCCTGCTGCTCACCATCCACCACCTGGCGGTGGACGTGGTCTCCTGGCACCTGCTCATCGCCGCCCTGAACGAGGGCGCCGCCCTGCCCGAATCCACCTCGTACCGTGAGTTCTCCCGCCGCATGGCGGAGCGGGCCGAGTCCGCGGAAGTCCGCGCACAGCACGACTATTGGCGCGACCAGCTCGCCGCGCCCGACCCCGCCATCGGGCGCCGCATCCCCTACCCGCACACCGACACGTGGTCCTCCCTCCGGGTCGCCACCGCCGTGACCCCGGTCGAGGTCACCGCCCGCCTGCTCGCCGCGCTCACCCGCGACGAGGGGGTGCGCGAACTACTGCTCACCGCCCTCACCATCACCCTGGCGAGCTGGCGGCGCGAGCGCGCCCAGGATCCTTCCCACGGCGCCCTGCTCGCCCTGGAGGGCCACGGCCGCGCCGACGACCTGCTCGGCGCCGACACCAGCAACACCCTCGGCTGGTTCACCACCGTGTTCCCGATCCGACTCGGCGCGGGCGAGACGGTGGATGCCGAACGGGCGGAACAGGATCCGGCCGCGGCCCGCGCCCTCCTGGAGTCGGTGACCGCGTACCTGTCCGCCATCCCCGGCCAGGGCCTGGACTACGGCCTGCTCCGCTACACCGCCCGCGTGCCCGAACTGGCCACCGCACGGCACCCCCAGATCGAGTTCAACTACCTCGGCCGAGTCGACCTCAGCGGCCAGGACCCCCGATCCTGGTCCCTGCTCACCGGCTCGCTCAACGAGGCGCTGCCCCTGGACCCGGAACCCGACCTACCCCTGCGCTACGCGCTGGATGTCATCGCGGGCATCGGCTCGACCTCGGAGGGCCCGCAGCTCAGCACCAATTGGCGCTGGAGCGAAACCCTGTTCACCGCAGCGGAAGCCAACCGCCTGACCGAACTCTGGCAGCGCAGCCTGGCCGCCCTGGCAGCCGCCGTGTCCTGATCACCCGGGCGGTAGGGGCCGTCCGCCGCGGGAGAACAGGCGGGCGGCCGGTACCGCAGGAGAAGCTGCGCGGCCGGCCGAGGACAGGTGCGGGGTCGTCAGGCCGCGGCGTAGCCGGTGGTGTCGTCCCGGCCCGGTGCGGAGGTCGGCTCGGTGGCCGAAGGCGCCGCGGAAGACACGGATTCGATCATGTCCAGCAGCAGCCAGCCATCGGCGGTCCAGCCGCCGTGCGTGTCGGTGCGTACCAGCCGGCCGCCCGGCACGAAGGGGTCGTCCACGAAACCCTCGGCGGCACCGTCCAATTCCAGCGCCAGCGCGGAACCGCCCATGTACACCCGTCCGGAGCGGCCCGGCGGCACCAGCCGCAGCGACTCGTCCAGCACCAGCAGCCGCGCGCCCGGGATGGGCCGCACCCGGCCGGAGCCGTCCAGCGGTCCGCGCGCCGCAACGCCCGCGTATTCCGGTGTGGTGTAGGCGAATCCGGTGCACGATCCGGGGGCCAGTTCGCGGAGCAGGGCGGAAAGCGCTGCCGGGCAGTCGTTTCCGAACACATCCCAGCGCCGCACGGTCGGCAGCGCGGGGGTGGGCAGGAAGGCCAGGTTCGCGAGGGTCCCGGCGTCGGCCACCACATGGGTCGAGGCGCTCAGGGCGATCAGCTCGGCCAGGGCGGCCGCGTCCGCGCGCTGAGCGGCGGTGGCCAGTACCAGGGTCGCGCCGTCGGCCAGCGTGGCCAGCAGTTCCACCGCGGCGTCGGTGGTGTCCCAGCGGATGGCCAGCAGCCGCACATCCGGCGAGCCGTAGGCCCGGTCGATGGGGCAGGAGCGCTGATCGGCGGCAACCGCGCGGCGATCGTCGGCGGCCGCGGCCACCGCGACGGGCTTCATGCCGGTGCCGTGTGGCCCGAGTTCGGCCAGCACCGCGCCGAATTCGGCGGCCGCGGCGATATCGCACAGCACGCGGGCCAGATCGTCGAGCGTGGGCCCGGCGGTCCCGGTGACGCCGCCGTCGAGGCGTTCGAAGAGCTCGGCGTAGGTGAGGATGTGATCGCCGCAGCGCACGGCGGTCCGCAGAGAGGGCACGCGGCGCCCGCATTCGATGAGCATGGAGACCGACGGCACGTCGTACAGTTCGACGCCATTGGCCCATTCGTCCACGAGCCGATGACGCTCGACGGCGGACAAGGTTTCCGGCACCGCTCGCTCCATCGTTCCAAACCCCCGGTTTCTAACTTATGCAACCCTAACCTAATCGATCAAGGGCACGATCGACCACCCCGTAGGGGATCGAATCGGCGACAACGGCCCCCACCCCTTGAGAAAATTAGGCTAGGCTCACCTACCGCTCACTCCGAACGGGCGGGCATCGGCAGACAGGAGAGTCACGATGAAGTCGGCGTTCACCGCGCGTAGCGGGCGATCGATCACCGCGCGAGCCGCGATTGCGGCCGTGGTGAGCCTGCTCGCCCTCGGGCTCGCGGCCTGCGGATCGAAGTCCGACGACTCTGCCGCCGGCGGCGGCGAACCGGTCACCATCACCCACGCCCTCGGGCAGACCACCGTGAACGGGACCCCGGCCCGCATCGTGGCGCTGGGCAATCAGTGGCTCGACACCGCGCAGGCGCTCGGCGTCACCCCGGTCGGCTACATCGACAACATCGCGGTGCTCAGCAAGGGCGCACCGCCGTGGGAACCGGCCGCGCTGGCAAAGTCCACCGCGCTGCAGACAACCGGCAACCTCGCCGAACAGGTGGCCGCGCTGAACCCGGACCTGATCCTGGCCGACCCGTTCATCGCCGACGTCAAGACCTACGGCGACCTGTCCAAGGTCGCGCCCACCCTGCCCGGGCTCACCAAGGAGGCCGTCACGCCCTGGGCCGACCAGGTGCGCGCGCTCGGCCAGGTGCTGCACAAGACCGACGCCGCCGACAAGCTCATCGCCGACCTGAACGGCCGCATCGACGGTATCGCGCAACGCAATCCGGGCCTGCAGAACAAGACCTTCATCAGCTCCTGGCTGGCCGGGCCGTCGCAGCTCATGGTGCTCACCGACCCCAAGGACGGGTCCAGCCGCCTGTTCACCCAGCTCGGCATGACCATCCCGCAGCACCTGGTGGACCAGGGCGGCTCCGGAGGCCGCCTGGCGCTCTCGCCCGAACGCCTCGACGAACTCGACTCCGACCTGCTGCTGGCGGGCTACTCGCCCGGCATGGACGAGAAGTACCGCGGCCTGCCGGGATTCGGCGCGCTGCCCTCGGTCAAGAAGAACTCGGCGGTCTTCCTCACCGTCCAGGAGATCAGCGCCATCAACCAGCCCACCCCGCTGGCCCTGCCCTACCTGCTCGACAAGCTCGAACCGGCTCTCGCCAACGCCGCCAAATGATCCGCACCGACGACATCCGCTACGCCCTCCGCCCCGGCGTCACCTGCCTGACCGTCCCCGGCGGCGCGGTCCTGTTGAACCCGCCGCACAACGAGAAACTGACCGGGCTCACCGCGGCCCAGAGCCAGGCGCTGAAGACCCTCAATCGGGGTCCGGCGACGACGCGCGAGCTCGCGGCCGAATCCGACTCGGTGGCAACCCTTCTCGACCGGCTGGCCGGGGCGGGCTGGCTGGAGGTCACCATCCGCGACGGCGACCGGGACCTCTACACCCTGCGCCCCTTCGCCACCCCGCCCGCGCGGCCGAGCGCTGGAGGCGCGCCGCGCACGGTCCTCTCGAAATTCACTGTCATCCACCGTGATCCGGACGGCCTGGTCCTGGAACACCCCACCTCGTGGTGCGACCTGCGCGTTCACGACCCCCGCCTGCTGGCCCTCGCCGCCGGTGCCGATCCCACCGAACTCGGCCTGCCCGAGTCCCTTTCGGCCCGCATCGCCGCCGACCTGCGCTGGGGCGGCTTCACCGCCGACCCCACCGCCGAGGACCGCGAGTTCACCACCCGCAGCTGGAGCGCCCCCGACCTCTGGTTCCACCGGCGCAGCACGCTCGGCTCCCGCACCGTCAGCTGGGACAACTTCGGTCCCACGGCATGGGCGAAAGACGAGTTCCCGCAACGCCCGGCGCAGCGCGCGCCCTACCCGGGCGCCCCGATCGTGCTCCCGGCGCCGGACCTCGCCACCCTCCGCGCCACCGACCCCGCTCTGACCGCCGTCCTCGAGGACCGTCGCTCCTGCCGGTCCTTCGACGACGCCCGGCCGATCACCGTCGCCCAGCTGGCCGAACTGCTCTACCGCAGCGCCCGCACCCGCTCGGTGGAGTCCACCCCGGACGGCGGCGAACTTCCTTCCCGCCCTTACCCTTCCGGCGGCAGCGTTCACGAACTGGAGCTGTATCCGGTGGTCCGCACTGTCGAGGGCCTGGCCCCCGGCATGTACCACTACGACTCCTTCGAGCATGCCCTGCGCCTCGTCGCCCCCGCCGATTCCCCCGCGGTCCAGCGACTCCTGCGCACCACCACGGCCACCCTCGCCAACGCCGCCGAACCCCAACTGCTGCTGCTGATCTCGGCTCGGGCGGGCCGGGTCATGTGGTCCTACGAGTCGGTCGCCTACGCCAATATCCTCAAACACGTCGGGGTCCTCATGCAGACCCTCTATCTCACCGCCACCGCCATGAACCTCGGCGCGGTGGCCCAGGGCTTCTCCGACACCGCCGCCTTCACCGCCGCCACCGGTGCCGACGAACTGGAGGAATGCAATGTGGGCAGCATGATCCTCGGCACCCCCGCCGGGACCTGCTAGTCCGGGTGTCATACCCGGCTGGGAGCATCGAGATCATGACGGCGACCGGGGATCAGGTGCGGGCGGTGGCGCTCGCGCTGGCGCGCACCACCGAGCAGTTCGAATGGCAGATGCCCACCTTCCGGGTGGCCGGGAAACTGTTCCTCACCCTGCCCGAGAACGAGACCTCCATGGCGGTCCGGTGCCCCACCGTGGATCGGGACGAACTGGTGCAGGCCGAGCCGGAGAAATTCTGGATCGCCCCGCACGAGGCCGGGAACGCGTGGGTGCGGGTGCGACTCGCCGCCCTGGACGATCACGACGAACTGACGGCCATCGTCACCGACTCCTGGCGGCTGGCCGCACCCCGGGAACTGGTGGATCCGGCCTGAACGGCCGGATCCCGCCGCGATCGGGCTGGGTCAGAAGGTGACGCGCTGGTCCTCGGCCAGGAAGAGTTTGTCGCCGTCCTTGGTGGTGAAGGCGGCGTGGTACTCGGCCTGGTTGCGGACCACCTGGTTCGCACGGAACTCGTCGGGCGAGTGGGAGTCGTTGGCGAGCAGATTCTCGGTGTACTGCGAGGTCTGCTTGGACCGCCAGTTGCGGCCCCAGGATTCGAGCATGGGCTGATAGTCGGGGTTCTCGACGCCGGCCCGCTTCTGATTGATGCGATAGGCGGCGAAGGCCATCTGCAGGCCGCGGTTGTCGGCCACGTTCTCGCTGAGGGTGAGGGTGCCGTCGACGTGGTGCGCGGGGTCGAGACCCGCGGGGACCAGGCCGTTGTACTGGTCGACGAGCTTCTTGGTGCGGGCGTCGAACTTCGCCCGGTCCTCGGGGGTCCACCAGTCCTTCAGGTTGCCGTCGGCGTCGTACTTGGAGCCCTGATCGTCGAAGCCGTGGCCGATCTCGTGCCCGATGACCGCGCCGCCCGCGCCGTAGTTGACCGCCGCCTCGGCCTTCGGGTCGAAGAACGGCGGCTGCAAAAAGGCTGCGGGGAACACGATTTCATTGTTGACCGGCTGGTAGTAGGCGTTCACCGTCTGCGGCGTCATACCCCACTCGGTCTTGTCGACCGGCTTGTCCAGCTTGTCGAACATCTTCTTGGCGCCGAAAACATTGGCGGCGCGCAGGGATTGGACGAGCTGGCCGCGGGTGATCGTCAGCCCGGAGTAGTCCTCCCACTCGTCCGGATAACCGATCTTCACGCCCATCTTGCCCAGCTTGACCAGCGCGGCGTCCCGGGTGGGCTGCGACATCCACGTCGAATTGGTGAAGTTGTCCTTGTAGGCCGCGACCAGGTCGGCCACCATGTCCATCGCCCGATCCTTGGCCTCACGCGGGAAATGCTTGGCCACGTACAGCTTTCCGAGCTGCTCGCCCACCGTGCTGTCGACGGTGCCGACCGCCGACTTCCACCGCTCCGGCCGCTGCTGCTGCCCGCTCATCACGGTGCCGAAGAATTCGAAGTTGGCGTCGGAGAGCGTCTTCGGCAGGAACCGGGCGAACTCCCGCACCACCGCCAGTTTCAAGTAGTCCCGCCACACCGCGATATCCACGTCGTGCCACAGCTGTCCGGCCGCGGTGACGAACGAGGGCTCGCCGACGATCACCGTCGCGAACAGGCTCTTGGGCCGATCGGTGTTCCCGGAAAGCCAGGGATCCCAATCGAATTGCGGCGCCAGCGCCACCATGTCGGTCCACGACATCTTGTTGTAGCTGGCCTCGGTGTCGTGCAGTTTGATGTTGTCCCAGAATCCGGCCGCGATCCGCTTCTCCAGATCCAGTACCCGGCCCGCCATGGCCACCGGGTCCGGGAATCCGGCCCCGGTCGCGATCTTCTCCAGGAAGGCCTGGTATCCGGCCAGCTTGTCGGCGTATTCGGGCTTGCGATAGTACTGCTCGCTCAAGCCGATTCCGGACTGGCCGACCGAGGCGATGTGCGCGCTGGAGTTCTTCCGGTCCACCGAGACGCCCAGCCCGATCAGCCCGCCGATCGGCAGCGCGCCCATCACCTTGGCCAGCTCCGGCTTGCCCGCGGCCTTGTCGATGTCGGCGAACATGTCGGCGAGCGGTGTGAGGCCCAGCTGCTCGATGGTGTCGACATCCATCCGGGCGTCGTACAGATCGCGGATCTGCTGCTCGGGTGTGCCCGCCTTGGGATCCTTGATGTCCTCGATGATCTCGCGCAGCTGGCCCTGGACCCGATCCGCGACATCGTCGAAGGTCCCGAACGACACCTTGTCCGCCGGCAGCTGATACTCCTGCAGCCACTTGCCGTTGACGAACCGGTACAGGTCGTCCTGCGGCCGCACCGTCGCGTCCGACCCGGACATGTCGGGGCCGGTGAGCTGGGTCGAGGTGACCGTGTTCTTCGTATCGCTGCCACACGCCACCAGCGTGGCGACGGCCGGCGCGAGACCGAGCGCGATCAGAAAACGACGACGGTCCATAACGGCCGGACGATCCGACGAACTCACAGGCACTACCTCTCCCCGAAGCTGCGATACCGACGCGAGGCTACCGGGGACGGCGGCCTCGCGCGGGTTGTCGCGTTCTCAGAGGGTGACGCGCTGGTCCGGCGGCAGGTATTCCTTGTCACCGTCCTTCAGGTGATAGGTGCTGTAGAACTCGCCCAGATTCCGCACCACCTGATTGCACCGGAATTCGGCAGGGGAGTGCGGATCGGACGCGATCTGACTCTGCAGCTCCTCGGTGGTCATCTTGGTGCGCCAGGTCCGGCCCCAGGATTCGAACATCGGCCGATAGTCGGGAGTATCCGTCCCCTTGCGCTTCTCGGCCATCCGATAGGCCGACAGCGAAATCTCGAGTCCTCGCAGATCCGCCAGATTCTCGCCGACCGTGAGCTCGCCGTTGACGTGCTGATCGGGCGGCAGGCCCGCCGGCACCAGCGCGTTGTACTGCGCGATCAGCTGATTGGTCTTGGCCGCGAAGGCCGCCTTGTCCTCCGGTGTCCACCAATCCTTCAGATTGCCGTCCCCGTCGTACTTGGAGCCCTGATCGTCGAAGCCGTGGCCGATCTCGTGCCCGATGACCGCGCCGCCCGCACCGTAGTTCACCGCGGGCTGGGCATCCGGATCGAAGAACGGCGGCTGCAGAAAGGCCGCGGGGAACACGATTTCATTGCCGCTGGGGTTGTAGTAGGCGTTCACCGTCTGCGGCGGCATGACCCATTCCGACTTGTCCACCGGCGTCCCCAGCCGATCGAACATCCGCTTCGCCTCGAAAGCGTCTGCGGCGCGCAGGGATTCGACCAGCCTGCCCCTGGTGACCGTGAGTTTGGAGTAGTCCTCCCACTTGTCCGGGTAGCCGATCTTGGCGTTGATCTTCCCGAGTTTCGCGATGGCCGCGTCCCGGGTGGGTGGCGACATCCACGTCGAATTCTGGAAGTTCTCCCGGTACGCCGCGCGCAGATCGTCGACCATCTCGAGTGCCCGCTGCTTGGCCTCGGCCGGGAAATGCTTGTCCACGTACTGCTTTCCGAGCGCTTGGCCCACGGCGCCGTTGACCGTTTCCACGGCCCGCCGCCACTGCTCCGGCTGTTCCCGCAGCCCCTGGACCACCTTGCCCATGAAATCGAAATTGGCGTCGGCGATCGCCTTGGGCAGATAGGGCGCGTACGCGCGCACCAGGCTCAGCTTCAGGTACTCGCGCCAGGCGGCGAGGTCGACGCCGGCCCACAGCTGCCCCGCGCCGGTCACGAACGACGGCTCGGCCACATCGACCTTGTCGAACATGTTCTTCGGCCGGTCGGTGTTCCCCGAAAGCCAAGGGTCCCAGTCGAATTGCGGTCCCAGCGCAGTCAGCTCGGTCCAGGCCATCAGGTTGTAGGTCGCGTCGGTGTCGCGGGTTCTGACATTGTCCCAATGGAATCCGGCGATGCGGGTCTCCAGGTCCACCACCCGGTCGGCCATCGCCGTCGGGTCGGGGAACCCGGCTCCGGCGGCGAGGCGCTGCATGAACGTCCGGTACGCGGCGAGCCGGGCGGCGTATTCGGGCTTGCGGTAGTACTGCTCGCCCATGCCGAGCCCGGACTGCTCGACCGAGGGGAGATAGGCATTGGAGTTCTTGGGGTCCGGGCCCACGCTCAGGCCGATGAGACCCACACTGGTGAATCCGCCCATCACATGCGCGAGATCCGGCTTGGTCGCGGCCTTGTCGATCTGATCGAACAGATCCTGCAGCGGCGTCATGCCGAGCGTCTCGATCTCGTCCCGGTTCATCCGCGCGTCGTAGAGGTCGCGGATCTTCTGCTCGTCCGACCCGGCCTTGGGATCGCGGATCCCCTCGATGATCTCCCTCAGCTGACCCTGGACGCGCTCCTGTACGTCGTCGAAGGTCCCGAACGACGACTTGTCCGGCGGCAGCTGATACTCCTGCAGCCACTTCCCGTTGACGAACCGGTACAGATCGTCCTGCGGCCGCACCGTCGGATCCGACCCGGACATGTCCGGGCCCGTCGGCGGTTTCGACGACTGGGATTCCGGGGAGCAGGCGGGCAATACCGCCACCGCGGGCGCCAGGCCCAGGGCGATCAGGAACGTACGGCGGTCGAGAGCGATGGGGCGCTCGGACAACGCGAATCTCCTCTACCGGATGATCGGAACAGCTCGGACGTTGCTCGCGCCGACGCTAGTTGACCCGACTGAGGAAAATCTGAATCCGCGCCGAGCCGTCGGCTCCGCCCCCGATTTCACCCTGAGCAGGGTCTTCGCTAAACTGTTCCGGTTGCCTGCGGGAGCTATGCCCGCACTTCGGCCGCGAACCCACAGTGGTTGTTCTCCTGTTCGGTGAAAAACCGCTGGCAGGCGCTGCCCCGCGTATCCGCGGAGCGGGCCATTGGCTCAGCTGAAGGGCAACTGACCATGCCCGTCGGGTCGGCAATCCGGCGTGCATATCGTCCAGGTCTAGGAGGAGCTGAAGTGATTCAGCAGGAGTCGCGGCTGCGCGTCGCCGACAACACGGGTGCCAAGGAGATCCTCTGCATCCGCGTTCTCGGTGGTTCGTCGCGTCGCTATGCCGGCATCGGTGACATCATCGTCGCCACTGTCAAGGACGCCATCCCCGGCGGCAACGTCAAGAAGGGCGAGGTCGTCAAGGCCGTCGTCGTGCGCACCGTCAAGGAGCGTCGTCGCCCGGATGGCTCGTACATCAAGTTCGACGAGAACGCCGCGGTGCTGATCAAGGCGGACAACGATCCGCGTGGCACCCGCATCTTCGGCCCGGTCGGCCGTGAGCTGCGTGAGAAGCGCTTCATGAAGATCGTCTCGCTGGCCCCGGAGGTGCTGTAACCATGAAGGTGCACAAGGGCGACACGGTCATCGTGATCTCGGGCAAGGACAAGGGCGCCAAGGGCAAGGTCATCCAGGCCTACCCGGCGACCGGCAAGGTCCTCGTCGAGGGCGTGAACCGCATCAAGAAGCACGTCGCGAACTCCGCGAACCAGCGTGGCGCCAGCTCGGGCGGCATCGTCACCCAGGAAGCGCCGATCCAGGCCTCCAACGTGATGGTCGTCGACTCCGACGGCAAGCCGACCCGCGTGGGCTACCGCACCGATGAGAACGGCAAGCGGGTCCGCATCTCCCGTCGCAACGGGAAGGACATCTGAGATGACTTCTACTGAGAACAAGGTGCAGCCGCGCCTGAAGACCCGCTACCGCGAGGAAATCAAGCCGGCCCTGAACAACGAGTTCAACTACGCCAACGTGATGCAGATCCCGGGCGTGGTGAAGGTCGTCGTCAACATGGGTGTCGGCGACGCCGCCCGTGACGCCAAGCTGATCAACGGTGCGGTCGCCGACCTCACCCTGATCACCGGCCAGAAGCCCGAGATCCGCAAGGCGACCAAGTCCATCGCGCAGTTCAAGCTGCGTGAGGGCATGCCGATCGGCGCGAAGGTCACCCTGCGCGGCGACCGGATGTGGGAGTTCCTGGACCGTCTGATCTCGATCGCGCTGCCGCGTATCCGCGACTTCCGCGGTCTGTCGCCGAAGCAGTTCGACGGCAACGGCAACTACACCTTCGGTCTCTCCGAGCAGTCCATGTTCCACGAGATCGACGTCGACAAGATCGACCGTCCGCGTGGTATGGACATCACCGTGGTGACCACCGCCACCAACAACGAAGAAGGCCGGGCCCTGCTCAAGCACCTCGGCTTCCCGTTCAAGGAGAACTGATCCATGGCTAAGAAGGCTCTGATCAACAAGGCCAACGCCAAGCCGAAGTTCGCGGTGCGCGCTTACACCCGCTGCCAGCGCTGCGGCCGCCCGCACGCCGTCTACCGCAAGTTCGGCCTGTGCCGTGTCTGCCTGCGCGAGATGGCCCACCGCGGCGAACTCCCGGGCGTCCACAAGTCGTCCTGGTGACTTACCGGTCCTGGTGACCTGGTAATACCAAACCCGAAGGCCCCCACCGAGTTCCGACTCGGCGGGGGCCTTCGGCGTTCTTCGCGCCAACGTCGTTCGGGCATCGTTTCCGGCTCCATCGCCACCTACACCGTTACGACGGTCAGCAGCGGTTCCAGTCCTTTGAAATCGTCGGCATTGCGGGTGAACAGAGGCAGGTCATTCGCCGAGGCGATGGCCGCGATCATCAAATCCATTTTGCGGGGTTTTGGGCTACGGCCCGATGCGACAACGAGTTTCGCCATGGAGGTGAACCGTCGAGCGGACGCGGTGCAGAACGGCAGTGCGTCGAAGCCGTGTTCGATCGCTAGTGGACGCGTGCTGCGGGAGTCTGTCATTCCGGAGGCGTCGGGCTGGCTGGTCATCGGGTTCCCGGCCGGAGCCGGGGCTTGATCAAGCCGGCAGTCCGTCCAGGAGTTCCCTGATCTCGGGATTCACCAGCTCGGGATGGGTGAGGTTGCAGATATCGGTGGCCGTATCCGCGGAAATCGTCTGTACTCGCGCCGGACCGCCCAATCCTGTTGCGAGCCCTTGCATGTGGCCATGGTTGAAGGCCTGGCCACCTCCTCGAGAGCTGGGTCGGGGGCGCGGTGCCGATCGACGACGACCTTCCACGCATCCACGCGAGATCCCAATAGGTGAACGGATTCCCGGCATCCTCGGTCCTGCCGTGCCCCCGCACATCCACCGCGATCGCGCGATACCGATCGGCCAGCCCCTCCAACTGCGGCAGCCACATCTCGCCGTCCATGAAGAACCCGTGCCCCAGCACCAGGGCCGGTCCGTCGATCTCGGTGCCCAGGTAGTGGACCGTTGTCCCCTCGTCGGTGGTCACATAGGGCGCCGGCCCAACCCCTTGCCATTCCATCGAATTCGCGTGCGGAACCGTCAGATCAACCGCCACGCACTTCGCGCGGCATGGCAGAGCGGGGATCGGCGATTGGTGGTCGTCGCCGCAGCACGCTACCGTGGCGATTCGTCGGAAATGACGGGTTTGAATCGGGGGAGGATTCCGAATGCGTTGGGTGGTGGCCGTTTCCGCGCTGCTGTTGGCATTGTTCACGAGTGGATGCGGCCTGATCGACGGTTCCGCGAGCGCCGTCCAGCAGGGCGACTGCCTGAAGAAGGCCGGCGACAACGGTTTCGACAAGGTGTCCTGCTCTGCATCGGACGCCGGATTCGTCGTGCTCGACCGAGCCGGCACCGGCAAGGCCCATGACCGCTGCGTAGACGTCGCCGGCACCGAATACGTCTACACCGACAAGGGAAGCGGTTCCATCTGCGTCGGCATCAAGGGCGCCGACCCGGCACACGCCGCGAACGCCGCCCAGAAGGGCGATTGCCTCACCGACACCGCCGGCAGCACCGTGCAGAAGGTGGACTGCGGCGACCGCACCGCCGTCTACCGCGTCCTGGCCCGCCCCGACGGGTCCGAGTTCATGACCGACATGGCCTGCAAGGACGTCCCCGGCACCCAGACCACCTACAGCTACCTGCTGAAGGCCAAGAAGGGGATCGGAGCATTCGGCACCGGTATCGTCTTCTGCCTGATCGCAAAGGATTCCGACGCGACGCGCACCGTCGACAACGCCAAGGAAGGCGACTGCCTGCGGAAGTCGGGCGCCAACGATGTCGAACTGACTCCTTGTACCAGCCCCGACGCCGAATACAAACTGCTGGCTTCGCTCCTCGACAAGTCCATGTGCGACCACATCAAGGGCTCCATCGCCACCTACTCATACGAACGCCCCGGCGACATCCCCAAGGCTCTATGCCTCGGCGCAGCCCACTGATCCGCGGCGTCGGGAGCGGGCGTCGTCGGGTGTGACGGCGGCCTCGATTTGGCCGCTGATCAGCCCTTGTCTACACTAGACCGGTTGCTCGGGCACACCTGTGTCCGCATGCGCCTCGCGTGTGCGGCCTTTTTGCTCCGGGCGCAAGCGTTTTCTCCAGTCGGGCGTTCCCGGCTGGACCGCCCCGAATTGTCGTAGGCCCACGACCGCCGATCTCAGACGGTGCTGAATGGGAACCGCGGCAGGAAGGTACCGGTCAAACACATGACCATGACTGATCCGATCGCAGACTTTCTGACCCGTCTGCGCAACGCCAACTCGGCGTACCACGATCAGGTGAAGGCTCCGCACTCGAAGCTCAAGGTGAACATCGCCGAGATCCTCAAGCGCGAGGGCTACATCGCCGACTTCCGCGTCGAAGATGCGCCCGTCGGCAAGAACCTGATCGTCGACCTGAAGTACGGCCCGAGCCGTGAGCGTTCCCTGCAGGGTGTGCGCCGCGTGTCGAAGCCGGGCCTCCGGGTCTACGCGAAGTCCACCAACCTGCCCAAGGTGCTCGGCGGCCTGGGCGTGGCGATCATCTCCACGTCCTCGGGTCTGCTCACTGACCGTCAGGCCAAGCAGCAGGGCGTGGGCGGCGAAGTCCTCGCCTACGTCTGGTAAGGGAGGTAGGAACAATGTCGCGTATCGGTAAGAAGCCGATCCCGGTTCCCGCCGGCGTCGAGGTGACCATCGACGGCCAGAGCATCACGGTGAAGGGTTCCAAGGGCACCCTCTCGCACGTGATCGCCGAGCCGATCACCGTCGCCAAGGCCGAGTCCGGTGAGCTGGAGGTGGTTCGTCCCAACGACGAGCGCCAGAACCGCTCCCTGCACGGTCTGACCCGCACCCTGATCAGCAACATGATCGTGGGTGTGACGCAGGGCTACGAGAAGAAGATGGAAATCTTCGGCGTCGGTTACCGCGTGCAGGCCAAGGGCTCGAACCTCGAGTTCGCCCTGGGCTACAGCCACCCGGTTCCGGTCGACGCGCCCGAGGGCATCACCTTCGCGGTGGAGTCCCCGACCAAGTTCTCGGTGTCCGGCATCGACAAGCAGAAGGTCGGCCAGATCGCCGCGGTGATCCACGGCCTGCGTAAGCCCGACCCGTACAAGGGCAAGGGCATCCGCTACGCCGGCGAGGTCGTTCGCCGCAAGGTCGGAAAGACGGGTAAGTAAGCCATGGCACAAACCGAAAAGCAGAAGGCCGCTCGCAAGCCGATCGGCAAGGACGCCTCGACCGCGCGCCGCCTGTCCAAGACGCGTCGTCACTTCCGTCTGCGCAAGAAGGTCGTCGGCACCACCACGCGTCCGCGCCTGGTGGTCAACCGCTCCTCGCGCCACATCCACGCCCAGCTGATCGACGACTCCGCCGGCAAGACCATTGCCGCCGCGTCGACCATCGAGGCCGATGTGCGCGCTCTCGAGGGTGACAAGTCCGCCAAGGGCGCCAAGGTCGGCGAGCTGATCGCCGCCCGCGCCAAGGCTGCCGGCGTCGAGGCGGTCGTGTTCGACCGTGGTGGTCACGACTACCACGGCCGTATCGCGGCTCTCGCTGACGCCGCCCGTGAAGGTGGGCTGAAGTTCTGATGATCAACACTGCGAACGGAAGGAACGTCTGATGCCGGGACGTCAGCGGCGCGACGGCGGAAACGGTCCCGCCGGACAGAATGGTGGCAGCGACAACCGCGATCAGCGCGGTGGCGGTCGCGACCGCCGCGGCGGTGGCGACCGTCGCGACACTGCCGCCGAGAAGAACCAGCTCGAGCGCGTCGTCGCGATCAACCGCGTCTCCAAGGTCGTGAAGGGTGGTCGTCGCTTCAGCTTCACCGCCCTCGTGATCGTCGGTGACGGCAACGGTCTCGTCGGCGTCGGCTACGGCAAGGCCAAGGAAGTTCCCGCGGCCATCCAGAAGGGCGTCGAAGAGGCTCGCAAGAACTTCTTCCGCGTTCCGATGATCGGCTCCACCGTCACCCACCCGGTTCAGGGTGAGGCGGCCGCCGGTGTCGTCATGCTGCGTCCGGCTTCGCCCGGTACCGGTGTGATCGCCGGTGGCGCGTGCCGTGCCGTGCTCGAATGTGCCGGTATCCATGATGTTCTGGCCAAGTCGCTCGGTAGCGACAACGCCATCAACGTTGTGCATGCCACCGTTGCTGCCCTCAAGATGCTGCAGCGTCCCGAAGAGGTTGCCGCGCGCCGCGGTCTGCCGATCGAGGACGTGGCTCCGGCGGGCATGCTGCGTGCGCGTGCGGGACAGGGAGCCTGATATGGCACAGCTGAAAGTCACCCAGATCAAGTCCAGCATCGGCGCCAAGGCGAACCAGCGGGAGTCGCTGCGCACCCTCGGGCTGCGCGGTATCCGCCAGACCGTGGTGCGCGAGGACAACTCGCAGAACCGCGGCCTGATCAACGTCGTGCGCCACCTCGTTGTTGTTGAGGAGGTTTCCGCATGACCATCAAGTTGCACCACCTGCGTCCTGCCCCCGGTGCCAAGACCGAGAAGACCCGTGTGGGTCGCGGTGAAGGCTCGAAGGGCAAGACCGCGGGCCGCGGTACCAAGGGTACGAAGGCTCGCAAGAATGTCCCGGTCCGCTTCGAGGGCGGTCAGATGCCGATTCACATGCGTCTGCCCAAGCTCAAGGGCTTCACCAACCCGTTCCGCACCGAGT
This sequence comes from Nocardia sp. NPDC004711, assembly GCF_053601595.1. Taxonomy (NCBI): domain Bacteria; kingdom Bacillati; phylum Actinomycetota; class Actinomycetes; order Mycobacteriales; family Nocardiaceae; genus Nocardia; species Nocardia sp. NPDC004711. Next base: position 886 of record NZ_JBSGCB010000036.1, on the reverse strand, counting down.
ACCAGGTCGTGAACGTCGGTGACATCGCCCGGGTGTTCCCCGAGGGCGGCACCATCGGCAAGGCCGAGCTGGTCGCCAACGGCCTCGTTCGCAAGAACGAGCTCGTGAAGGTGCTCGGCGAGGGCGAAATCGGTGTGGCCGTTCAGGTCTCGGCCGACAAGTTCTCCGGCTCCGCCAAGGAGAAGATCACCGCGGCGGGTGGCACTGCCACCGAGCTGGCCTGACGGTAACCTGAAATAGCAATGGCACCGGGCGAGTCGCGAGCTCGCCCGGTGCCGCTGTTAGAGTTCAAGTGTTGTCTGCCAACACCGTCATGGTTCTCGGCGTTTTTCGGCTAAACCAGCCCATCGCTGAATCCGTGGCCTGACCCATGTCGTTAGCCAGGAGGATCTGTGCTTTCCGCCTTCGTGTCGGCTTTCCGGACCCCGGACTTACGGCGGAAGATTCTCTTCACGCTGGGACTGATCGCGCTCTACCGGCTCGGTGCGTCGCTGCCCTCGCCGGGCGTCAGTTACAAGAACGTTCAAGAATGCATCAACCTGGTCAACGGCGGCAATGACGCCGGTATCTACCAGCTGATCAACCTCTTCTCCGGCGGCGCGTTGCTGCAGCTGTCCGTGTTCGCGATCGGCATCATGCCGTACATCACGGCGAGCATCATCATCCAGCTGCTGACGGTCGTCATCCCGCGGTTCGAGGAACTGCGCAAAGAAGGCCAGTCGGGTCAGAACAAGATGACCCAGTACACGCGGTATCTGTCGATCGCGCTGGCCGTGCTGCAGTCGACCGGTCTGGTCGCGCTCGCCTCCCGCGGTCAGCTGCTGCGTGGCTGCCAGAAGGACATCCTCGACGACACCTCGATCTTCGGCATGATCATCATCGTGCT